>NZ_QLYT01000029.1:0-200304 GCF_003269305.1 Paenibacillus sp. MDMC362
AAAGTCATTACGGACGTATTTGAAGAAATCTTAGGCATATCTCCAATTGGAATAGAGGACAGTTTCTTTGAACTTGGTGGAGATTCTATTAAAGCGATTAAGGCTGTTTCGAGGTTACGGGAAAAAGGTTATAAGCTTTCTTTCGCAGCATTAATGTATCAGCAGACACCAAGAAAGATTGGGGAAAATATTCAAAGGGGAGAAGCAAGCCAAGTATATGAACAGGGAGAAATCAATGGGGAAAGTGCACTAACTCCTATACAACTAGAATTTTTCCATAAGGATCACATGGTACCCAATCATTTTAATCAGGCCTTAATGTTAAGAAGTGATGAGCCGTTTGACATACCTAGTTTAAAGACAGCAATTACTGAAATCATTAAACATCATGACGCCTTAAGAAATGTATATAACGAACAACGTCAAATCACGCTGTCTACAGAGGAAAGCAAGCTATATGATTGGTATGAAAAAGATTATACAAAAGTGCAAGATCCATCGAAAGAGATAGAGTATGCCAGCGATCAATTACAGGCAAGCATAGACCTAGCCAAAGGACCCTTGGTAAAAATAGGACTGTTCCATTCAGGCAGTGGAGATCATTTACTAATTTGTGTACATCATCTGGTCATAGACGGTGTATCATGGAGAATTCTGTTGGAGGATTTATTTAGTGGATATCGACAAATCCAAGAGACAGGTAAAATCAAGCTGCCAATGAAAACGGCTTCGTACAAGGAATGGGCGAATGCTTTAACACAATATGCTAAGAGTGAAGTGCTTTCAAATGAAATAGTATACTGGAAAAATATATCAGAAAAATCAAATAGTACGGAGACATTCAAGAGTACACAAACAGCAAGTGGTCAATATAAAAATAAAGTAGTGAAAGTGGACTCTGAAACGACGAAAAAGTTGTTACTTGAAGCTGGAAAGACATATAAAACCGAAATAAACGACTTGTTACTGGCATCGCTGACCATTGCAGTAAAAGAATGGAGAAACTCTAAGTACCTAACCATAGAAATGGAGGGTCACGGTAGAGAGACAATAGATAGAGAGATCGCCATTGATCGTACAGTTGGTTGGTTTACAAGTGTATATCCTATTATTTTGGAGACAAAAGATACTGTTGAAGAAAGCATTTTGGAGACAAAACAGACATTAAGACAGGTCCCTAATCATGGAATTGGATATGGAGTTTTGAGATATCTTGGTGAGCATAGTGGACTTGAGATGAGCGCAGCCGTAACATTCAATTATCTTGGAGAATTGGATAATGAGATAGACAGAATTGAAGGCATATCCATGTCGGAAATGCCATTAGGAAGAAGTATGTCAGAAAAAAATTCATCAGGAATGGGTTTGTCTCTAAACGGGGCTGTTTTAAATGGGCAACTTGAATTTGACATCATATATGATACTGGATTGTATTCCGACGAAGATGCTCAAACATTGGTGTTGGCATATGAAAGAGCAATTAAGGATGTTGTCGAAACGTGTTTAACCAGAAAAGGAACAGTAAAAATGCCATTAGACGTAACATTTATCGGTGATAACCATGATGGCGATCTAAAGTGCATGATACAAGAACAGTTGAATGATTATGGAGATAACTATATTAAAACACGTGCAACTTTAGAATGTCCTGTATTGACAGGACATGAAGACTTCTTGCGACCAGATACAGAAATTATTACTGACATCATAAGAATAGGAGGAACGGCAGAGAATGCTTCTTTGTCAGTCAAGGAAATCATCTCCAGGCATGGAGCGTTAAGAACAAAATTAAATCAAACAATGACCTATTTAGAAGAGTACGATTATTCGGATGAATGGGAAATTCCAGTAGTGAAAGGAACCTTAGCATTATCTGCAGAACAATTTAAGGAAATTGTGAATGAGATGAATTTTCTAACTGACGATAAGCTCTTATCTAGATTTTTAATCGTAGAAATTGATGCAGATCATTGCTTAGTACTTAGTGCAATTCATCATTTAATATGGGATGGAGTCTCACAAGATTTGTTTAAGGTTATGCTTCATGAAACTTTGAACAACAGACATAACACTCCTTATAACTATTCTTTCATAGAATATTGCAAAATGATCAAAAAGAAAGTTGATGAACTGGAATTTTCTAATAATCAAGAGTCTAACATGAAAGAGTATATTGAAGCTGCTAAAAAATCAGCTAACTTAGTCTCTCGACGAGACACTAAGAGGTCTACAGAAATTCATGTAAAACTAAATGAGTTACAATATCAGAAATTTAGTGAACAACCCATTAATACAGCAGCAGAATTTATATCAAGGCTTATGTATAGTGACTTATCTGAAGAATTAAATAACATACCTGTTTCTGTTTTGACACATAACAGAGATGAATTCAATAAGGGAATGTTGGGGCTGACTTTAAATTTAGATTATTCAATTTATGATAGGAAAAGTAAAATGCAAAAACAGCTTTTATCAGCATCAGAAAAATCCAGTATTAATCAATCCGCCATTACAGAAAAGTTGTTTCTTATAGCACAAAAGTACGGTTTTAATGAAATGTCCAATCGCATTCCAATCATTAATTATCAGGGAGTCCTTGATAAGTTTGCAAGTAGAGATGACATATCATTAGAGAAGATGTTTTTACAAACACAGATTATAGAGTCTGAAGATTTTGGAGTTAGCATGCACTTCTACATTCAAAATAGTACTCTAATTGCTCGCATTACAGGCATTACAATTGAAGAAGAGCTCCTTAATGATGTCATGAATAATATTTAATGTTGTATCTTACCCATAAACCACCTGCTATGCAGGTGGAGGGGGCATAAAAGGCCATATGATGCTGGGTCATGTGCATATGCTCGTGGCGGTTCCACTCAAAATATCTGAAAAATGCACATGATCTAGCAATAAACAATTGAAGTATAAATTAGACATGCTCTAAATGAAATTAGAAACAAGAAGAGGGCTTATAGTATGAATGAAAAAATTTCAAAAAGCATATACAAAAAGAATATAGGCTTATTTATTTTATCCTGCTTACTTGGTATCGTGACATCTATTCTGTTTATTGCATTGGCGTTTATACTACAAAAGTTTATTGATTATTCTATTAACAAAGATATTGACAATATCGTTAAGTTAACTACTATTTCAGTTATTTTATTGCCTTTAGGTGCAGTGGGAATGTATGTGGGGTATGGTGTTAAAAATTTATATACAAAAAAGGCAACGTTAAACCTGAAAAATACCCTGGTTGAAAACATTTTGCGGTTAGATATGAGAAGCTTCAACAAGGAGAGTAATGGAACTTACATATCACGATTGTCAAATGATATAACTATCATTCAAAACGATTATATAAAAGGGACCGTGGAAATATTTGTTCAGCTTGCTATGCTTGTAGGCGGAGTGCTTGCGATGTTTATTATTAATTCATTCCTTGCATTGAGTATATTACTCACTTGCATCATTCCACTCGCCGTTTCGAGTATATTTAATAATCGTATGCAAAAAGCACAAGGCGAAGTGGCTGAGCAAAATAAAAGTTATGTATCTTTCATTAAAGATATATTGTCTGGAAATCAGGTTGTTAAGAGTTTTAACATCGAAAAAGAGATTTTTGAAAGGGCAAAGGCAAAAGCGAACAAGCAGGAAAAAGTAAAAATGGTATACGAAAATCTGCTGTCACTCATTATGTCACTTACTGATATTTCAACATTTCTTGTTGCTGTAGTCATATTTATTGTGGGAACTCAGCAGCTCATGAAAGGACAAATTACAGTAGGGGAGATTATGGCTTTTATTCAATTGCTAAATTGCGTAACAGTTCCCATTAATCGACTCATAACCGGTTTTACCAAAAGGCAGGCTAGTCGGGTTTTATTAATGAATTTCAATAAAATAGGAGAGGCAAAAACGGAACAAACTCAAAGAGTTGATATTCCTAAATTCAGGAATAAAATTTCTTTAAATGGGCTTTCGTTAAGCGTAGATGGGAAAACAATTTTAGATGATATTAATTTTGAATTTGAACATGGAAAGTCTTATGCAATTGTAGGAACAAGCGGGAGTGGAAAGACAACCTTATTAAAGATGCTGACTGGGTTTTATGATGGGTATGAAGGAAGTATCAGGTACGACGGGGTTGAACTTGAGAAAATAAGTGATCAGTCCATTTTCCAAAATGTTAGTTTTATTCATCAGGACTGTTTTATCTTTGATGATACGATTGAACAAAATATTAAATTGTTTCGTGAATGTGATACAGATGAGTTTGAGCAAGTCATAAAGAGGAGTATGCTACAGAAATTGATTAGTGACAGAGGCGGCTTTGATATCTTATGTGGAGAAAATGGAATCCATTTTTCAGGTGGGGAAAAACAGAGAATTTCTATAGCAAGAGCACTCCTGAGAAAATCACCTATATTACTTATGGACGAGGCGACTTCAGCGTTGGACAATCAAACAGCTAGTGACCTTGAGTGTATGTTAAGTGAAATGCAGGGCATTACGAGAATTTCCATTACACATAGGCTGGATGAATCCATTCTTAGTGGATATGATGAAATTGTTTTATTGAATAATGGAAAAATTGAAGAACACGGGACGTATCATGAATTAATGGAATCCAAACAAAGATTTTATGCATTGAGTATGTTGAGTAGACATAATAATGACCTTTTAATAGAGAAAGGTATAACAAGTCTTGTATTTTAAATCTCAACGTATGTATGAAATAAGTTTTTGGACTGTTTTATGCTTGTATAAGATGAAAGGGGTGTCGTACGGATGGAGCAAATCGCAGTTGTCGGGTGTGGCGGAATGATCGGTGAAGTCATCTGTAAGAACTTATGTAAAGACTTTTTAGTTAAGGGCGGACAGCGGCGTGAACCTACAGCTTTATTGAACCTGAATAATTTTAACTATCACTTTTTGGATATTTTTGACTGGGAGAACTTGATTGCATTCTGTGCTGATTGTACCGTTGTCATTAATTGTGCAGGGCCTGAATTTGTAATTAAAGATAGAGTTGCTCAGGCAGCTATGAAAGTAGGAGCAAAATATGTTGATGCTTCCAATGCTTTATTATTGAGTCAGGAGCAAGAGCTAGAGCTCAAAGCTAACGGTGTAAATTACATAGGAGCTGGTTTTTGTCCTGGAATTACAGGTTTGCTATTAAAACGAGTGATAAATCATTTACTAGACGAAACTAAGCATGTGAATTGTTATATTGGTGGTGCGGAACATTATACGAAAACTTCTATCTCAGATATATTAATGAGTGGGCATAGTGTAATTGGAAAAACAGACTCTTATTGGAGTGATCATCGTGTTAAAACGGAAAATATAAATATGATGCAGAAAGAATTTGTACCTGAAGTGGATGTGCCTGTCTATAAGAAACCGTATTTAAGTCAAGAGATCATTGATATTCTAGAAGTTAGTTCGGTACAAGAACTCCACTGGTACAATATAGCAGCAAATGATTATATTTTTCGTTTGGCAATGCAATTTTATCAAATGCAACTTGAGTCTTCGGTTGAAGAAGCCATGAAAAAACTAGACATTAGTTTAGAAGAGCAACCTAAAGAGGAATGGATAGCTTTAGTCATTGATGCTACAGGAGTGAAAAATGGAAAGAATGTTAGGTGCAGATTGAATTTACAAATGGAAACGAGTTCAGAGTTAACGGGTACAGTGGCTGCTGAAATCGCCCGACATGCTATTTCAAGTAATAGACCTAATGGTACCTACTGGACTTATGAAGTACTTCCTATAGATTTTATGAATCAATATGTTTTTTCTAATAAACATGATTTTTATGAGGAAAAGTATATTGAAATAAAGAAATAATATTACGCTGTTACATTGCGTACATCCTATATTTATTGGATAGGAGGAGTACATTATAAAAAAGCTTTTACTTAAGAGATTGCCGTGGATCTCACTTGGAGTTATAGCTTATATACTGACAAAATACGCGCAGAACCATCAGGATTGGGCGGAAAAATATAGTAAGTCTGTCTATCCGTTATTGTCAAAAACAGTAGGATTTGTACCTTCTTGGGTCGAATTTTCTGTTAGTGAATGGCTCGTAGTGTTGGTTGTGTTACTTTTTCTATTTTATATCGTTTATTATGTGCGCAAGGTTATCATGAGTAAAGGTGTACGTAAGATGGTAGTTTATCGTGGTACTCTAGGAATCGTTGCGATCTGTAGCGTAATATATTTTTGTTATACTATTTTGGGTGGAATAAACTATCACAGATATTCTTTTTTGTCTCATACGGAATATAAAGAGGAGAACTACAGCAAAGAGGAACTGGTCAAATTGACTAAGTCGCTTGCCGTTGAGATGGAATTGGCAAGGGAAAAGTTAGCGGATACTGATCTTTTGGCTCATGTACCAGATGTTTTTGATTATTATGCACGACACGCAGTGTTCTCGATGCAAATGTTATCAAAGAAATATCCTATTTTGGAGCATTCTTTATATTCAAGACCAAAACCAGTGGTGATGTCAAAACTAATGTCGCATGCAGGGATAAATGGCATTTTTGTCCCTTTTACTTTTGAATCCAATATCAATGTTAATGTGCCAGTTTTCTTGGCGCCTGCTACTATGGCACATGAATTGGCACATCAGAGTGGTTTCATGCATGAGGATGAGGCAAATTTTATAGCTTATCTGGCATGTAAGCAGCAGGATGATCCAATGATGCTTTATAGTGGTTTTTTTCTAGCATTTGATTATTCTATATCTGAGCTAAAAAGGGTTGATCCAGATAAGGCGTCTGATATAATGTCCAGTCTGTCCAAGGCGGTGCAGCATGATATAGAACAAAATGAGCAGTACCGGGATAAGTATGAGGGTGGTATTTCAAGTATTTCAAGAAATGTAAATGACTTATATCTGAAGGCGAATAATCAGACAGACGGTTTGAATAGCTATAGTGATATGGTAAATTTATTGCTGGCAGAGCAGCGAGGGATAGAGAAGTATGATTAAATAAAGTATAGATATTATTAGGAGTGAGTGAAATAAACAAAATAAAAGTATTTCCCATTCCATATGCTGGAGCATCGGTAAATGTATATTATGAATGGAAAAAACTACTGCCGGATAGATATGAATTGTTTATGAGTGAATTGGCTGGGAGAGGAACTCGATTCAGAGAGCCTTGCTACCAGTCTGTTGGTGAAGCAAGTGAAGATATCGCCAAAAGAATAATTGAACAATTAGAATATGACGATGAATATGTTATATTTGGACACAGTATGGGAGCCTTATTGACTTATGAGATATACTATAAACTTAAGCAAATGGGAACTAAGGAACCAAGGCATCTGTTTTTTTCTGGGCGAAATGCTCCACATATTTTTGAAAAGAGAGAAGACATTGAAAATATGACTAATGAAATTTTCTTGCAAAAGGTAGAACAATATGGGGGAATACCAGAGGAGTTTTATACCCAAGAGATTATGGATATGTTTCTTCCGATTTTGCGAGCAGACTTTATAATTTTGGACAATTATAAGTTTCAGCCCAAAGCAGAAAAAATAAGTTGTGGAATAAGCGTTTTTTATGCGGATAATGACTTTTCGACTCATATCAAAGAAATTCATAAATGGAGCGAAGTTGTTGAAGGGAATGTGAAGTTTCATGAATTTAAAGGAGAACACTTTTTTTTGAATCGGTATCCTAATGATATTGTAAATACTATTGTTAAAGATACAGAGACTCAAAATATTTATTGTAATAATGAGCGCAAAGTTTACTGATATTGTACTTGAAACCCAAAAAAGAGGGAGGTTCTCCTCTTTTCCAGGCGATCCACCTGGATCGCCTGGAAAAACGGGGGTAATCTCCTCCTTAAATTCTATTTTTTGAATGAACTCAAATGCGATAAACCCTGTGCCTTTGAAAAAGTACAGGGTTTATCGACAATCTGAAGTGACCAATATGGTCGCTTTTTTGCTTATCATCACTTTTAGCTTCAGTCTGAACTCAACATGTTCTTCGTAGAAGGGTTTTTCTCTCATTACTTGGAGAGGGGGCTGCCCCTCTACCCAATTTGTTTATTCGGGATGTGTATCGCCATGGCTGGAATTAAGGCTGAACACTCCATAAAGCAGGTACATTCGAAGGTTCCCAACCAGCACCAGGAGACACACAATCAAAATCCAACCACCATTTATATCTCTAGTTACATTACTGATTCAACAAAAGTTCAACCTGAACTGATCAACGTGGTAGGCGTAGGTGACCCTGATTTATTGAAACAGGTTAACGATTGGAAAAAAGAAGGCATTCAGGGCATTCAGGCTACTTTACCTTCCCCTGATAAGATTGATCGCATTTATGTCCTCCAATATGCATACGAAGGAGCAAACCCGAAATCGATTCACCTCTTCCTTCGGTAAAGTGATCGAGGTTCAACTGATGATTGCCTTAGCCAATATGATTTTAACGACTATCGGGTTGTGGATTATGGGCTACCCTTACTTGTTCGCTCTAACGATTATGGTATTTTTACTAAGCCTTGTGCCGGTTGTCGGTGTTATGATTTCCTTCATTCCGATCAGTATTATCGGTTACCAGATTGGCGGTATCTCAACTGTCATTTGGGCGATTGTCATGATTTTACTTATCCATGCAGTAGAGACATACTTCTTAAATCCGAAGCTGTATGCTCACAAAACGAAGCTTCCGATGTTCTACACCTTTATTGTTCTTATTTTCTCTCAGCACTTCATGGGGATCTGGGGGCTTATTATCGGAATTCCGATCTTTATGTTCCTGCTCGATATTTTTGAAGTCGATCAAAGCAACGCGTTATCCTAAATAGGGGCAATAATGATCAACGAATTTCACATGCATACAGATCCCCATAAGATATCTTTGCTCTAAATTCCCTCCACACTTCAGGTGGCAGATTGGCAAAAAACTTTCGCAAGAATGTTTTAAGATCGTCTGGTCTGGGTTTTCCCCGTGCCCGGAGGGCCTTTGATAACACTGATGATGCTTTTTAAAGCCTGCTCATGCGCGTTCTTTGACTCAAGTTGTACCGAAACAAAGTATTGAGTATTAGATCTCCGAATTGGATTGACGCATCAGCTCTTTGATTTCAAGAAATTGTGCATTCGTTATTTGTTGGGATTAATGAAGGGCGTTCAGCTTATCTTCTATTCTTTCCATTCGAAGCTGCGTTTCTTTGTGGAGTTTCTCGGTCTCCTTTTGTGTTTTGGAGTTATCCATGACGACTAAGATGGTCAGACCTGCACTAAAGATCGTTAACCCTCTAGCGATTTGATTTAAATCGATTGAATTCATGGCAATCAGGCAATCGGCAAATCCAGCTCCTATAAGTAGACCGCCGATCGTGACTATCCCAGTTCTTTTCCATTGGTCTGGGATGATACTTAATGACTGTTTCATGTAGAGATCTCCTTCAGTTAGGTAGTAAACGTGAATAGGCTAGCTTCATTCTATATTTAATAAAACACAGATTCTGGAATAATAAAAGGAAATACATGGAGGCTTATTGCGTAAACTTTACTTCAATAAGTTCATCAGAGCCAGGACAGTTCCTAGTCTAAAGTCTAGGATCAGATACCCCCTAAGACGGTTATGTCGGCCACATAAGGCGGGTATAATGGATTTATAACTCGGAGCGTGACGTATGAAGCTATAAGGGGTGTTTGAATATGAAGGCAACAGAAGCGACTGGAATGGCGCGGGCAGGCAAGGTGAATTGGGTGCTTTTTAATCCAAAAACCTATGCAACGATCCTCTATTTCTTGCTATCTCTCCCGTTAGGGATTATTTATTTTACGGTAGCGATAACGGGACTTGCACTATCCATTGGTTTAACTCCAATATTTATCGGAATACCGCTGTTTTTTGGAGTAGCCAAACTGTTGAATGGGATTGTCAATTTTGAGCAAAGCATGATTAGACAAATTTTAGGTCTACCTGCTCCTTCTGGATCGTATCCCTACAATCAACAATCTGAAGCTGGGGAGAACTGGTTGAAACGAATGGTGAGAGGTTTTGACGGAGGGCTATTTATTCGAAATCTGTTGCTCGTATTACTAAGATTTGTTACTGGCATCGTATTCTTTGTTATTATGGTGACGGCGATTTCACTGGGACTCGGATTGATTGCTCTTCCCGTCGTCCATATCATCTTGATGAATGAAATGCAGCTTGATATTTTGGAGAATAGCTTGTTTAGTTATTTTCATATTGATTGGACTTATAACCAGCAATATCTGCTGTACGTAGGCGTTGGCCTTGTCCTGTTCTGGGTCGCGCTGCGCATCGTGAATGGGCTCATGCAAATTCAGCGTAGAATGATGTATGTGGATGAGCCCTATCAGCAGCCGTCAGTGCCGCCGATGGAAGCACCAATGCATGCATCCGTTCAGTCCCAATATTACGAGTACCCAGAGGATCACCCTAGTCAAGGGATGATGCAGCCAGCCCACAGAGAGCTTTAGAAGCTCTCTTTTTTTTGCCCTTTTTTGACGTAATCCAGTACAACCAGGAATTCCTAAGCCTTACTTATATGCTTATACACCTGAGCGGAAGCGGGGGTGTTCCGGGAGCATCGATTGAACGAGTTTTTGGACGCTAAGGTGCTGCAGCCCAATAAACTGCTCTTTACTCTCGGAATGCACGACCAGTTCCCCTTGATCCATGACGGCCAATGCATCGGAAATGTGATAAGCCGCCTTAATATCATGCGTAATAAATAAATACGATAGGCCAAAATTCGCCTTTAAATCAAGTAATAACTTGAGAATAGCAGATTGCGTTACCATATCAAGGCTGCTGACAGCTTCGTCTAATACAATCATTTTCGGCTTCAATGCAATCGCTCTCGCAATATTGATCCGCTGCAGCTGTCCGCCGCTAAACTGGTGAGGGTATTTTTTTCGATCGTCCGGATGAAGCCCGACGATTTCCAGCAGCTCTTCTACCTTCCGTGTTTGTGCTTGCGCTGATAACTTCTCATAGTTCATCAGCGGTTCCCCGATAATTTGCTCCGCATTCATTTTCGGATTAACCGATGAATAGCAGTCTTGAAAAACAACCTGCAGATCGCGGCGAAGCTTTTTGAGGTCGTATGCATTCGAAGCATACAGGTCGACTCCTTGAAATAAAATTTGTCCCTTCTGCGGTCTTTCCAAGCCAAGGATGACTTTGCCGAGCGTGCTTTTACCCGCTCCGCTCGCTCCAAGAAGGCCCAGGCATTGGCCGGGCTCGATCGATAGGGAGATGTCGGAAAGCACGATTGAACGCTTAGCTTTTCTAAACAGACTACTTGCGGCGTATCCATGAGTCACATGGCTTACTCTCAGCAAACTCATCACAGGGCCCCCGATCTTAAACAATTTGTGGACGATCATGCCAGTATAAACTCATTGGATTGTTGGTCTATGGAGAACGATGGCCTTGCGTTCAACAATTTTTGCGTATATTCGTGCTGCGGATGATCGAATAGCCGAAAGACATCCGCTTGCTCGACAATACGCCCTTGCTGCATGACGGCGACTTCGTCGGCCATTTCCGCAATGACTCCCAAATCGTGAGTAATGAGCAATATGGACGT
The DNA here is from genome assembly GCF_003269305.1 of Paenibacillus sp. MDMC362. Lineage (NCBI taxonomy): Bacteria > Bacillati > Bacillota > Bacilli > Caryophanales > Paenibacillaceae > Paenibacillus > Paenibacillus sp. MDMC362. The sequence goes on from NZ_QLYT01000029.1 coordinate 11,625, forward strand.
GCCGTACTCCGAACGAAGACGGTCTAGCTGCCGCAATACGCGCAGCTGATTGTCCGCATCTAACGCGGTGGTCGGTTCGTCGGCAATGATGACGGAGGGGCGGAGGCAGACGGCCGTCGCAATCATGATCCGCTGCAGCATACCGCCGCTCAATTGAAAAGGGTACTGCTTCATAATGGTCGTCGGGTCCGGCAAGTTCACGTCATGCAGCGAAGATACGGCCAGCTCATAGGCTTGTTTTTTCGATAGGGAAGTATGCGTACGGATCGTTTCGATACATTGGCTGCCAATAGTCAGAACAGGATTGAAAGCATTCATCGGATTTTGCATGATAAGCGAAATTTCTTTGCCGCGAATGGCACGCATCGACTCTGAACGAATTCCGTTCAGCTCGCGCCCATTCAGCCGGATGCTGCCTTCGATTTTTGTCGTTTTCCGGTCCAGCAGCTGCAGCACGGACATGCTGGTCATCGTTTTGCCGCATCCGCTTTCCCCAATTAAGCCAAGCACGCGGCCGGGCCGGAGCTCCAAATCGATGGCATGGACGAGCGGCGTCTCGCCTTGAGCCGTCTTTGCCGTTACGCGCAGGCCGCTTATCTGCAATACAGCATTAGATTGTGCCGTCATATGGCTTCACCCTTTCAGAAACGTCGTTTTACGCCGAAGCGCTCCGATAACGCTTCTCCTAAAATATTGAAGGTCACGACGATGATTAAGATCATGATGCCCGGATACAGCATAAGCTCGGGATTGCTTCGAATATAGGATTTGCCCTCATGAATCATGGAGCCCCACTCCGGCGAAGGCGGCTGGACGCCCAACCCGAGAAACGACATGGCGGCGATGTCCATGATCGCCCATCCGATCTCTAGCGTCCCCATAACGACGATTGGCGGAAGCACATTCGGAACGATATGACGCCGAATGATCGTCCACTGTGAGGAGCCGCTTATTTTTGCCGCCGTAATGAAATTTCGCTCGCGTAAACTGAGCACCATGCCTCGAAACATCCGGGCGTAATAGACCCACTGCACCATAATCATCGCCAAGATCACCTGCGGCAATCCGGGGCCGAATATACCGACAAGTCCCAGCACGAGCACAAGCGTCGGAAATGCCATGACTCCCTCGCAAAAACGCATCAGCACTTGATCGATGATTCCGCCTTTATATCCGGCAAACGTCCCGATCAGCAAACCAATCAGGAGCGAGGATATAAAGATTAAGGATGCGAAGCCGAGTGAGATGCGCGATCCATACAGCAGGCGGGATAGATTGCATCGTCCGAGCTGATCGGTGCCGAGCGGATAATCCCATGAAGGGGACTGCAGCTTGATCGCCAAGTTGACCTGAACCGGGTCATGTGGGGCGATCCACGGAGCCATAATGGAAAGTAGAAAAAGGACGGCCAGAATGACCGAGCATACCGCTGCGGTCTTTTGGCTCCTAAGGCCGGTACGCATACTAGCTATCATTGGTCGGTCCGTCCTTTCCATGAGATTCGAGGATCCAAAACCATTTGCACAAGATCGACAATCAAGTTGCATACGATAAACAGGCAAGCGGAAATGAGCACGTAAGCCTGGATAACGGGTATGTCCCGATTAAAAATCGCTTCAATAAAATAACGGCCGAAGCCTGGCCAGGAGAAAACCTCCTCGACTATGATCGTCCCGGCGAGAAGTTTTCCTAAATTCATGCCAAGGCCGGTCAGCATCGGTGATATAGCAATTTTCAGCACGTGCTTGCCCAGAATAACCTTCTCTTTGATCCCTCTGGTTCGTGCATACATGACGTATGGCTCTTGCAATTGTTCCAGAACGCCGGTCCGCAGCAGGCGGGAATAAATGGCGATGAGCCCTAGCGCGAGTGTAAAGGACGGCAGGACAAGATGCGCGAATGAACCTCTGCCCTGCACCGGCAGCAGGTCCAACTTGACCGAAAAGAAAAAGATCAACAAATAGCCAAGCCAAAATTGCGGAATCGATGCGCCGAAATAGGCAAGCACGCGGCTAAGATGATCAAACACGCTATTTTTGTATATGGCGGCCAAAAAACCGATGGGAATGCTAATGATGACAGCCAGTACAATACTGCTGAAGGCGAGCTGAAGCGTCGCCGGCATCCGAAGGACCATTTCGTTCCAAACCGGCTCGTTCGAAACATAAGATGTGCCGAAATCGAGTCGGCACATCTTCATTAAGGATTGAATGTATTGAACGAGCAGCGGCTGATCCAAACCGAATTCCTGTCTTTTCTGTTCGAGCAGCTCCTCTGTCGGATGAATATGTGCCGCCGTCAAATAGACTTCGGCTGGATCGACGGGGGATAGATGAATCAGCAAAAACGTCAGAAACGTGGCAAACAGGAAAATAGGGATGACGGTCAAAAGTCGTTTTCCGATAAAGCTGCCCATGATGCGCCTCCCTGTATTACGGATTTAAGCTAATGCTGGAGAATGGGTTATCGTCCCGGCTTCCAGGAAATTCAAAACTGCTGATTTTGTCGTTGTATACGACATTCTTCCTGATGTAGGAGATGGGCACAAGCGCACCTTCTTCGTGAAGCGTCGTCTGAATGGCGTCATACAATTCTTTGCGTTTATTCTCATCCGTCGTAGCAAGGGCTTCCTGCACCTGCTGGTCGAGTTGTTCCTTCACCGGCAGGTTAGCGAGCGCCTCCGCAATGCCGAAGCTCTTCTCCGCTACGATATGGATGAACGAGCTTGGATCGTACGGTGCGCCGTAATTGCTGAAGAAGTACAGATCGAATTGCCCCGCGCGGAACCGTTTTATTTGCTCCGTCAGCTCAATGCCCGTAATATTCAATTTCACGCCGATAGCCGCCCATTCCGCTTGCAGCGTTTCGGCCATTGGCTTGATCACTTGATCCGACTTCTCGTAAATCAATTCCACCTCCAGCTGCTTGCCGTCTTTTTCCCGTACCGCCTTGCCCTCCGGGAGCGCCCAGCCGGCTTCGTCCAAATAAGCCTTCGCTTGCTCGAGATCGTAGCCAAGCGGGGCAGGGTTCTTCTGCGCATATGGGAAGTTGGAGGATAGCAAGCTGTCCGCGGTCTCTTCCAACCCAGAAGTGACGCCTTGCACCATGGCATCTTTATTGAAGCCGTGCTGCAGAGCCAAACGCACTTTTTTATCCGAAAGCGCCGTATTCGTCGTATTCATAACCAGCTGCCTTGTTGCAACCGGGCTGGAAATTTGCGTCGAATAATCGTCGTTAGCTTGCAATTGCATAAATGCGTCCATGCTGATGGCGCCTTCTCCGTAGATCAGGTCCAATTCGCCTTTTTCGAAGGCAAGAACGCGGGTATCGCCGTCCGGTATGATTTTAAATATGACTTTATCGATTTTAGGCTGCGCACCCCAATAATGAGGATTGCGCGTGAACTCCGCATACTCATCCGTTTTGTAATCCGTCAGCGTCCACGGGCCGGTTCCAACAGACTTCTTCACGCCCTTGGAGGTATCGCCGTCATCCGGGAAACCGGCATCACCGAGAAAACGCACCGGGCGAATAACCGACAGCTCCTGTAAAGTCGGATAATAGGCTTGTTTCAAAACGACGTTGAACGTATATTCGTCTACCGCCTCCGTTTTGTCCAGCAAGCTGATGAAACCGAGCCAGCTGTGATTATCCTTGTGTATCATAATGGCATCGAAATTTTTCTTGGCACTTGCTGCGTTGAACGGAGTGCCGTCCGAGTATTTAACATTTTGGCGAATTTTAAACGAATAGGTTTTGCCGTCCTCCGAAATTGCCCACGATTCGGCCAAGAATGGCACAATCTCGCCGCCTTCGTTATAGTTGACCAACGGCTCATAGATCATCGATTGCGCGATTAGCTGGGACGGATTATAAACATGAGGATTCATCGGTCCGATGTCCCGCGGCCACGATACCGTGATCGTTTTATTCCCAGGCGTTATGGTTTCTGAATTTTCCTTTGCGGCAGCATTGCCGTCGGCGTTATTGTTGTTAGTGCCGGAGCAGGCTGCAAGCGTAATAGAGATTAAAAGCAGTATGAGCAGCGGCGTTTGGGTTTTCGATGTAAACATCGGAGTAGTGCTCCTCTCGGATTCAGCTATTTTAATTGAGATTGATAATTATTATCAATTCACTATAGCAGATTATAATATTCCAGGTCATACTGTCAACAACAAAATGCGCTAGACTCTACAGAATATATTGATAGTATCCACAAAGAAGCACTGTAATCGATTATCAGAGCCAGCAATCAGAGTCTTAGAATCATATTCACTCCAGGTAGCAGCAAAGCCCCGACCTTATTATGTGAATACCGTTGGTTTTAATCAATTCGTACATCACTTTAGGGAGGTATAGATCTGTGGGAGACCCCTTTCTACATTTCGGAATCCGCACTTTGGCTTGGCGGCCTTCCCGTAATTTTCTTGAATACCTTGGAAAAATATTTGCTGTCCGAGAAGCCCAGTTGATAAGCCAAATCCGCCAGCTTCACATCGGGATTGCGGCGGAGGATCTCTTCGGCCCGTTCGACGCGCAGCTTGTTCACCAATTGATTAAACGGGATTCCCGTTTCTTTTTTGATCAGCTGTCCGAGGTAGATGCTGTTGTGATGAAAGATTTTGCCCAGCATGTTCAAGGTCAAGGGCTGATTCAGATGATTCTCGATATAGTGAATGACGTTCACCGCTTTGCTTCCTGAATCGGCGGCCGGTTCTGCCATCCGGGCCAACGCATCCAGCATGTCCTGTCTCGAGGAGAAGGCAAGTGCAGCCAACAGCGCTGCCTCCATCTGCTCCTGCATGCCGTAATAGGCAGGGTCATAATTCGAGTACCAATTGAACAGGTTCTTAATGAAGGTATCGAGTTGACTCGGTGTCGGAGCTGCGGCGAGGCATAGATCGAGCTTTTCAGTAACATAAGCGAGCGCGCCCTTGTAATCATGTAAGGAGAGATGCGTCCCGATGACCTGCTGATCCTTGAGGGTCAGGAAAGGGGTATGCCCTGCGGGGGCTGCCGTGAATCGGCTCGGATACAGCTGCCCATATAAACCGGCGATTGTTTCCATCAGCTCCCGCTGCATGCCGGTTAGCGACCGGAAGGACTTGCTGGTTGTATGCGATGATCGAATGCCGTCTTTCTGAAGCATCTGCGAAACAAGGTCCGTAACCGAAGTGAACTGTTCGGATGATGGAGCGATTACAGCCAGCATGGTGTCGGATGGAAGCAATAGATGGCATGCCAGACGATATCGATGACGGAGGACATCCTCATACTCCACAATATCTTCGATGGTTAATTCACATAACCTCCACCCCTCTTGAAGCGGCAGCTGAAACAGGAGCCATTGGTAGGAGGACGGGAAAGAAAGCTCGGCCAAGGATTTTCCTGACTGTACGCAGGATTCTGCTCCTCGAATGATAGAGGCCAATAGCCCACTGGCGTTCCGCTTGAATTCGCGCAGCTCCAGAATACGGGCCGAGCGGCTCATCTGCGAGGCGATTTCCTGCTCTTTTAAATTTCCGATCGCTTTCTGCAGACTGTTCATTAGCTCTTCGTCCTGAATCGGCTTCAATAAATAACCTGCCACGTCATAATCGATGGCTTTCTTCAGATATATAAAATCGTTATAGCCGGAGATGATGATGATCTGCAGCGGATACCCGTGGGAGCGCAGCTGCTCGATAAGCGCGATCCCGTCCAGGATGGGCATTTTGATATCCGTGATCATGATATGCGGTGAATGAGACTGAATAAGCTCAAGGACATCGCTGCCGTCATGGCAAACGCCCGAAAGCTCGAGACCAAGCTCATCCCATGGAATTCGGTTCTCCAAGGCCTTACAGATAATGGGATTATCGTCCGCGAGTATGACTCTATACATAGGCATCTTCCTTTCGGATCGGAACTAATAATACAATTCGCATTCCCTTCAAAGGGGCGGATTGAAGGTCTATAGCGTAGGAATCCCCATAGAATAAAGCGAGCCGGGAATGGACATGCCGCAGCCCGATGGAGGTGCCGGGAGAAGACAGCGTTCTTTTCTCAACCTGCCGCAGACTTTCTCTAAGCCTGGACTGTTCGTCGGAAGACATCCCCTTGCCGTTATCGCTCACTTCGATGCGGACATAGCCGTCCTGAACGCTGCTCTGGATCCGGATTAAGGGGGCATGTCCCGGCTGCTTGCCGAACCCGTGCTTGAAGCAGTTTTCGAGCAGGGGCTGGAGCGCCATTTTGGGTATCAGCTGGTGCAGCGTATCTGGATGGATATTCATGTCTACGTGGATGTGCGGATAAAAAGAGCTGATCTCGGCGATATACACATAATCCTTCAGATGTCTGATTTCCTGCTCCAGCGTCACGATGTCCAGAGGCTGAAGGCTGTAGGTAAACAGTGCCCCAAGCTTTTGGCACATGATGCTGGCGCTTTTAGACCCGTCGATGATCGCCTGGCTGGAGATGGTCTCCAGGGCATTATATAGAAAATGCGGATTGATTTTTTGCTGCAGGGCATCCAGCTCCGCCTGAGTCTTCAGGAGATTCATTTCATAGTTTTCCTTCAGGAGGTCCTTGGTGCCGGTTACGAGAATATTGAAGGAATTTTTAAGGTCATGAAGCTCGATGATGTTCCCCTGATAGTCTGCCGTGACCTCCAGATTGCCTCTGGATACCTGCTTCATCGCCTTCATCAGCAGATAGATAAGACGGGTAAACCGCTTCATGGAAACGAGCGAAATGATGAATATAATGAACAGGTACACAGCCATAATGGACAGGATGACCACAATGATCGTGCTGATCTGCTTGATAAACAGCTGCTGCGGCACGTAGCTCTCAATCGTGATGCCCGTAAACGGCGAAACCTCGCGGCTGAACAGCTTGCTGTCCGCATCCGACGGCTGACTCGTAGGGTCCATGTTGCTGAACAGAATCTGTCCGGAAGGATCGTGGATCCGGATCGGAATGGATGGATGAATCCGCTCGACCATATCCCTGAAATCCGGGTAGGTGATATCCATAATGACATAAGCGATCGGCTTTCGGGTCTGGATGTCAGGAATCGGCTTGATGATGGAGATGGCTTTTTCGGCCGAGATATAGTAATCACGCTCATTATTGAAAAAAATCTGGCTTTTCTCCGGATTTTGTTCGAATGTCTCGTACCAAACGGCGTCCTTCGGGATAAAGTGATCGTTAATGTCTTCTTTCGTTGAATTGACGGGCAAATGGCCTTTTTGACCCACGACGCAAAACTGCAGTCCGTCCTGAAACATGGTCATGTTCTTCAGTGTGGTGGACATGCTGCGGAACGCATGGGTAGCAGCGCTGATATCGTAATTGGGAACCGCGTAGTAGAGCGTAAGCGGCAGAACGACGTTATTGTCGGTCGTAATAATATTCTGTGTGTTTTCCACCGACCGAAAGAACGAATCCAGTTGATCGTTAATCAGGCCAATCGCTTCGTTATTGTATTTCATAATTTCATTCCGGGAGTAAACCGATAGCAGGATGAGCAGGGGAACGGTGATCACGATGACGGAACAGACGATGTAGGCGACCGTCCTGCGGTATAAATAATTGAAAAAATGCGTTTTTCCAGCCAAAGCCTAACCTCCTGTACCCAAAGCAACTAAGATTTTTCCACTTTAATGCTAAGATTCGTCGGTGTTCCAGCCGACGGATTATGGTATATCATGAACTCACACACTCATGTAAGTGCTTACAATACAGAGTTTTCTGTCAAAAGTAGACACGGTACCGTTAATCTACAGTAAAATCACCTTTTAATCAACGCTTTATCCATGCACTGTACTGCAGAACAAGGCAAGGAATAAAGCAATGCGAGATTTACGAATGGGAGGGTCTTCGAGTGATCAAAAATTGTAAAGGACTGGCTTTATCACTGGTTGCAGCCATGCTGCTGGCCCTATTATCGGCATGCTCCGGATCTTCGAGCAAAGAGGGATTTACCGGCACCGATCAGGCGGCTTCAGGTAAAAGAGTGACGATTACGGCTTGGCATGGCGCATCGGGAGAAAGCGCGAAATTTTTAGAAAATATCGTTAAAAAATATAACGAGTCGCAGTCCAATGCCACAGTGAAGCTCGTATTCGTGGATACGGACAATATGGTGACCAAATTAACGGCAGCGGCTGCAGGCAATGCACTGCCGGAAGTCGGGATGCTGATGTGGCCGATGTGGTTGGGACCGCTTAAGGATGTCGTCAAACCGCTGGATGATTTCATCCAGGCCGAGCCGGACAAGTGGAACGAGGATGATTTCCTGAACGGTCTGATTGACGGCAATGTGCGATTTGACGGTGTGACCTACGGCATTCCGATCGAGACAAATAATCGTGCGCTCTATTACAATAAAAAGCTGTTTGATGAAGCGGGCGTTACTCCGCCGAAAACTTGGGATGAGCTGGTCGTAGCAGCACAGAAGCTGACGGACCCTGCTAAAAAGAGATGGGGAATGTCCCTGCCGACGACGCAGGGCGGAGCACTGGATGCCGCTTGGGCACCCTTTATGTGGCAGGCCGGGGGCGACTATGTCAATGCGGAAGGTACGGAGCTGCAGTTTAACGGAGAAGGCGGCATCGCAGCAACTCAGTTCTTCGCCGACCTGATCAACAAGTATAAAGTGGCCAGCCTTTCGCCGCCGCAAAACGGGTTCCAGTCCGGCATGATCGCGATGAACATCTCGGGACCTTGGTCGATTCCGACGCTGAATGCTAACGAAAAGCTGGACTACGGCATTGCGCCGCTGCCGGAAGGAACGAAGGGCAAGGCGACGATTCTGGGCGGCACGAACAATTTTATTTTCAAAACGACTCCCGAAAAGGAAAAGGCGGCCTGGGATTTTCTGACCTGGTTGTCCACGCCGGAAAAAACGGCTGAATTCGCGGTCGGCTACGGTTCGATTCCGATTCGGAAGAGCAGCTCGGATACAGTAGCCTGGAAGGATTTCGTTAAGGAGAATCCGGACATTCAAGTTCATATCGATGGATACGAATACGGCAGGTACCAACCTTATAACGTGCTCACCCTTACGGAAATTACGGAGGTGATCACTTCGCATATCGAAGCTGCCATGCATAACAAAGAAATGGCTGAAGAAGCCATGAAGCGAGCATATGAGGAAAGCAAGCCATTACTGAAAACATGGTCCTCATCTAAATAGACTCAGGAGGCGGGAGATTGGATGTGAAGACACGCCATCCTATCTCCTTACCCTCTATTCCAGATTAAGCGCGTGCGAGGTGGTGCAAACATGAAACGGTTTAAGCGTATGTTCGGCAAGGATGCGGCGGTCGCATGGGTGCTGATCGCTCCTAATGTCATCTGGATTGCGGTATTTACGCTGTTCGCCATATTTTATTCGTTTTATTTGAGTTTTACCGAGGTCGATTTGTTTGCGAACCAATTCACGTTCGTCGGCCTGGAAAACTACACGCAATCTTTTGCGGATCCCGTGTTTACCAAATCCATCGTCAATACGACCGTATTCACGATATTTACGGTGGCCTTCTCCATGGCCATTGCGATCGTGGTGGCCGTGCTGCTCAACAGCAAAATCAAAGGCCGAAAGCTGATGCGCGCGGCATTCTTTCTTCCTTCCATCCTTCCGATTATCGCCGTAGCGCAGGTTTGGATATGGATTTATGAACCGAGTTACGGACTTCTGAATTATTTTCTGGAGAAGATCGGGATCGGAAATCCGAGCCATCCCTTTCAATGGCTTGTCTCGCCCGATACGGCGATGCTGTCCGTCATCATTTTCTCGATCTGGAAGTCGTTCGGCTATAACATGGTCATCTATCTGGCTGCGCTGCAGGGCGTGTCCAGATCCTTATATGAAGCTGCGGAAATCGACGGAGCGAATGCGGTCCAGAAATTTTTCCGCATTACGATTCCGGGGCTGAGACCAGCCACATTTTTTATTTTGATAACGTCTATCAGCGGTTCCTTCCAGACCTTCGGGGAGATTTATGCCCTGACGAATGGCGGTCCGATGAACCAGACGAATATGATTGCCTATTACATCTACCAATACGCGTTTGAGTTTTTCAAAATCGGCAGGGCTTCGGCAGTGAGCGTGCTGCTGTTTATTCTGCTGTTCGCGATCACGATCTGGCAGTGGAACTCGTATCAGAAGAAAGAGGATTGAGTTGTAGGAGGTTTAACGGATGAGAAGACCAACACACATGATCGGGATGCTTGTCGTGTATGGAATCCTGTTCTTGACGGTCGTGACCACCCTAATGCCATTGGTATGGATGATCACGACTTCGATCAAGACGCCGGGTGAAGTATTCGTGTACCCGCCCAAGTGGATTCCGACCGAATTTGCCTGGTCCAACTACACAACGGCTTGGGAGATGGCACCCTGGAATCGATACTTTTTGAATACCGTTTTCTATACAGTGAGTACCGTCGCAGGCGTTCTGATTACGTCGGTTGCGAGCGGATATGCTTTTTCAAAGCTGGAGTTCAAGGGGAGAAAGACGCTTTTCCTGGCTTACATCGGGACGATGATGGTACCTTCGCAGGTAACGATCATTCCGGTATTTATGATACTGTCGCAAATGAACTGGGTGGATACGTACTCGGGCCTGATCATTCCCGGTCTTACCAGCGCCTTCGGCTGCTTCCTGATGCGGCAGTTCATTACGGGCATCCCGACAGAGCTGATCGAGTCGGGCCTGATTGAAGGCGGAGGTCACATGCGTATCCTGGCTTCGATCGTCACGCCGCTTCTGAAGCCGGCTGTAGCGACGTTGGGAATTTTCACGTTTATGGGGACCTGGAACAATTTCTTCTGGCCGCTGATCGTCACGAATAGCGACGAACTGCGCACCGTGCAGGTAGGGCTCAGCTCTTTTCAGAACCAGTACGGGGACGGCGATTGGGGAGCAATGATGGCAGCTGCGACCATGGTCAGCGCTCCGGTGCTCATCCTATTTTTTTTCGCCCAGAAGTACTTCATTGAAGGCATTGCGATGACGGGGATCAAGGGGTAAATTCGCAAATACGTTAAATGTTTGGAAGGAAGTGAAGAAGTTGGATTTGAATGTATTCAAGTCACCTTCGTTGATGCTGGCCGAGACGGAACAGGGGTGGGAGAAGCTGATGCCTGCGGCGGATTCGGTGTGGAGCGCGGGACATGTCGCGGTGACCATGAAGCTGCGGGAAACGGCGACGGAAATGGGACTTTATCTGGAATCCAAAGAGCTGGCGGTGCATACCATACGCATTCGTTGGAACCACCGTTTCGCCAAACCGGTAATGCTGTTCGGAGATCACTGGGAACGCGGCTACGGAGACATGGGCTGGTCCGGCCTGCAGCCGGAACGCGTGATGCCATGGTATTTCATGATTCACGACGGCTTGTCGACGGCCGGGTTCGGCGTGAAAACCGGGGCCGGATCGATGTGCTGCTGGCAGGTAGACGCGGATGGCGTGACGCTGACGGCGGACGTAAGCAGCGGCAGTCAAGGCGTCACCCTCGGGAACCGGATTCTCAAATTCGCCGATCTCGTGCAGGTCCATGGAGGCGAGAATATGACGCCGTATGAGACGACCCGAATCCTGTGCAGCTCCATGTGTGACCAGCCGGTGCTGCCAAGCGTTCCGGTATATGGGGGCAACAACTGGTATTATGCCTACGGCAAGAGCTCTCATCATCAAATTGTAGAGGATTCGATGTTTATTTCCGCCATGGCGGAGGGCTTATCGAATCGTCCGTTTATGGTCATCGATGATGGCTGGCAGCTCAGCTCCGGCACCTGCAACGGGGGTCCATGGATAGGAAATCGTGATTTTCCCGACATGGCGGGATTGGCGAATGAAATGAAGCAAGCTGGCGTCAGACCCGGCATCTGGTGTCGTCCGCTGCTGACCCAGGAGAAGGTGCCGGAATCCTGGATCCGTTACACGAAAGGCGGGCATTTCTTAGATCCGAGCCGCCCGGATGTGCTTGAATATGTCGCGGAAACGATGAGTCGGATGCATGAATGGGGTTATGAGCTGATCAAGCATGATTTCTCGACCTTCGATCTGTTCGGGCAATAGGGGTTTCAGATGAAGGGAAAAGCCCATGCACTGCCGTACGCCTTGAGCGATACTTCCCGCACCACCGCCGAAATCGTTCTCGACTTGTACCGGACGATTGCTGAGGCTTCGAAAGACAGTCTGATTATCGGCTGCAATACGATTGGGCACCTAGCGGCGGGCTTGTTTGAAATTCAGCGCACCGGAGATGATACCAGCGGCAGATCGTGGGGAAGAACGCGCAGAATGGGCGTGAATACGCTGGCCTTCCGGATGCCTCAGCATGGAACCTTGTTCAGCCATGACGCGGATTGCGTAGGCATCACCTCCGCAGTGCCTTGGGAACTTAATCGTCAGTGGCTCGATCTGCTGGCAAACAGTGGCACGCCGCTCTTCGTGTCAGCTGACCATAGGGAGTTAAGCGGGCAGCAGAAGCGGGAGGTTCAGCAGGCCTTTGAGGCTGCTTCCCGTCCGCTTCCGGCAGCGGAGCCGTTAGACTGGATGTATAACAGCTGTCCATCTCTGTGGAAAATTTCCGGGGAGACCCGGAATTACAGCTGGAACGGCGAAGCCGTCTTGACGACAGGTACAAGAGATCACGAATGGTGGCGTTAAACTTCCATAAACAAGAATGCACCGTTTTCCGTTGGAAGTGGGTAAAGATCCTTTATTTAAGGGAATCGGCCCATTCTCGTGTTCATGCGGGCAGAAGAGGCTATGGTTATATGCTGAATATCCGCCCATTAAGGAGATCATGAGGACAGAGGATCCGTAATTTTACGAGAACCGGCCCATTATGGAGTTCATGCGGACAGAGGATCCGCTATTTACCATAATGACGGATTAATTCGCGATATATCCCGCAATAGCGGATCTCTTGTCCCCATATTGCTGCGAAATCGGTGAAAATAAGGAAATAGCGGAACCAGGGTCCTCAAAAACGCAAATCGATGAACTTTAACAATGCTGGATGGCGGTAATGATAGAATCTGTACGCGATTAATCGCTGCCGAACTGAATAACAGAGTAATACAAAAAGCTTACGCCGTTACATAACGGGTAAGCTTTAATGCGGCATGCCGTACATCCTGCCAAGCTCACGGTTCGCCTCCATAAAATCTATGCGATACTGCCAGCCCATAGAGCTTTAGAAGCTCTCTCCAAAGCGACCTTAACCGGTCGCTTTTTCCGTTTGCGTCCGGAGAGGCCTGAAATATAGCCCAATCTGCGCCTTGTATCTGCAGCTTTCAGCCGTTCACGACGATGCCAACAAGGACGTTGTCCAAGAGTAGGTGTCATTTTCCTGACGAATAATCATTAACTCAGAATATCGCGAAATGCGCCGGGTGTGAGTAAATGATTGTTTCGGAACTTCTCTAGCAGCTGATAAGCTGTGGGTGGAATTCCAAAACTTGTTGATTTTCAGCAAGGACATTGGTTTTGACAGACGTGTCCATAAGAGAGGGGGCTGATAAGAAAGTTCCAATTTATTGCAAGCGATTACAAAAGTGCGAGTTAATAAAAAAAGGAGGAGATGAAATGAAGAAAAGCGTTGCAAAGGTAACCGGCATGGTGTTGTTGCTTTCTCTGGCGCTGTCTCTCATAGCGGGAGGATGGGTGAATAAGAGTACGGTCCATGCTGCCGGTCTTTCGATCATCGGTGGTGGGGGCTGGAATGAAACGGCGTATATAGAATGGTCACCCCTAAGTAATGCGGAGGGATACAATGTATATGTTAAACAAGCAGGCGCCCCGGATTCCAGCTATCAACAAATCGATAATGAGCTGATTCGACAATACCCTTCCTATTGGAGAGCGGACGCCGTAGGCTTAGCTGCAGGACATTATGTAATGAGGGTTGAAGCCAGGCTGAGTGACGGTTCGACGGTAAATGCCGTTTCGAATAACCTATCCGTTGCGCCGCACGATCGATCGGGGTTTGCTTTTTCCTCAGACTCGCCATACCAGACAGGCTCGGGTGCCTACAATGATGACGGAACACTTAAGGATGGTGCACAAGTTATTTATGTGACCTCCGAAACGGCACGAACCGTCACCCTTAATGTGAAAATCGATAGCTCAGGCGGGGTTCAAACGGGCGTGGGGATCGGCGAGATTTTGACGCTAAGACAAAAAGGATATGATACAACCCCTCTTGCTATTCGATTTATTGGAACAGTTACAGATGACGACATGAGCGGACAACTGAATAGCAGCGGCTACCTTCAAGTAAAAGGCAAAAACGAATATTCGGAAATGAATATGACGATCGAAGGGATCGGAGATGACGCTTATGCACATGGGTGGGCATTGCTCCTTAGATACGTAGGGAATGTGGAAGTAAGAAACCTGGGACTCATGTTGTTCCCTGACGACGGGATTTCCATGGATACAGGAAACGTCAACGTGTGGGTGCATAATAACGATCTTTTTTATGGAACCGCAGGAGGAGATGCCGACCAGGCCAAGGGTGATGGTTCAACGGATCTGAAAAAAGGATCGACCTATATTACCATCTCCTACAATCACTACTGGGATTCCGGCAAGGCTGCTTTGGTCGGTTTGAGTGAATCGGAGGAATTCTTTGTCACCTTCCACCATAATTGGTTTGATCACTCGGACTCTCGTCATCCACGAATCCGATTGGGATCGGTTCACATCTATAATAACTTCTATGACGGGGTCTCAAAATATGGGGTCGGTGTGACAACGGGAGCTTCGGCCTTTGTGGAATCCAATTACTTTAGACATGCCAAATACCCGATGCTGAGCTCCTTGCAAGGTACGGATGCTTTAGGGGAAGGGACATTTTCGGGCGAAGACGGAGGCGTGATTAAGGCCTATAACAATAGGATCGTAGATGCGGACAGTCTGATTTATGCAAACTCCAATACAGGGACAGCTCCGGTAAATGCAACCTCATTCGATGCATACTTGGCTTCGTCAAGAAATGAAACCGTACCAAGCTCTTACAGAGCGTTTGCGGGAGGAACGGCTTACAATAACTTCGATACAACCGTCGATACGGGAGTGAATAGCGCCGACATTGATAACGTCAGCGATGTGGAGCAAATTGTTACCGCACAAGCCGGACGCCTGAATAACGGGGACTTTACGTGGCAATTCAATGATTCCGTTGACGACACGTCGTATGCCCTTAACACAGCTCTTATGGCTAAAATACGCAGCTACACCACTCAACTCGTATCCGTAGGCGGGAATTCAAGCGGGGTAGATCCGGATCCGGAACCCGAGCCCCAGCCCGAGCCATCCACAGGGGAACAGGCTCATAACTTTACAACGTCCGGATTGGCGAGTGATTTTTTTGATATTGTAGGGAATCTTTCAACAACGAAGGGAACCGTGGTGTATAACGGCTTGACGCTAGCCCAATGTTTGAAAATCGAGAGTTCGACCCGTATCACCTTTACCTCTACGGAACCGGCTACATTAACACTAGTGTTTAATTCGGCAGACGGAACCAAGATCAAGATTGATGGAACGAGTTATCCAATGACGAATGGTATTGTTAATGTGTTACTTGCTCCAGGAGCGCATACGATTACTAAAGATAATACAACGAATCTCTTTTATTTGGAGTTGGAGTAGAGCAGACTCCGGTTAAAAAAGTGAAGCGACCGTGATTCGGTCGCTTTTATTTTTCCTTTTTAAGACTTCTTAATTATAATTTTCTCAGTGTCCGGTCTAATTTCCATGCTGACTGTATTCGTATCCCGTAGTCATCCCTACCATGTTCCTGTACAATGAAGTGAAAATAAACGGGACGGGCGGAAGGGGGTGGCCAGCGTGTCTTTCAGGTGCAAACCGCTTAAGTCCTGGAGTCTTCGTGCTAAAATTTTGCTGATCTTCCTGCTGCTCATTTCGATTCCGCTCAGCCTGCAGGGCGTGGCTACTTACGTGGATTTTTCCAACTCCGTTGAACGAAGAACCTCCGATTATACTGCTCAATTGGTGGACCAGATCAACCGGAATTTGGACAGGACCCTGATGGAGATGCAGAGATTGAGCTTGATGCCTTTATATGATTCGGGGGTACTGTCCATCTTGCGCAAGTACAGGGAGGAGGATAGTCTGCATCAGCAGCCTACGGTGGAAGAACGCTCCAAAATGCAGCTTTATATCGCCAGCATGACCTTCGACAGGCCAGAGATTGACAGTATCCAGATTTTTGCCGGAAGCGGTTACACCTTCTCGAGCCTGGCTCCTAGTGCGATCGCTGCATATACGGACGTGGAGCGACAGCCCTGGTACCCTGGCGTGGTGGAAGCGAGAGGGGCCTGGGTGCTGCTTCCGCCGCATCGGCCTTCTTACTATCTGGACGGCAATCAAAGCTATTTTTCCGTAGCCAGGCTGATCCGTGAGCCCAATACCAACCGGACGCTCGGATTAGTCAAAATCGATTTGAAGCAGACCTTGTTCAAACAGCTTGTCGAAAATGTCAGGCTGGAAGAGAACGGCGGCATCGTCGTGCAAAATAGCCGGGAAGAGCTTTTCTACACGGCGACCGCAGATGGGGATACGGAGGCATCCAAAAAGCTTTCGGACCGGATCCTCGAGCTTTCAGGGCATTCGGAGACGGCCAGCCAGATTCTGCATATGGAGGGCAGCAAGTATTTGGTAGTCTCCAACTATTCCCGATATTCCGATATCCATATCGTCAGCTATATTCCGGTGGCGACCCTGCTTGTGGAGACCAAGGAACTTCGCAACTTCACCCTCCTAGCCGGCCTGGTATGTCTCGTTATGGCCGGGGCCTTAGCCATCTACTTCTCTTATCAGCTGACCAAGCCTCTCGGGACGCTGGTACGAAAAATGCGACTTGTGGAGCTCGGCGATTTCAAACAGAGCGTGCCGGTAACTGAGGATGAAATCGGTCGGCTCGGTTCCGGCTTCAACCGGATGGTAGAGGAAATCGACCGCCTCGTCCATGAAGTGTACGTGCTCGGCATGAGGGAAAGAGAGGCGGAGCTAGCTGCACTGCAAAGCCAGATCCAACCCCATTTTATATATAATACATTGGAGTCGATCAGCATGCTTGCCCGGCAGCGCAATAATGAGGACGTCTCAGAAATGGCCACGGCTTTGGGACGACTGATCCGCAGCGCAGTGGAGCAGGACCGAAGCCTCATCCGGCTTGGCGAGGAGCTTGAGACGGCGGAGTCCTATATTCGCATCCAAAAAATGCGCCATGGTTCCAGGCTGCAGGCTATGTTCGATATCGAAGAAGGGTTGGAAGATTGTTTGGTCCCGAAGCTGCTGCTCCAGCCGCTCATTGAGAATGCGATTATGCACGGGATTGGAGACCGCGAGCAAGGGGGAACGGTATACGTTACGGTGGCGCGTTTTGAGGATGAGGTGCTGTTGACCATTCGGGATGACGGGCGGGGCTTGTCGGAGGATGAATTGGCGGCTTTGCAAGCTTCATTGGAAGAGGCCGGGGATGATGTGGCAGCAAATACGCCGGCGATGCCATTACGCGGTCATGGAGTGGCGCTAAAAAATATTAAACAGCGTTTGCGGTTGATTTACGGCGGGGACTGTGACTTCGAAATCGATGGAAGCTTGGGACAAGGTGCGGCTTTTACCGTGACGCTGCCGTTCGCGAAACAAGAAAAGTAGGAGGTCATCAATGATCAAGCTCATGTTGGTGGAGGATGAGGACATTATCCGTAAAGGCATCCGCGATCTGATCGGCCGTGTGGCTCCTGATGTTGAGGTCGTATATGAAGCCGCTCACGGCAAGGAAGCGCTGACTTATCTGGAACGCAATGTGGTGGATGTGCTCATTACGGATATTCGTATGCGGGAGATGGACGGGCTTCAGATGGTCGAAAAGCTGCGGACCGCGGGCCATGGGATGCCGATAGTCATTATCAGCGGCTATGGAGATTTTGTATATGCTAAAAAAGCGCTGCAGTTCGGGATCGCCGATTACCTGCTGAAGCCCATAGACCGTAAGGATTTTACGGTTGCTTTGGACAAGATTCGGCTAACCTTGAATTCGTCAAATCGATATGCGGGCGGGGCTGAGCCGCAAAGTGAGGAGGACGGGGGGCCGCCATCCAACGAGGGGCACAGGATGATCCGGAAGCTGAAAGCGTATATCGCTGAAAACCCCGACGGTGATTTGCGTCTGCAGACGTTAGCGGAGATGGTGCATTTAAATCCTTCCTATCTAAGTCAGCTTTTTAAGCAGGAAGGGGGCGGCAATTTGTCCGATTATATCGCCGAAACGCGCATCCGGCGAGCCTGCAAGCTGCTGGAGACGACGAACCTGAAGGTTTACGATATCGCCCGTTTATCAGGGTATCAAAGCCCGAAGCATTTTATGCTGGTATTTAAACAGCATATCGGAATAACGCCGGGAACCTACCGGGAGCAATACGGTGTGTAACACTACATAACAAATTATGTTATGTAGTTCTTTTTTTGTGGACAAGAACAGAAAAAAACTAAAAAAATCGTACCTTTTCTGAACGTTTAGTGATTTTTTAGTTGACCATATGTAAATATAATTAACCTCATCACAACCTTAACTTGAACAATATAGAGGGGGAAGCGGTATATGAAAAAATGGTTGACCGGTTTGTTGGCATTAACACTTGGTGTGGGTCTCATTGGCTGCGCCGGAAAAGAACAGCCGAAGAATACGCCAGGCGAAGCCAGTGGCGAGAAGGTGCTGCTCAAATTTGCGACCTGGGGAAACCCCGCGCAGCTTGAGCTGTACAAAGGGCTGACCGACGCTTTCACACAGGAGCATCCGAATATTGAAGTGCAAATTGACACGATCCCGTTTGCGGACTATCAGCAAAAAATGTCCGTGCTGGCGGCAGGCCAGGAGCTGCCCGACATTGCCTGGGTATCAGAGCGGATGGTACCGCAATTTATGGCCAACGACATTCTGGCCGATGTCACGGATATTGTTCAGGATGAAGCTTTTGACATCGATGACATTATACCTTCGACGCTTGAACTGTTTCGCCAGGACGACAAGCTATACGGACTGCCGTTTTCCACTCCGCCCAGCGTGGTGTTCTACAACGAAGATTTGTTCAAGCAAGCGGGCTTAAGTACGCCAAATGAGCTTGCGGAAAAAGGAGAATGGACGTGGGAAAAGTTCGAAGAAGCCGCAAAAACGATCAAGACGAGCGCTGCTTCACCGAACGTTTACGGGGCTAACTTTTTCCGTGACTGGAAGACATGGATTATTCTCGCTTCGTATTCTTGGTCAAACGGGAGCGGACCCTTTAATCCGGAGATGACGGAATACACTTGGAATGATCAATACGGGGTTGAAACTTTGGACATGCTGAAGCGCATGATGTTTACAGAAGGCTCGCACCCGAAGGCGGGAGAGCAGGTTAATTTTGAATCCGGGCAAATCGGCATGATTTTCGACAACTATAGCTTTGTATCCAAAGCCAGGGAAATCCAAAATTTCAAATGGAGCATTGCGCCAATGCCATCAGGCTCGAAAGGCAGCGTTCCAATGATGGGTCAGGCGGGTTACGTGCTATTTAAAGAGGGAAAACATCCGGAGGAAGCCAAGGAACTGTTGAAATTCCTTGCCGGCAAAGAGGGTGTCCAAAAAACGTCGGCCTTCTTCGTGCCGCCGCGCCAATCGGTGTTGAACTCGGATGAGTTCCTGAGCGTGGAGGGCAATCCGGATGCCGGGCACATCAAGCAGGCGGTCATCGATGAAATGCCTAAAGCAGTTGTGCAGCCGGGACATATCCGCTGGCAAAACATTGACACGGAGATTTTGACAGGCTTTGACGAGTTATTTGCCGGGCGGGGTGAACCGCAGCAAATTCAGGACGAGGTAAAAAGCAAGGTGGATGCTCTGCTGAGCAAATAGTGGAAGCTTCGTTAGGAGGAACGGGCATGAATCGTTTGGATAAAGCATTAAACGAAGCGCCGGGGCTGCAGCTGTTCGTCAGCCTCCCGGCCAATGACATCAAGCTTGCAGAGGCAGCCTTGGCTTCGGGCGCCGACGGTTTGAAAGTTCATATCAACGTAGGGCACCGGGCCAGCGGCAATCGCTTCGGCACGCTGGGCAGCTATGCCGACATTTTCAAGGACATTCGCTCCCGCTTTAGCGGCCCCCTTGGAATTGTGCCCGGAGGCTCGGTGGAAGAGGTAAACGCGGAGGAAATCACCCGGCTCCCTGAGCTTGGCGTCGATTTCTACTCGATTTATGCCTTTCATCATCCTGCTTTTCTGCTGCAGGCCCCGGGATTGGCAAGAACGTTTGCGATCGATAGCGAGTTCGACCGGGGCGTCGTGGAAGGAGGCCGGACCTTCGGCATCAGTGCGCTTGAGGCTTCCATCGTTCCCGGCCATGAATATGGTACCAGGCTTACCCTTGCCGATCTGCTTCATTACCGTTGGCTTGCGGCACACGGCGGTTTGCCGGTCATTGTGCCAACACAGCGTAAAATCGGGCCGGAGGATATCCCGGCCTTGGCCGACAGCGGCGTCAAGGTGCTGTTGGTCGGAGCGGTGGTCACGGGCAATGAAGCGGAAGGCATCCGCAAGGAGGTTGCCGCTTTACGGAATGCCATCGATCGTCTGTAGAGGTGCCCCACAAGGAGGAAAGCGACATGACCACACTTGAAACGATAAAATCTGAAGGGCCCGGCCGTCCATTTCGAAGGAAGGCAAGGAAGACCAGGCCTTTAAACCGCGGAGACCATTTGGCGGGCTGGCTGTTTGTGCTGCCGATGGTGCTGGGGTTCGTTCTGCTGCTGCTTGTCCCGCTCATGATGGCGCTTTATATGAGTTTTACGGATTGGCCGCTGCTGGGTGAGGCCAAGCTCATCGGATTTGAGAATTACCGCACGATTGCGGGGGACGCGGAATTTTGGCGCGTGCTGGGCAATACGCTTTATTTTGCCGCCGGACTTGTTCCGCTGAACATTATTTTGGCATTGCTGCTTGCAATCCCGTTATCCAAAAATATTCGCGGAGCCGGCTTTTTCCGGACATTGATCTTTATTCCGGTCATGACCTCGCTGGTGGTCTGGTCGATTGTCTGGAAGTATATGTTTGCCACGGACTCCGGGTTCATTAACCAGCTGCTGCGTATGATCGGCATTACCGGACCGGCCTGGCTGTACGATACCCGGCTTGCCATGCCCGTTGTTATCGTGACCAGTCTTCTGAAAAATGTCGGTTTGAATATGGTTTTGTTCATTGCGGCGCTGCAGCAGGTTCCGGCGCAGCTCTACGAGGCGGCCAGAATCGATGGCGCAGGGAGAATGCGGATTTTTTTCCGAATTACCGTACCCATGATCACGCCGACGATTTTTTTGACCCTGATGATGACCATTATCGGTTCGCTGAAGGTGTTCGGACAAATTTACGTGATGACACAAGGGGGGCCTTCTGGAAGCACGAAGGTGCTCGTCTACAACATTTGGGAACGAGCCTTTAAGCTGTTCGAGTTCGGATATGCTTCTGCGCTGGCTTATGTGCTGTTTGTCATCACCCTGCTGCTTACGCTGGCACAATGGCAGATGAGAAAAAGGTGGGTTCTGAATGAAAGCTAGTCTATTTGCTAAAAGGGGCAACCCGGCAGGCGGGAACCTGTTCCATTATCTGCTGCTGCTTGCCGTTTCGGTGGTCATGATGACCCCGTTCGTGTGGATGGTCTCGACTTCGCTCAAACAGCCGGCTGATGTGTTTGTTTTTCCGCCGCAGCTGATTCCGTCGCCGATACGATGGGCGAATTATGCGGAAGTGCTGGAGACGATCCCGTTCCATCTATTTTATGGCAACAGCGTATATATCGCCCTTCTGGTTACCGTGGGCACTGTGCTTTTCTCTTCCATGGCGGGGTATTCCTTCGCACGAATTCCTTTTTGGGGGAGAAGCCTGGTGTTTCTGCTGCTGCTGAGCACGATGATGATTCCGAATGAGGTCATTGCCATTCCGATGTTTCTGTTTATGCGTGAGCTGGGTTGGATCAATACGCATTTACCGCTGATTATTTTGCCTATATTCGGCGCAGGCGGTGTGTTCGGGGTGTTTGTGATGCGGCAATTTTTTCTGGGGATTCCGAAGGAGCTGGAGGAGGCGGCGATGATTGACGGCTGCTCGAGGCTGCGGATTTATTCCACAATCATGATGCCGTTAGCAAAACCTGCAATTGCCACGCTGATCATTTTCACGTTTTTGACGAGCTGGAACGATTTTTTTGATCCGCTGATCTTTATTAATGACCGTAAGCTGATGACTTTGCCGCTGGGATTATCGCTGTTTACCGACGAGTCGGGGACATCGTGGCATCTGCTGATGAGCGCTTCGGTTATGGCGACATTACCACTGCTCATTGTGTTTTTCTTTGCGCAGAAGCAGTTTGTCGAAGGGGTATCCATGACGGGTCTCAAGGAATAGCGTAAATAACGCTTAAAAGGAGGAGTAAAACGAGATGGACAGCAGGACACGGATCATGGAGGCGGACGTGGTAGTTATAGGTGCGGGGCCGGCGGGCATTGCCGCCGCCATTGCCGCCGGCAGGCAGGGGGCAAGCGTCATCTTGATTGAACGGTACGGTTTTGTCGGCGGGATGTCTACGGCTGCCGGAGTTTATCCTTGGATGACGTTTCATACACAGCAAGGGGAACGGGTCATCGGCGGTATTGCACAGGAAATTGTGGAGCGCCTGATGGAGCGAGGGGGCTCGCCCGGCCATCTTCGCGATACCGTCGGTTTCGTAAATACGCTGACGCCGTACCATCCAGAGATATATAAGGTGCTTGCCGTCGATATGCTGCGCGAAGCGGGGGTGAAGCTCGTCTCGCACAGCTTCGTTGACGAAGTCGGACGTGAAGGCGAATACATCCAGTCCGTGACCCTTACTGGAAAATCGGGGCGAATCAAGGTTGACGGGAAGATGTTCGTCGATGCGTCCGGGGATGCGGACGTCGCTTATCTGGCGGGAGCGCCGACGCTTCAGGGGCGCGAAAGCGACGGGCTGTCGCAGCCGATGACGATGAAATTTCGGATGCGGGGTGTTGACGTGGAGGCGATTCGGAAGGCGATGCTTGCTGATCCCGACAATTTTTATCACAAGACGCCGTTTGCCGAACTAGAGAATGAGCGTATTCCGCTCACGGGGGTTTCCGGCTTTTATAAGGAGTGGAAGGCTGCCGAGGTCCCGATCAACCGCGATCAGGTTCTGCTGTTTATCGGACCGGAGAAGGATGAGGTGCTGATTAACTGTACGCGGGTACAAGGCTTAAGCGCGACCGACGTCGAGGAACTGACTTTGGCGGAGGAAGAAGGGCGCAAACAGGTGCTGATGATGGCGGAATTTTTGAAATCGCGGGTGCCTGGATTTGCCGAGGCCTCCATTTCCTCGGTTGCCCCCCAGATCGGAATTAGGGAGTCGCGCCGAATCGACGGTCTGTATCGGTTAACGATGGAGGACGTGGTGACGGGACGACATTTTGAAGACGGCATTGCGAGAAGTGGTTATCCGGTTGACTTGCATGATCCCTCAGGCAAAGGGATCATGGAGGCTACCATCGAGAATGACGGGTCCTACAGCATTCCTTACCGCTGCCTGGTGGCCCGAGGGCCAGTAAATCTGCTCGCGGCGGGGCGCTGCATTTCCACCACGCATGAAGCACTGGCGACCACGCGCTTGACGCCAAGCTGCATGGCTACGGGAGAAGCGGCGGGCACGGCGGCGGCCCTGGCCTGCAAGGCGGGAATCACCGCGGCGGAAGTCGATGCATCGCAGCTCAGGGAGATGCTGTACGCCCAAGGGGCGATTGTGTAAAGAGGCGCGGGCTAGCCGCTCCGGTATAAACCCGGGGCGGCTCCGTATTTTGTAGTGCGTTTGTGGCATATTGCTTTTTCGCATCTCCTTAAAGCTCGTTTCTAGGTTCCTTGTTGATTCAGACGATGAAATTCAAAAGAGCACTAAAAGGGTTTGACCCCTTCCATACATATAATGAAGAAGCGTCCGTAACCGGTCGCTTTTTGTGTATCAGCTCAATACAGTTCGGAATTACTTTCTTTGTTCTATGAGGAAAAAATATTACATTTTAATCAGAATGGTGTAAACTAAAAAAAGAATTCGACCCATATTATGGAATAATATAAGGGGTAGAGTATTTACACAGGAGGTGCGAGTTGATGCCCAACAAAATCGGCGGACTTAAACTACTGTTCATCTGTGCAGGTCTTGGCTTGATTCTGCTTTGCGCCGGGTGCACTCTGAAGACAGAAGAAGATGCAAAGCCGGAGGTTGTAAACGTACCTGCGGAAGAAATGATCGCCATACCTTGGAATAAAGGATGGTCACCGGCTATCAGCGTCACTCGGGGTATTCCGTTGGAACTGAACGGCAGCGATGAAATCGTGTATGACATATCAGGCGATACCGGCTACTTATGCGTGGAAATAGAGGGCAGGCTTGAAAGCATGAGCAAGACGGGAACCTCAAGGAAAGCAGAAGAGCAATTTTACTGGAATCCCTTCTGCGGGGACCTTCCTGCTGATCTCGCCGAAATTGGAACCTCGTGGATCACCCTCGTTCGAAAACAGGATGGGTATCCAACCGGAATGGTTCTGATCAGGATCTCGCCAGAGCAAGACAACGGGAATCGAGGGTCGACGTTCAAGGCAGACATTATCGCGAGCTTAGCTTTTCCCCAACAAGACGGGGCTTACCAAGACATTTTCGACGAGGATTTAAAGGAACTTGAAGCCGCCTACAAAAATTGAACGGACAGAGGGCTCCATCCCCAGATCGTCACCAGCCCGAGTTTGGGTCGGTGGCTCATTAACCTGTGGTATAATAAGCCTTAACAGGCGTAAATGTGCACCATTTAATATATTAGGTGAAGAGTGCCCGATGAATCTGAATGAGCAAAAAATTCTGCTTGGTTGTACACTATTCTCTGAAAGGCGTTAATTCATGAACGCGATATCTTATCGAAAATCCGTGGCATGGGGCAAAACACTTGGCAGTTTACTGTTTGTGCTGACCTGCCTGTTTCTGTTGTACGCGGCTTTTTTTATGGATACTTCCTTTATTCGTAAGTTTTTTTGCATCACATCAGCCATAATAGGGATTCCGTTTTTTGGAGGATATTTGGTTGTCAGCTTGCCAAAGGCGCTGAAATCAGACACGCAGCTCCTCACCTACGATCCAAATTCCATTTCAGACGGTACGCGAACCGTAGCCTGGGCGGAGATTACAAGCATCAGCTACAGCGGCCCTTCCATTCGGAAGTGGCTGCTTCCGAAATTACCTGTGCTGATTTTTCATTTGAAAAACAGAGAGACCTGGACAGTGAATACATATTATTTGTTGACCGATACCGAAATTCAGTCTGTCATGAAGCGACTGCGGGGGCTGATCAGCCGTAACGGAAAGGAAACGAAATAGATCGGATCGAATCAGACTAAGGAGCACCGAATCGGTGTTCTTTTTTGTTTACCTTACAGACTTACCAAGCACCTTCCAAATCAATCCAGCGATGTCTTATCTTGAACTTTGCGTAGTACTAGAATCTCCTCTATAATAATAGGCTAATCTTAAACTGCGTCAGGAGGAAACAATGGACTTTATCAAAAATCAACTAGACGGATATGGCATGAGCGAACAAACCATTGGATATCTCTCGAATATGATCATGGTTGTATTTATCGCGGTGATCTCCATGCTGGCTAATTTCATAGCCAAAAAAATCGTGCTGAAGACGATTATTCATATCGTCAACAACAATCGGTACACATGGGACAATATCATCGTAGAGAAAAAAGTGTTCCACAAGCTGTCGCATCTCGTACCGGCAATCATTATTTATTTTTCGGCGTCCATCTTTCCGGCTTATCAAGTTTTGATTGAAAAAGCTGCAGCAACGTACATGATTATCGTAACGATCTCGGTGTTGAATGCGCTGCTTAACGCTTTTGATGACATTTATCGTTCGTTTGAGGTTTCCAAGATCAGACCGATTAAGGGATACATTCAGGTAGTGAAGATCGTTCTCTTCATCATCGGCGGCATCGTGGTCATCTCGAACCTCATCGGGCAAAATCCATTGATCATCCTCAGTGGGCTTGGTGCTCTATCGGCCGTTCTGATGTTGGTTTTCAAGGACTCCATATTGGGCTTGGTGGCAGGCGTTCAATTATCATCGAATGATATGGTGCGCGTCGGCGACTGGATTGAAATGCCGAAATATCATGCGGACGGCGACGTCATCGATATTACATTGAATACGGTAAAAGTAATGAATTTTGATAAAACGATCACGATGATTCCAAGCTACGCCCTTATCTCGGACTCGTTCAAGAATTGGAGAGGCATGCAGGTATCCGGCGGCAGAAGGATTAAGCGAAGCTTTTATGTCGATACGAGCAGTATCTGCTTTTGCACCAAGGAAATGATCGAGGAATTTCAGAAGATTCACTACGATTATGTCACGACCAGAGTAAATGAAATTAACGCCTACAACATCGAACATCAGATTAATACGGAAAGCAAAGTGAACGGCAGGCAGCTTACGAATGTGGGCGTATTCAGGGAATATATCCATCAATATCTGCGGAACCATCCGAAAATTCATAAGGATATGACGCTGATTGTAAGACAATTAGCGCCTGGAGATAACGGACTGCCATTGGAAATTTACGCTTTCAGCAATGATACCAACTGGGGAGTATATGAATCGATTCAAGCGGATATTTTTGATCATATCTTTGCGGTTGCGCCGACCTTCGGGCTTCGTGCCTTCCAGAATCCAACCGGTCATGATATCGTCCATCTTAAAGAAAGCCCGGAATATTCGCGAGGATATTAGATCGGCTTACGGAAATTATATTACAAACAGGTACCCGTAGTCCGCACCTTTTAAAGTGTTCAGACTAGGGGTACCCTTTTAATACGAGTCGCCTCAGATAAAATCGTAAAGTCTGCTCGTGTCGACTACTTGTGCAAAGGTATCTTGTAACGATGCCATAAATGTATCATGGACGGTTTTTGCAGGAATTACCGTATCATTCCATACTAAATCTCGGGTGGTGCACGCATCACTGAGCAATAGGACTTCATAGCCCAGGCGACTTGCCGATCTCACGGTCGAATCGATACATATGTGGCTCATCATGCCGCCAATGACCAACCGCGTGACTTTAATGGATTCAAGATATTCTTGCAATTCCGTTTGAAAAAAGCTGTCTGGCGTGTGCTTAACGATGACTTGTTCGTCGGATTGGGGTTTTACGCCATCGTGGATGTTGATCCCTTCGGTATCGGGGAGGAAAAATGTAGCGTTATCCTCCAGAAGAATACACTGAACGTGGACAATAGGCAAATTCTTTTCCCGGAATAGCGACAAAGCTTCTTGAGCATGGGTTAACGCTTGATCGGGATGGAATAATTCATTTCTACCTCCTGGAAAATAATCATTCTGAATGTCTACTAATAGCAACGCTGTATTCATGGTTCATGGCTCCTTTACTCGTAGTAAAATCGGTTTCTACAAGTATTATAATTTCGGACCCGTGAACGGTGAATTACCCACTTTTTTGTGGGTATGGTGATCATGATTTCATAACTTATAACT
The DNA here is from genome assembly GCF_003269305.1 of Paenibacillus sp. MDMC362. NCBI lineage: Bacteria > Bacillati > Bacillota > Bacilli > Caryophanales > Paenibacillaceae > Paenibacillus > Paenibacillus sp. MDMC362. Next base: position 39,290 of record NZ_QLYT01000029.1, read on the forward strand.
GATGCCTTTGCGGTCGAGAAGCTCGGTTTGCCCCCGTTCCACCATATATTCAATGCCGATCTCTTGCATAATCAGTACCGCCTCTAACAGCTTCCTCCCGCGTTCCGTAAGATAGTATTCTACGTGTAACGGATACCCTTCCGTTTTGATTTTATCAACGATCCCGCAGGATATAAGTTCTCTTAAATGCTGTAGCAGCATCTTTTGGGTGATCTGGTCAATATCTCGCTCCAGTTGGGCTAAGGACGTGTTCCCATTTTTCAATTGATAGATGATCATGGTTTTCCATTTGCCTTTTATAATGTCATGAGCAATCTCCAATGGGCAGGTACATTTCTCTCGAATTATCATCGAACTCACCTCTATGCCATCATAACAAAAGTAATAAAATCGTGACACTTGAACCTAAAAAAGTAGCATGTATACCATAAAAAAAGCGACCGTTACGGGTCGCTTTTTTACGTTTTCTCATTGGGAAGGGAGATCAGTAAGGTTTGTCACCGACGCTCCTAATGATAGTTCTTGGATTCATTTTCTTTGTATTTGTCATCGCTGTTATGCAGCGCTTGTTTCCGGCGATCGTTCCGGGCTTGTTGCTGTTGCTGGGCCTCTTGGCTGTTTACAGGCGTTTCTGCCAGTTGTTCCACCGTGTTGATCAGGTTCTTGTCCGGTTGGTTCGTGCTCAATGGAAAGCACCTCCTTGTTTACTTTTTTTCGGTTATGAAGTTTATTATGTGCTGGCTTAGGAAGGGCTATTCGTAGGCGGGTTAAGGGTGTTCATGATTTCAAACGAACGGTAACGACGGATGATGGATCAGACAGAAGCTTGTCAAAGTGGAGCTGGAAGCGGGTTATTATAAGAGATGAAGCTGGGTTTCCGGCTTGCAGATCGATAGGATTGAACGGGTTTACATGTGATGAATGTCATCGAAAAAATATTTAAAATTCGAATAATAAGGATGATGCAAGAGCCTAAAAACAAGAGAGGGTGTGAGACGGTTGGCAGCAACGATCCGGGAATGTGTGGAGCAAGACTATATTATTGAGCATGTGAAGCAGCGATTTCATTGCACGGTATTGTGGTGTGAAGGGCGTGCATGCCTGGAATATAACGGCGAGGAAGAGCTAGCTCGAATATCGGAGTACGTAAAACAAACGTTTGACAAAGAGCTGCTGGATGTATTCTTCACGGCTATTGAGAGCATGCCGCTGGATGCTTAAAGGGTGATGATACAGATGCCGATCAGAATAACCTAAACTTCACTTTCTACTTCAGTTGAAGCCGATGCCTCATAATTAGATTCTCTCAGAATATTTACCATTTGGGCACGAGCGAAAGGGTGTAACGGACACTATCCATGACTTGTCGAGGTTGAGCTGTAGATAATGAAAGAATCCCCAAACCTGTCGTTTGGGGATTCTAAATAGAGGGACCTATGTAATCGGGGGTGTTTGAGGGCTGGAGGATATGATTCAGGAAACAACCCATGAGGTTCACCTGTTTATTCACTTATGGCATCTAAAACCATGGCCGTTAGCTCGTGCACGGTATGTTCGTTTAATGGACGTTGAATCTGGTACATCGCCATACTCCCGGACATACGCGCCGTGAGGTCAAAATGCCACTTCGTTAATCCGCTGCCGGATAGAAGTTGGTTTCGATAGGTATGACGATGGAGGAGCGGCAGCTTCTCTAATTTATCAATCTCACGTATATGTAGTTGACAGCAATCCGTCTTGACGAGCTCAAAAATGCCAGCCAGCGGCAGGGGATTATTGGAGAATTGGGATGTGACGGGGACGGCGTACTTGGTTTCACGCTCGAACAAGGGCCGAAAATGCCTGGAATCCATACCGAAGACATCAAGGCTTTCCTGCCAGAGCTTTTGTTGAGGATAAGCTGGCGTTGCGTAAGGAATATTTTGTTGGTCCAGCGTCACAGCGATAATGTCATCCGTTAATAATTGGAATCCTTTCTGCAGAAAGGCAGAGGCCAGCGTCGACTTTCCGTGTCCGGAATGACCGATGAAGGCATAGGCTTTATCGTCAATGACTACCGCACTCCCGTGCAGGGGGAGTATTCTACGCTGCAATAAAAGGGCACCCATACAAGATCCCAGCACGTACAGCCGGATTTTATCCTCCGCGGCCTCGATCTCTGGAGAGACTGAGATGGTCGTCCCCTTCTCTATTGCAAAAACAGCGAGTTCGGGTACTCTGAACATGACCATATCTTCAGTGCATACCCATGTTTTATTCGATTTATCCGATCCATCAAGCCATCTTTCAGTCAGATCAGCATAACGGACGACAATATCGGCATAATCATCCGGGAGGACGACGGGCTGTAACTCAGGCAGTGGAATGTCACTATGAATGGAAAACCCGAAGGCCTTATATGTGGTTGGCTTAAACGTTTGAAGCATGGTCCTCACTCCAATGATTAATATGCGAATAAAAAAAGATAGCCCTTATACCCGATCAGGCGTATAGGGGCTCTTTTTATCAGAAAATGATGACTTTATATGTTAGCTGGTGTGAACCATTTCGTCCGGATCCGGTTGCACTCCATCCGGAATTGCACTACCAGGACCAGCCATGGTCATTTTGATGTCAAGAACCTCCAAAGCAGGTACGCTCCATTCCTTTTTCATATAGATTCACCTCCTTTCAAAAGTTTTTTTGAAGAAATCGGTACAGAATGAGGCTGCGCATGAGGAGTTTAATGGACGGGCCATAGGCTTGATTTGGATCCATTCCTTGACGAGCCTCCGATAGAGCTTCTTCGAGAACAGGCATGTTAATGAACTGCTGCATTCTAGAATCACGACTCAGATGATCCAGTTCATCGATAAATGCTGGCCAGTCACTTCGCATACGATGGATAGAATCGGCTGCCTGGATGCCTCTCGTTCTCTGGTTAAGCCGGATGGAATCGGGGAGCAAGCCTGAAGTAGAGCGTCTAATTAAAGCCCGATCCATGCCGTTATGAACGAATTGCTCCATGGGCGTTGACAAGCAGAATCGAATGACGCGTAGATCATTGGTCGGATCGTGACTCCATACGGAATAACGAAGGGACAGTTTGCAGCCGCTTGACCCGGTGGCGCTCCACATGTTAACCCGGTTGAAATGCTGAATTCTTGCTTCCAGCGGATCATCTGGAAGATCGTCTGTTGAACCAATTCCGGTAAACGCGCGATCCTGCAGCTTGTCGTAGATCCCTGCGCGTTCAGCAAAGTCGGAATGAATGAGCTGCGGCAACTCAGTTGATGATCCGGATGGCCTTATTCTTTCAAGGGAAGGCAATGCTTTACGGCAGAGGATGGAATATAGCCGCTTACGTCCAACTCCAACGTTCCTGCTATACTGATTGATCTCGCGGGATAGATGGAGCCAGTTGAACTTTTTCATAAGTCGCGTGTAATACTCGATCGCGGGTCCCCAAGAGATGCTATAATTCCCCCGTGCTCCATTCAACAGAATTCCGATCCCGCGCTGCTGCGCTTGCGCATAAATTCCTCTTAACCAAAAAGAGTTATCAAAGAACTTATAAGGAGATTCCAAGATGTCAATCCAGTCGTCGATTTCCGTAAAGGGACTGTGACCTTTAAAATCCAAGTAATGATCATGGATGTTGCCCACAAACTTTACGGTTTGCTTGATGAGAGGCCTCTCGTCAGCAAATCTGTGCTTTGGCGTCCAATCTATGAATTCATCTTCCGGTATGTAACTGAAGGTATGAAGCATCCGGTTCTCTTCCTGAAGCGCTCTGGCAGCAAAGCTTGCAACGGAGCCTGAATCCAGACCACCACTGAGATGAGCACCGATTTGCAGGCTTGAACGACGAAGCCTTGAGGTTACGGCTTTATGAAATACCTCACGGAAGGCTTCTTCATACTCCTCGGATGAACGGAGCTGCAAAGGCTGCACATTAGCCAGGCTGTCATATCGGCTGATCCATAGCCGGTTATGTTTAACGATGAAGGAGTGGGAAGGCGGGATCTGATAAATATGATTGTACACAGTGGTTGAAGCATCCGGGGGTTCGAACACGCCACGGATCGCCAGAAACTCGGCTAGCCAACGTTCGTTAAGCTCTTTATGTATATAAGGTAAAGTGAGCAAGGGAGTCATCATTGTACAGAAGGAGAACTGCTGCTCATCGTGATGATAATATAGCGTTCTTGCGCCTGAGAAATCCCTTGCCCCGAACAGCAGCTGCTTGCGTGCATCCCATATGGCAAAAGCAAAATCTCCGACCAGTCGTTCCGGCATTCGTTCGGACCATTTCTCATAAGCCCGCAGCAGGATTTCACTGTCTGTCAAGTGCGACCTTTGGACTTGCGGCACATGCAGTTGCTCCATAAGCTCATCTCGATTGTCTAGGATAGCGTCGGCCGTGATGGCAAGCCCGCGCTGCGGATCGTAATAAGGAAGTATTTCGTGGACGGCTTGCTCAGTAATCCATTGAGCATGACAACCCATCATAATGTAATCCTGTTGCCAAACGGCGCTTTGATCGGCAGGATACTTGCTCAATGCCGACATGATGAGCTCACTGTTCTCCTTTGGAATCGGCTCTCCATGAAAACGATAAATACCCGCAAGTGCGCCCATTCGATCTTCCTTTCGTTGCATTTCATTACGAAATAGTAAGTATGTCTGATACATTTCGTATCGTGATCATTATAATACAAGTATACATTTTGTATCAACACTTTTTTTATCCTTTATGGTGAATACATTAACTTAGAGTTATATGGCTTCACCTTTTTGTGCTCATTGTACTTTTGCGGAACAGGATCATACAGAGTAAGTAAGCAAGGAGAATACCGAGCGAATCATTGATCACATCGTAGATTCGACCGCCTCGGAAGAAGAAAAGCTGGAGAATTTCGGTTAGCGCCGCATAGGCGACAGACCAGAAAAAGGCGGTTCTTCTTCTGCCAAAATCGGATGCGAGTAGGGCAAGAATGAAGAACCCGATAAAATGGCCAATTTTTCGGAGAATCCAATCGCTGCTGTACCATTGAAAATCCAGTTTTGCAAGCTCGGACCAGTCGGGAGAGGGGTTAAACTGAAAATCCACGACTTGATATCTGATCAGGAGATGGAAATTAACTGAACAAGTGAAGACGAATAGAGCTATTGCCCATAAAAAAGTAAGTATGATTCGCATGAAAAATAGCTCCTTTTGGTGGTGAAGATGCTTCTATTTATATAACTGATTACAGTGCGTTTTTATTTGATACAAAATGTATCCAACCAGTTCCTATATTATAGTAATCCATGAGTTGTTTTCAAGATTGAAGTTTGAATTGTTTCAATATTTGGGCTTGGCTCTAATCGTAGGTGGGTATTTTCATCAAGCACATTTGTAATGTAGTCACTACTATGTAGCAAGGAGGAGATGAGCATGGCCAAGAGACAAACGAAATACATGAAGATGAATGCATGGTCATCCTCGGATACGATGGATCCGAACGATGTAAGCTTCAATTTCGATTTGTTAGATGAGGAATTAATGAGCCGTGGCATTAACGTTAAGTGGTTTGGAGCTGTAGGTGATGGAAGAGCAGATGATACTGCGGCTTTTCAGGCCGCGATGGCAAAGTGTGATAAGCGTTACAAGCTATTTGTGCCTCCTGGTGATTATCGGATCAGACAAACGATAGAGAATAATAGCAGAGGAATTTATGGGGCAGGTCCCTATGTAGATGGTGGACAAATGGGCACGAGAATTATCTGGGACCCCCTCGACACAACAACCGATTTACTTCCATGCATAAGAATCCGAAATTCTGGAGTGAAAGCAGTATTTGAGGATTTCGGAATATATGGTGTTTCAAGATATAACTCAAGAGAACTGATCAACTGGATAAATAAGGAGTTATTTGAGCAAAGTCTGTACGATATGTTTGCTGTAGGTTCAGCTGCGTTTGAAGTTGCAGGATCAGCGACACCGATATTTAGAAATATTGCTACATCTGGAGTGAAGGTTGGGCAGCTTCTTAACAGTAACAATGGACATGTATCTTCATACGAATGTACCTGGAACGGATTAATTGGCGTATATTGCCGTATCAATACGGGGGATTATTTTTATCAAGGTGGCAGTATAACAGGAGCATTCTGCGGCATCATGTTCGGTACGATATTAGCGGCCGGACATCGCGGGGGGTTCAATGCCAACCTTCATAGAACACATCTTGGATTTTCACCGTACGCTATTTATCAGTGCATTGACAGTGGACTTGATGACTATAAGGCAGCTCCTGTAGTTCTAGGATTAAGCGGCATCTATATGAATGCTCAGTTTGAGCAATGCGGAGAAGCTGCAATCAAACTATTGAGTAAATCTTTAACATCGAATTTAAGACTATTCGGCTTCGGCTTTACTTGGTCTGTAACAAGTTATACAGGGAATCCTTCAAAGTGGGAGTACTCGATGCCAGATGAACTGATACCTGCTGGTGAAAAACAGAAATATGCAGCTTGGTTTGGAACCGTTACAGCTCCGACGACATTTAACGATGAACTCGGAGTATTAAAAAAATCGAATGCTCCAGGCGCTATTGGAACGGCATATATTGATATTCTGACCGGTGATAAGGAGTCCGATTTGACTGGATTGGGACCAGAGGATGTGGTGATTCGTAGAAAGGTCACACCTTTATACAAGAGTGCCGACTTACAAACACGAATGAAGGAAAGAGAGCATCGCACGCTTATGCCGGTATCAGCGCCAAACCTTCTGAGGAATCCGGAAGTGTTATCGAATTGGACGGTATTAAATGGAGGCGTAATTAGTCTTGTCACGGCCGACCAAGTGCCGATCCCGATTAGTAACGAGATGAAGCAGGTCATCGGTCCGCAGCCTGTCATTTTAAAAGTCACGCCAGATGGAGTACGATCACCGATGATGGCGATCAAGTTCAATAGCCGGACATTGCCGTATCAGGGAGATGCTAACAGAAACTTGGCCATGCAATATTTCATTTTGCAAACGGAGTACGAAAGTGGATCGTTATATAAATCAATGGGCCGAATTGCTGCCCAGAATGCGGAGTATATTTTTAACGATGCCATAACTTGGCGTGAAGAAGGTTGGAAGCATCTTCGGGGGAGAGAGCTTGCAAGTCAAACGGGTTTATTGCATGAATTCAGCATATCGTTCATCCCCAAAGTGGGTGAAACCTATATTGCTGGGGTAATGGTGACGTGGGATCATATCGGGTCGTACTCTCCGTATCCACATAGTTATATGACAGATTCCTTAGAAATCGAGGGTCCGGGAAACGGGATTATATTGACGGACTCGGTGACAAGAGCCAGATATCAATTATCTATTGTCAACGGCAGCTTGCAAATTACGCAAAAATGAATACTGTTCCGTGAATCGATGATTCACTTAAATAAATCAGCTTTGTTGATCTCGTACATCAACAAGGCTGATTTTTTTGCGGTTAGAAGGAAGAGGAGGCGGCATTGAGGATACATATTGTGTCATTTTTATGTAAATTCATGAAAATTGACCTTGACATGATACAAATTGTATCGTAAATTATGGATTGTAAAATATACAGAATGTATCAAGAGCTTAGAAATTCAAGGCAAGTTTTTTAATCCATAAAATAAGCGGAGGTTTACAGCCGAATGGAACTTAAACAATATTTCCGAATTGTTCAGAGAAAATGGTGGTTGATTGCGGTTATTGTCGTCATTGCGATGGTAGCAGCCGCTGTAAAGAGCTTCTATTTTACGACACCTATCTACGCAGCGAACGCTAAGTTAATTGTAAACCAATTCTCGGGGGACAGAGCGGCGACACTCAACGCAAGCACAATTCAAACTAGTATTTTTCTGATCAATTCGTACAAGGAAATTATTAGGTCCTCGGCCGTGATGAACAAAGTGGTTGAACAGTACCCCGAGCTGGGTGAAAGCCCCTCACAAATTGCTGCCAAAATATCTGTTACCTCGGCGAACAATTCACAAGTTATGAATCTGATTTACGAAGATGTCTCTTACACCAAAGCCGCCAGTGTCGTAAATGCTGTCTCCACGGTATTTAAAGAGCAAATTCCAAACATTATGAATGTGGACAATATAACCATTCTGAGCGAAGCGGATCCAACCATATCTCCTGCGCCTATCAATATAAATCCGGTGATGAACATGTTGATTAGTTTTGTTATCTCACTCCTTCTGGCGATCGGCTTTATATTCCTGCTCGATTATTTGGACGATACCCTCAAGACCGAAGTGGAGATTGCAGAAATCATGGAAGTACCCGTGCTTGCTGTTGTAGGAAGGATCAGCAGAAAAGAGCTGAAGAGGTCCACACGATCGAAAGCTATTCCAAAACAAAAGGCAGGTGAGAGTCAGTATGCGTCGCTCCATCAATAACCATAATCTGATAATTTCCGCTAATCCAAAATCGCCAATATCAGAGATTTATCGTCTGCTTCGAACCAAGATCCAATTCTTTTATAAAGAACAGGAATTGAAGACCGTTATGGTGACATCGTCACAGCCTGGAGAAGGCAAAAGTACCGCGATAGGCAATTTGGCGGTAGCTTATGCGCAGGAAGGTAAGAGTGTACTTCTGATCGATGCAGACCTGCGAAAGCCCTCATTACACCGGATGTTCTCGTTATTAAACTCCCAAGGCTTAAGCACTTTGCTTGCGGGTGACATAAGTCTTGAGGAAGCGATTCAGGAAACGGCTGTTGAACGATTATCATTGCTGCCATCTGGACCGGTCCCCGTAAATCCATCGGAATTGATCGATTCACCTTCTATGCGGGAACTGCTCGAGGTTTCAAAATTGCAATATGATGTCATTCTTGTCGATACGCCATCGGTGCTCTCCGTATCGGACTCCGTAATTGTCAGCGCATTATGCGATGGAGTCATTATGGTAGCTGCAACCGGAAAGGTAAAGAAGGATCATCTTAGAAAGGCGAAGGAGCAGTTGGACCATGTGAATGCCCGGATATTGGGGATTGTGCTGAATTAAACGAAGAGAACACCATTAAAGAAACGGCTTTCAGGCAGGAATGATAATGATAATAGAAGAGGAATGAGTAAGAAAAGGTAATGTCTACTGCACCTATATCACTGCAGACACTCGGTTACGCTGTGGGTCGCTTCGACCTTAGACATGATTGTCGAGGGTGTAATGTGAGGACGGGTTTAATGCCCTTTTTTCATGAAAGGCTTAGCTATGTTCTTTTCTACAGAGAAGAGTATATAGCTGAGCGTTTCTGCTAAACGGACAATGAGCCTACCCGTTGTCTACATAAAAATATGAGTTGGAGAGTGAATGGGTGATGAGGAGAGTAAAGAAAGCCATTATTCCTGCAGCGGGGCTTGGGACACGTTTTCTGCCTGCAACGAAAGCAATGCCAAAGGAAATGCTTCCGATCGTGGATAAACCCACCATTCAATACATTGTGGAAGAGGCCGTGGCATCGGGAATTGAGGATATTATCATAGTGACGGGTAAAGGCAAGCGTTCTATTGAAGACCATTTCGATCATGCGTTTGAACTGGAGCATAATTTGCTCAGCAAGGGAAAGTATGAATTGCTTAACGAAGTTCGGCGCGCTTCGAATGTTGAAATCCATTACATACGCCAAAAAGAAGCCCGGGGTCTAGGCCATGCTGTTTGGTGTGCACGTAACTTTATAGGAAATGAGCCATTTGCCGTCCTATTAGGGGATGATATTGTTCAATCCGATACACCTTGTACTCGGCAATTGGCCCAGCAGTTTGAACGATTGCAGAAGTCGGTTATCGGCGTTCAGAACGTGCCCGATGATCAAACACATCGCTATGGAATTGTGGCTCCACTGGGTAAGATGAATCGCTTGTATGAAGTGGACTATTTTGTAGAGAAGCCTCCTGCCGGTCAAGAACCGTCGAGACTAGCCATCATGGGCCGCTACATATTAACTCCTGAAATTTTTGATTTTCTGGAACATCAAGAGGAGGGGGCTGGTGGAGAAATTCAGTTAACGGACGCGATCCAGAAGCTGAATGAAAGTCAGGGCGTATACGCTTACGATTTCGAAGGTACCCGATATGATGTAGGCGAAAAGCTTGGATTTATTATGACTACTCTTGATTTTGCACTTCAAAATGAGGAGCTCCGAAAACCCCTTCTACAAGGTATGGAGACGATTCTTGAAAGAGAGTATTCAAATTCAAATAAAAATTAATAGCTGAAGAGGTGTATCATTCATGTCTCCCAATCCGCAACGTAATGAAGTAGACGTTGTGTTCGAAGTAAATAAACGATATGCAAACGATTTGGCATTAGAGGCGGAACCCAGAGTTTTGTATCTGGCAATAAAACGTGTCATGGATTGCGTATTGGCTTTCATCGGCCTTGTTCTGTTGTCGCCACTCTTTGTGATTGTATCCATTCTTATAAAGCTGGAGGACCCGAAAGGGTCTGTTTTTTTCTACCAGACACGCATCGGTAAGGATGAGAAGCCATTCCGAATGTACAAATTTCGCTCCATGGTATCGAATGCGGAAGAACTGCTTGAGGAGCTATTGGATCAAAATGAAGTCAGCGGTGCTATGTTCAAAATGAAGAATGATCCTCGTATTACCAAGATTGGGAAATGGATTCGAAAGACGAGCATTGATGAGCTGCCTCAGCTATGGAATGTTCTCTGCGGCGAGATGTCTCTGGTCGGTCCAAGACCGGCATTACCAAGAGAAGTTCAATTATACAGCAATTACGACAGGTTGCGATTGAGGGTAAGCCCTGGTTGCACCGGATTGTGGCAGGTGAGCGGTCGTAACAATTTAAGTTTTGATGAGATGTTGGAGCTGGATCTGGAGTATATCGAACGAAGAGGCTTGTGGATGGATCTGAAATTGATACTTCAAACCGTCAAGATCATGATTCTTCCGAATTCAGCCTATTAACTGAGGCGTGCTATTGGAATTTTTGAGGGAGATAGGGTGATTGGCAAATATGGAGAGGATCTCTGGATTAAGCTCTTGGCGAAGGAACGCCGCACGAACGGTTCATGTCGGAGTCATTATAGCGAGCGGTACTTTGATTGGATTGCTCAGTTCCGTTGACTCTCTGCATATTAAACTGCTGGAATTGGTGTTCCTGGTCTTATGTATGCTGATCGGACTGTATATCCAGTTTAAGAGCCCACATGTTCTTATTCCATACTCACTTTTGATATGGACGATCAGCCCTGAGGTAAGACGCTTGCTCGACTGGTCGTTTCAGTCGTACAGCGATACATCGATTATCATGCTGACTCCGTATTCTGTTTCGTTGATATTACTGATAACAACGATTAAACACTTTCATCGGATCGATTCGAGAATAAGACTGATCATAAAAATCATTGGCGTGGCATTGATATATGGGTTTATTCTCGGTTTCATGAAATATGGGCTGTCTTCTGTATATGACTTGCTGAGCTTATTTGTCCCATTCTTAGTGCTTCTATACGTGAGTGCCAGTCAGTTCGATAAGGGAATTTGGGACAAATGGCTGAGAAGCTTTGCTTATCTTGCGGTCCTTGTTGGAGTCTACGGCATATACCAATACTTGGTTTTGCCTCCTTGGGATCATTTCTGGATGACAACCGCGGATATGAACTCAGTCGGAATACCGGAGCCTCAGAAATTTCGGTTGTTCTCTCTGCTGAATTCACCGGGACCAGCAGGTATGTTTCTTGGTTTTGCACTAGCCATTATGATTGTACAAAAAAAGTGGAGAGCGTTTGGCATAGTCGGAATTATGATTGTCGCGTTTGCGCTTCTGCTCACTCTGGTTCGGGTTGGATGGATTACGTGTGTAATAATGATCGTTGCCTATTTTGCCCGTTCACGATTAAAAGGCAAAGTGCAGTTGGTAGCCTTAGGTGTCATTATGGTGCTGGCGTATACCTTTATTCTTCCGCTCTTGCCGGGGGCCAATCAGGTATCCTCACGTATTAGCACGTTCGAGTCATTGGAGGAAGATCACTCTTTTAATGAGCGGTTGGACTTTGCTAAATATATTATCTCGGATGTGATATCCAATCCCATTGGAAGAGGACTGGGCAGTTCGGGACTGGGGGTCAAGCTAACCCAGAGTTCGAATACAGTGGCTGTATTTGATAATGGGTATTTAAATTTGTTTTATTCATTTGGGTTACCCCTGGGACTGGCCGTTATTTTTTTATTAGGATATTTGTTCGTAATTCTCTTCAAGATCAGCAAAACAGAGAAGGGTTATGCTCCGATTTCCTTTGCAGCTATTAGTGCGATTCTATTTCTGTTATTAGGAAGTAATGTATTGAGCGGATTAAGCGGATATATTCTACTGTTGATTATCTCACTCGCATTTCCATATGCGTCTACAAATCGGAGGGAACTGTAGCATGTTAATTGTTTTTTTAGGCGACTCCATTACGGAAGGATTAGGTGTCATTCGCTCCAATACCAATTATGCCAATTTGTTGCAGGCTCAGCTCAAGTCACTGCTTTCCCAGCCTGTCGAAATCATGAATTTCGGCTCCAGCGCCATGCAGGTAAACGAATCAAGGGCCAAGTATGAACAGCGTATTATGGAGCTGCAGCCGGATTTCATCGTGTTTGCCCACGGTATTACGGAATCCATTGTACGGGAACAGAAGCAGTATTTGAAATGGCTGCCCAGACGGTGGCGAAGGCCCGGTTGGATGGACCCAAGACCTTATTATTCGACTAGAAAAGCGCGGAGACTTATGGAAAAGCTGGAATCGGCGCTTCGATGGAGAGTGAAGGTGACCCTGATTAAAGTGTTTGGCGGTAGACAATGGATGAGTCTCGAGGATTTTAAACAGCATACGACGGAACTTATTCTGAACATTCTGAATAACAGTCCGAAGACCAAGGTGGTGCTGCTTACTCCCAGTGATATCGAGGAGAAGTACTTTCCGGGATCTGTAGAATCAATGAAGAGATATAGAGGTATATTGCACGATATTTGCGAGAACAGCAAAGATTCAAAGCGGATATTTCTGTGCGACACATCCCAAACCTTGAATAAATGGAGTGATTACTTGGAAGACCGGTTTCATCCGAATGAACTGGGACACAGTAAAATTGCTAAAGCGCTGCTCAGCGCCATTCGTGAGGATTCCCTTGCTGCACAACCATGGATGAAAGAGGTACAACGATGAGAATCTGTTTTGTTACGCACAAGGTGAAGAAGGGAGACGGACAAGGCAGAGTCAATTATGAAGTCATTGTGGAGGCCTTAAAGCAAGGGCACGAAGTGATAGTGATATCCTCAGAGCTGTCGGAGGACCTCCGAAATCATTCCCAAGTGGAGTGGATCAGGATCAATGTTAGCAAAATGCCGATCGCCTTATTGCGAAATCAGTTGTTTGCTATCGTTTCCGCATGCTCAATCTGGCTTCGTCGGGCCCGTATTCAGCTAGTTGTGGTCAATGGATTCATAACTTATGCCCGGTCTGATATCAATTGTGTGCACTTAGTTCATAGCGCGTGGGTGAAGTCGAAGTATCATCCGTTTCGAGAAAAGAAAACGTTAAGGACGTTTTATCACTTTGTCTACAACGGAATCAATGCCGTTCTGGAGCGAATCGCACTAAAGAAAACCCGGCACATTATTTCTGTGTCTGAGCAGGTGAAGCAGGAACTCGTCCGGGATGCAAAATTAGGCGGTCGGTGCATCTCAGTTGTTCATAATGGCGTTGACACGAGCGAATTCTATCCACGTCAGATCAATAGAGCCGATTATAAGCTGGATGAACACATAGTCTACGCCTTGTTTGCAGGAGATTTGAACTCAGGCATAAAAAATCTGGATACAGTGCTCCGTGCGTTATCCGAAGTGGAGCATGTTCACCTGCTGGTTTTAGGAAATGCAGAAAAGAGCCCATACCCGAATTTTGCCGAACAATTAGGAATTTCGGACCGGGTTCATTTCCTTGGGTATCGGAAGAATATCGCAGATTTTATGGCGCTTGCTGACTTGTTTGTTTTTCCGTCCAGATATGAGTCGTTCTCGCTTGTCATTCTAGAAGCGATGGCATCGGGCCTGCCTGTGATCATGAGCAACCGCTGCGGTGTGGTGGAGCTTCTGTCTGATGATGCAGCCATAGTCTTGGACAATCCGGATGATACCAAGGCTCTGACCAATGCAATCAGAGAACTATCCTCCAACCCGGAACAATTAAGAAGGATGGCACGAAGAGCGAGAAAACATGCGCTCCAAAACGACTGGGAGACCATGGCAATCAAATACATGGAAATATTCAAAGAGACGATGAGCGCTCAGTCAGGCATCCTGCCGATCGACAGGCTTGAAGGGAAAGAACGGTATGTTGAAAATACATATACTCAAAAATAAAAGAAGTTGGGGAAGTCTTGGCAATGTGATGCAAACATTTGCATCCAATGTGTTAATCCTCGGTGTCAACATATTGACAGGTATTATTATCGCGAGGACTTTAGGCCCTGAGGGCCGTGGAGAACAGGCAGCCATGATTATGTGGCCGCAATTCCTGGCGTACTGTTTAACTTTAGGCATGCCGTCGGCGCTGGTCTATTATATGAAAAAAAAAGATGGGAACCAGGGCTCGCTCTATATCACCGCGTTGATTATGTCGTTGATTCTTGGGTGCGTGGCCATAGCGATCGGTGCTGCCCTCATTCCGTTCTGGATGAAGGAGTACTCACCGGAAGTCATTGAATTTGCCGTGTGGGCACTGGCAGTTTCGCCGCTTGCCATACTAGGCACCATTAATATAGCTGCCTTACAGTCTAGGGAAGAATACCTTTTGTATAATTTCATGCGATATATTCCGGTCCTAGGTACACTGATTCTGCTCTGTGTTCTTGTTGCAACCGGGAATGTTACGTCATTTTATACATCGATTGTATATCTTTTTCCCGCAATCCCAATAACCATCTGGATAACAATCAAGCTGGTCTTGCATTATAAAATGAAGCAGAGGAACAAGCTGGAATCCGCCAAAAAGCTGCTCAGTTACGGGGTCCGTTCCTATGGAACCGATGTGGCAGGGACCTTCTCCGGTTATATTGATCAGATTTTGGTAGTAGGGTTACTATCACCCGCCAGTCTTGGCCTATACGTTGTTTCGCTGAGCCTGTCAAAAATTTTAAACACGATTCAGACTGCGATTACCTCGGTGTTGTTTCCCAAGGCGTCCGGACTTCAACATGCGGAAGCCATTCGACTCACGTTCAAAGTTTACCGCGTTAGTATGCTGGTGACTCTTCTTGTAGGTGCCTCGGTATTTCTTATTGCGCCGTATCTGTTAATTCTCTTGTATGGACAGTCATTTACGGATGCTGTTCCGATATTCCGGATTTTAATTTTCCAAACGGGGATTGCAAGTCTTTCATGGATTCTTTCACAAGGATTTATGTCTACTGGCAAGCCGGGGGTAGTTACCATCATTAGAGTATCAACCCTTGGGCTTAATATTGTGCTGCTGAATATTCTTATCCCGATGCTAGGAATTGAAGGTGCGGCAATCTCGCTGTTGATTACATCCGTTGTGGAATTTATTCTGATCTTTCTGCTCTATACGCTGAAGCATCATATTAAACCACGGGACTTTATCTTGGCGAAGAAAGATATTGTATGGCTGCTTCAACGTATTCGTATTCAATTGAGCAGCTAAGGAGTCACACTGTGCCAATTGTATATGAACTAGCTTTACCGTTAAATCTTATTGAAGAAAAGAGAGATTATGATGAATATACTTACAACTGGAATGGGTTGGATCGATATTCAGCATGGCGGATTAAACCGTTATTTTGCGGATTATATGAAAGCTATGAAGGAGTATGGCCATACCGAGCTTGGACTAGTCGTAGGTCCTCAGGGGGCTAGTATTGAAACAGATCTTAATATTATCAATACAACAGAAGGAGCAACCCATCACGACCTCCTCTCTCGAATGAGGTCCGTTCAGAAGCGTTCCTTTCAAGCAGTTGGCAGCTTTCAGCCCGATGTGTATAATCCGCATTTTGCACTCTATTCGGCTATGGTTACAAGAAAGAAAATACCTCCGCATGTCCCGATTGTTACTCATTTTCAAGGACCTTGGGCGTTAGAATCAAAAATTGAGGAGAAGAAGCAGAGCGGAGCCGTGACAGAGTTGAAGTGTTGGCTGAAGAAGCAAGTAGAACAAATTAGCTATCGGCGTTCCGACAGCTTTATTGTCTTGAGCCAATACTTTAAAGATATGCTCGTGGAGAACTATGATGTGAAAGAGCGGGACGTTCATATAATTCCAGCCGCCGTAGATCATGAACGCTTCCGCCCTCATTCCAATCGGGAGCAGTTGAGATCAGAACTGGGTATATCAGCTGGTCAGCCTATGCTCTTCTGTATAAGAAGATTAGTCCGTAGGATGGGAATTGACAGGCTGATTCACGCCATGGTAGACGTGATTAAGATACATCCAGAATCTCGCCTGTTCATCGGTGGAGACGGACCCATGCGTGCGGAATACGAAACGTTAATCGGTCAGCTTGGACTCTCTTCGCATGTTAAATTGCTTGGCAGAATTTCTAACGAGGAGCTTGTTCGATACTATCAAGCTGCGGATATCAGTGTTGTTCCGACACTTACCTTAGAGGGATTTGGGCTTATAACTGTTGAGTCTCTTGCGTGCGGGACGCCCGTGCTAGGAACTCCATATGGGGGGACGAAAGAGATTCTGCAGCAATTGTCGAATGACTTAATGTTCAAAGACGGGACATCTGAGGCCATGAGCGAAAAAATTATTGATGTTCTAAATAACAATTTGTTTTTACCAACCCGAGAAACGTGCAGACAACATGTGCTGAATCGATATACATGGAGCAGGGTGGCGGAGGCTGTAACCGGGTTATTTACGGAAGAGATTGAGAAAAGGAAGGTACTTAGAACATGAGGATTGCCTTCTATAATCATACGAGCACCGTGAGCGGGGGCGAGATTAGCTTGCTGTTGACCGCCAGGCATTTAACCAAAGCGCATCCGATATTGTTTGCACCAGAGGGGGAGCTTCTTCAGAGAGCCCGCAGCCAAGGGCTTGAAGCTGTTGTTATACCAAGCTTTCGTCCGAGGTTAACTAAAAATCCTCTCCTTCTTGTTATATATGTATTCGGTATGCTATGGGCAGGTTGGAGGCTTGCTCTTCTTATGAAGCGAAGCCAGGTAGATCTTATTCATGCCAATTCGATTCGTGCTGGTATGATGGCAGCACTATTCAGATGGTATCATAGGCTTCCTGTCGTATGGCATTTGCGAGATATGCCACCTAAGGGACTCATTGGAAAGCTTATACAAAAATTAGCCATTCATACGACACAGGCTCTTATCGGTATTTCTGAATCCGTTATTCATAGTATGGATCATCCCTCTTTACAAGAAAGGTGCCATCTTGTGCATAACGGAGTAGAACTGGTTCATTTTAATGCGGGGGAAAAAGACGAGATAAGAGCACGGTTAAGGTCGGAGTTCCAAACACCACGGGACGCGAAAGTGCTGGCCATAATTGGTCAGATTGCCCCATGGAAGAGGCAGGAAGATGCGATTGAAGCATTTTCAAGATTTGTGGTTGAAGAACCGGATGCGGTCCTATGGATCGTTGGTGAGGCTAAATTCAGGCAGGAGAACGAACGCTATCTTGAACGTTTAAAGGCCAGAGCTAGAACGTTAAAGCTCGAAGATAAGGTTAGGTTTACTGGATTTAGAGATGATGTACTGGAGATCTGCTGTGCAGCAGATCTCCTTTTATTATGCTCAGAGAATGAGCCGTTTGGAAGAGTTATTATTGAAGCCATGTCGCAAGGTATGCCGGTTGTTGGCACCCATGGAGGCGGCGTGCCTGAAATTATCCAGAGCGGTGAAAGTGGGCTTCTGTATGAGACTGGAAACATCGAAGAGCTTACACAATGTATCCGGCAGGTGCTAAAGGATAAACGAATGTGGTGGACGCTTAGCGATAACGGGCAAGAGCGCGTGCGAGATCACTTCTCGATTAAGCAGACATCTCAAAAAATTGAGCTGATCTATCAACAGCTGTTGTCTAAGCCAGGAATGAAGCAGGTAGAGCAACAGCATGCAAGGGAGTTGGTATAATGCGGGATTTGAAAATAGCCATTGTGCATGATTACCTCAATCAAATGGGGGGAGCCGAACGTGTGGTGGCTGTATTACACAAAATGTTTCCCGAGGCACCAATCTACACAACCATCGTCGATCGTGACAAGCTACTCCCTGAGTTACAGAACGCCGTTATCCATACGACTTGGATGCAGCGAATTCCGGGGATATTGAATAAATTTAAGCTTTATTTCTGGCTGTACCCATTCTCAATACGGTCTATAAACGTGAAGAGCTACGATCTTATTCTTAGTTCCAGTAGTGCTTATGCGAAGGGGGTTCGGAAGGGTAGGCAGAGTCTTCATGTCTGTTATTGCTATACACCGATGCGCTTTGTCTGGGATTTCGATACGTATATGGAAAGCATTCAGGTACCCCGTTTGGTTAAAAGAATTGCGAAATGGCTGATCTATCCTTTGAAGAGATGGGATAAGAATAACTCTGAACACGTGGATCGTTTGATCGCTATTTCCACAATCGTGAAGGAGCGGATTAAACAGTGTTATGGAGTAAATGCTCCAATCATATTTCCTCCGGTAGAAGTTAGCCGATTTAGCGTCAAGGAAGGGGAGCCGGAGGATTATTTTCTTGTCGTCTCTCGATTGGTGTCTTACAAAAAAATAGACTTGGCGATTGAGGCGTGCACACAGAGCGGGAAGCGTCTGATCGTAATTGGAGATGGACCGGATCGGCAAAGGCTGGAGCAGCTTGCTGGAGATACGATCACTTTTCTTGGAAGAAAAAGTGACGAGGATGTTGTCCGCTACATGCAGAATTGCAAGGCATTGATATTTCCCGGTATTGAGGATTTTGGCATAACTCCTCTTGAAGCCAATGCGTGTGGCAGACCGATTATTGCCTACTATGGAGGCGGAGCGCTGGATACCATTATAGCTGAACAGACAGGATTATATTTCAAGGAACAGTCGATTAACTCCTTGAAGAGTACGATTAACCGATTTGATCAATATAATTGGGACCCACAGTATATAAGGCAGCATGCAGAACAATTCAGCGAATACATATTTATCGAACGGATGCAATCCATTATTGAATCTTCGTTGAAATCAAGAGAGATCAATTCGACCATTCCAGAACCGGAGGGAAGTTATTAGCATGCATATTGTTCTATTGTCAGGAGGCAGCGGAAACCGATTGTGGCCGTTGTCTAATGAGACACGTTCCAAGCAGTTTCTTAAAATATTGAATAACGCAGCTGGCCAACGTGAATCGATGGTTCAGAGGGTATGGAATCAGCTTGGCAAGATGAACTTAACTCAGACCGCTGTTGTCGCAACCGGTAGATCGCAAGTTGAGCTGCTTCAAAACCAGCTTGGACATGAGGTGGAAATCATCGTTGAACCAGAGCGAAGAGATACGTTCCCGGCTATTGCCTTAACTGCCGGTTATTTATACTCCGTGAAGGGTGTCAGTCTGAATGACGTTGTCATTGTGCTTCCTGTTGATCCTTTTGTTGAGGATCATTTCTTTGAGAAAGTAACGGAGCTGGAAGCATTAATGCTTGAAACGGAAGCTGATCTTGGATTAATTGGGGTTTCGCCAGATCATCCCTCCTCGAAATTTGGTTATATCATACCGCAGTCTGTATCGCAGTTAAGCAATGGGATGGAATATTACAGGGTTAGCCATTTCGTTGAGAAGCCTGAAGAACAACACGCTGTTCAACTGATGGAGCAATCAGCCCTTTGGAATTGCGGTGTGTTTGCTTTTCGGCTCGGTTATCTCATCAATCATCTCATAGAGCAGTCTCTTCCCATTCAATACGATGAATTACTTCTGCAGTATAAACGAATGCAAAAAACGAGCTTCGATTATGCTGTAGTGGAGAAAACAAACAATATTGTGGTTATGCCTTATAGCGGCTTGTGGAAAGACTTAGGCACATGGAATGTGTTGACAGAGGAAATCAAAAACCCATTAGTTGGGCGGGGCACATTGAGCGAGGATTCTTCCAATACACATATTATTAATGAGCTGGATATACCAATAACCGTCATAGGTGCTCATAATTTGATCGTTGCTGCTAGCCCGGACGGGATTCTTGTATCTGAGAAGAATGCCAGTATGCGGCTTAAAGAGGTAGTCAAATTTGGAGATCAACGGCCCATGCATGAAGAGCGCCGCTGGGGACGCTATCGTGTACTGGACTATACTAAATATCCGAATGGGTGCGAAGTATTAACGAAGCGCATTTGTATTCTGGAAGGGCAAAATTTAAGCTATCAATACCATATGCTGCGCAGTGAAGTGTGGACGGTAATATCCGGAGAAGGTGAAATGATACTAAATGATGATGTCCGCCATATTAAAGCTGGCGATGTCATTGTCATTCCGATCGAAGCGAAGCATAGCATAAAAGCCCTAACAGAGCTTGAGATAATTGAGGTTCAGTCAGGTAGTGAGCTCATTGAAGACGATATTGTAAGACTGGCCACTAGGTGGGAGGAAATCATTCATATTGTTTCTGTGTAACATGGATTTTCACTACGCATTGGAGTGATAAGAGATGAAATTAACAGTAGTTGGAACCGGGTATGTCGGATTGGTCTCGGGCGTATGCTTCGCTGAGCTTGGGAATGAAGTTATATGCGTCGATAAAATCGAACAGAAGATCATGCAGCTTAATCGTGGAGAGGTACCCATATATGAACCAGAGCTTCAACAATTAATCGTTACGAACCAAGCAGCAGGCAGATTAAACTTTACAACAGACCTAAGTGAATCGGTCAAGAGCTCGGATATTGTAATTATTGCAGTAGGAACGCCTTCCCTTCCCAATGGTCATGCTAATCTGAGTTACATCGAACAGGCAGCCAAAGAGATCGGTCGAGCCATGAATGGTTACAAAATTATCGTAACGAAAAGCACGGTTCCAGTTGGCACCAACGAGAAGGTTCGGGAGATCATTTCGGAATACACGAATGAATCGTTTGATATCGCATCTGTTCCTGAATTTTTACGTGAAGGAACAGCGGTCTACGATACGTTGAATCCCGATCGTATCATCATTGGCACCGACAGCGAAAGAGCGGAAAGACAACTGGTTGAGCTTCATAAAACGTTAACCTCGGATATCATCGTAACCGATATTCGAAGTGCCGAGATGATTAAATACGCCTCGAATGCTTTCCTGGCAACCAAAATATCTTTTATAAATGAAATTGCGAATATATGTGAAAAAGTTGGAGCTGATGTGACGAAGGTAGCCTCTGGTATGGGCTATGACAGACGCATCGGCTCTTCATTTTTGAGAGCGGGCATTGGTTACGGTGGCTCTTGCTTCCCTAAGGATACACAAGCACTTATTCAAATAGCGGGACAGATGGATTATGATTTCAAGCTCTTGAAGTCCGTTGTTGAAGTTAATCGTGATCAACGATTTAATGTGGTCCGAAAGCTCGAGACCTTACTGGGTGATTTATCAGGTGCGACAATCGGCATTTGGGGGTTAGCGTTCAAACCGGAGACGGATGATGTTCGCGACTCTCCCGCATTCGAAATTATTGCTGCCTTGCAGGAACGGGGAGCTAGAATTAAAGCTTATGATCCTATTGCATCCGACAATTTCAGGAATCACTCAGATTTCAAACAGATCGTTTATTGTCAGGAAGCGAAGGAAGCGGCTTGGCAGGCAGACGCACTCTGTATTCTGACCGAATGGAAGGAATTTGAGCGTATCTCGTTAACCGACATTGCCACATGGTTGAAATCACCTTACCTGATTGATGGAAGGAATATATATACAGAGGAGCAGTTGGCCAATACCCAGCTTGTTTATTACTCGGTTGGCAGGCCCAATATGCGGGGTGGGATTAAAGAGAAGGCACCCTCCCTTGCCCTGTAGGTCAATGATTGTATGTAAAACACATGTACTCACCATCCGTAATTATAAATTATTGATAAAGGGGAAGATTTATCGTGACTAAGAATGCACTCGTTACTGGAATAACTGGACAGGACGGCTCTTATTTGGCGGAATTACTGCTGGAGAAGGGCTATAAGGTTTATGGACTGCGTAGAAGAACCAGTACACCAATCATGGAGAATATCGAACATATTAAGCATGAAATTGAATTTATCGATGGTGATTTATTGGACCAGGGTTCACTAATGAATGCGGTGCGCATTTCGAATCCGGATGAAGTTTATAATTTGGCAGCCCAATCCTTCGTAGGCACTTCCTGGATTCAGCCTGTACTGACAGGACAATCAACAGCGATTGGTGTCACGAATATGCTCGAGGCTGTACGCTACGTTAAGCCAGAAGCAAGATACTATCAGGCATCAAGCAGTGAGATGTTTGGTAAAGTGGTGGAAACACCTCAGAAGGAGACAACACCATTTTATCCGCGCAGCCCTTATGGTGTAGCGAAGGTGTACGGGCACTGGATAACAGTTAATTATCGTGAAAGCTATGATATGTATGCTTGTTCCGGTATTTTGTTCAACCATGAGTCCCCTCGCAGAGGTGTCGAATTCGTTACTAGAAAAGTAACAGACGCGGTTGCAAGAATTAAACTGGGTCTCCAATCCGAACTACGACTGGGTAACCTGGATGCCAAACGTGATTGGGGATTTGCAGGCGATTATGTAAAGGCCATGTGGCTTATGCTGCAGCAAGACAAGGCTGAGGATTTTGTTATTTCAACAGGAGAAACCCATACCGTAGAGGAGCTTGTCTCTATTGCCTTTAGTCATGTGGATCTCAACTGGAGAGATTATGTTGTAATCGATGAAAAGTTTGTTCGACCGGCTGAGGTGGATTTATTGCTAGGGGATTGTTCAAAAGCGAAAGAGAAGCTGGGTTGGAGGTTGGAGGTAGGATTTGAGCAAATGGTTAAGATGATGGTCGATAACGATTTGCAGAAGATCTCCAGCAACAATAATTTACTGGTACATCGATGAGAGCCTTAATTACTGGAATTAGCGGTTTTGTTGGCAGGTACCTAGCGCAAAACCTAGTTGACCATGGTTATGAAGTATGGGGCACATCACGCGAGGTGCCTTCTTCCATGCTAGGTGAAGTGAATATCTTTAAGATGGATTTCTCTAATAATGAAATGATAACGAAAGTTATGGAACAAGTAAAACCGGATGTCATCTTTCATCTATCCGGTCAGAGCTCAGTCCAGTATTCATGGAGCCATATTAAAGAAACTTTTCAATCGAATGTGATGGATGCTATTGGACTATTTGAGGCTGTAAAGGATTCCTCCATAAGAAGCAGAGTAAGAATTATATCGATAGGCTCATCGGAAGAGTACGGATTGGTTAAAGATTTACCCATTGTGGAGGACGCAGATACGAATCCTGGCAATCCTTATGGGTTGTCCAAACTTACTTTGAGTAAGTTGATACACTCATATTGCAGCATTCATGAGATGAATATTATTCACGCCCGAGCCTTTAATCATATAGGTCCAGGCCAAGCCCTTGGTTTCGTGACAAGTGACTTTGCCAACCAGTTGATTAAGATAGAGCTGGGTAAAGCTGAGCCGGTAATCGCAGTAGGAGATTTGAGCAGTAAACGAGATTTTACAGATGTAAGAGATATCGTAGAGGCGTACCGGTTGCTTGTTGAAAAAGGTAAAGCGGGAGAAATCTATAACGTATGCTCCGGTAAATGTGTCTCCATCCAAGACATCCTTACGTTACTCGTATCTTTTTCTTCTAAACCCATTGAAGTTGTCGTAAACAAAGACAAATTAAGACCGAATAATGTACCTGAGTATTATGGCTCAAACCATAAGTTGATGGAGACGACCGGGTGGACCCCTTCCATCTCATTAGAAAATAGCTTGAGAGATATTTACATGTACTGGAGGAAACAGCACTTAGATATAACTTCTGATGAAGTACAACTGACATTAGATAGTCGGCAGATCTGATTCGAGGACTATACGACGAACAAATTTACAAAGATAGGGGGTGGATACCTTGATTATTGAAGATGCCGTTAAGCTGGATTTGAGTGATATCTCCAAAGAACTATCTTTTTTACTTTATCTTCTCCGTAATAACACGCATGAAGAAATTCTCATAAAGCAATATGCATCGGATATCGATTGGGAACTTTTCATGAAACTCGCGCTGCACCACCGGGTTTATCCCCTTGTATATCTGCGGCTTAAAGGGATGAATGAATCACTGATTCCGTCTGATGTTATGACATCTCTCCAGCATCATTATCATAACAACGTGATGAAAATGCTGCATTTAAGCAGGGAAATGAGTCAGCTTTGCGAGGCGCTCAAGGATAATGGGGTGCGTACACTTTTGCTAAAAGGCCCAATACTAGCCACTCAGCTCTACGGGGATCTGGCACATAGGACTTCGAAGGATTTGGATATCTTGGTGGATGTGGATGACGTGGAGAGAGTTGAACGGGTGTTGGGGCAGCTTGGGTATGAGTTGCAGGATGAGCGTATATTGGAAAATTGGAAGAAAACAAGCCATCACTTCTCCTACGAACATAAGAAACATTCGACGCAGATCGAAGTTCACTGGCGTCTTAATCCTCATTATAATAAGTCATTTTCCTTTGATTTGCTGTGGGAGCGCAGGAATGATGTAATGCTGTCCCATCAGATTTATCATTATTTAGGAAATGAGGATTTGCTTAACTATTTGGCCGACCATGGCGCCAGGCATGGTTGGTTCCGGCTGCGTTGGCTGATGGATATTGCAAGACTGCTTCCCATGATAAACAGCAGCGATATGAAGGCCCACTTAGAGCGGTATGGGGGACAGCAATATGTAGGGCAGGCCTTCATTCTTTTATCACGATTGTTCTCGGTCGACATTCCGCACGATTTGACTGTATTGACGATGAACTCCAAAGCCCATCGCCTTGCACAAAGCGCTCTCTACTATATTAAAAGGATCGTCAAATTGAACCCGGTTCCGGAGAAAAGCGTGGCATGGCGTTATAACCGTTACCTTTTCTCGTTAATGACGAGAAAACAGAAGATTTTGTATATCTTGAATAAGTTTCTGCCTAATTCGCGGGACGCTTCGGTGCTGCCACTACCAAAGTCACTGCATTTTCTGTATTATCCGCTTCGGCCATTTCTTTGGTTCTGGCGTCGTATGAAACAACCGTCGATTTAAGGGTGCGCATTATCGCTTTTAACATTGGATCGTAAACCATTTCGTATAAGAGAGTAGCATCAGAATATTGCTCAGACCAGCTTATATAGCTGAAAAAAGGGGGTTCTAATCATGAGTACGGAATTAATCACGACAGACGCGCTTGTTGTGCAATCCGAAGGTTTCCTGGTCAGTGATATGGATGGCGAGAAGGTGATGCTGAGCATCGAAAACGGCAAGTATTATAATCTGGGACGGATTGGCGGGCGGATATGGGAACTTATTTCGTCTCCCGTTACGATCTCCAATATGGTGGATCAATTGGTGATGGAGTATGAAATCGAGCCGGAGCTCTGCGAGCAGCAGGTCCGATTATTTCTCAAGCAGTTAGCCGCGGAAGGCCTTGTTCAGGTGGATAAATAGCAATGAGCCTTTACCGGAAAGCACGCCGATTCATGTCTTATCCTGTTAGCATGAAGCTGATGTTGGCAGAAGCTTATGTTTATCTGGCCTGGGGAAGGGTGTTCAAGCTATTTCCTTTCCAAAAGGTATCTCCGTCTCTGGGAGAACATATGAAGGAGACGCCGTATGTGGGCTATACGGAGCAGGAGCTTTCGCTTGTCCGCCAAATCTCAAGAGCCGTACATACCATGAGCCGTGTCACATGGTGGGAAAGCCAGTGCCTGGTTAAAGCCGTTGCGGCGATGAAGATGCTGGAGCGAAGAGGAATTCCGAGTACGCTTTATCTGGGGAGCGGAAGGGACGATAAAGGAATGATGGTGGCCCATGCCTGGCTTCGCTGCGGCTCTTATATTGTAACGGGGAGAGAAGGTCACGAACGGTATGCCGTCGTCGGTATATTCGGTAAGGATACGAGGGCCGGAGACTTGAACTTGAAGCGGTCATCCGATAAGGAGTTTTTACATTGAAGGATCTCTTATATTTTATCCGTAAAATGCATGGGATGGCCGGGTTTAAGCTCTACCTCAATATGAGTATGATTCTGGTCATCAGTGTCCTGGACGGCATCGGCATCTATTTGATCGTCCCGCTTCTCGGGGTCATTGGCGTATTCGAGGCCGATTTGAGCGGGGTGCCGCTCGTCTCAACCTTGATGGACCTTGCGGGTTCATGGTCATTGCAGCTCAATCTGCCGATGGTGCTGGCCCTCTATGTTGTGATTGTGGGCGGGCAGGCCTTGCTGCAGCGCAGCCAGAACCTGTTAAATGCAAAAATACTGCAGCGATTCATTCGCAAACTGCGCATGGAAACGTATCAAGGGCTGCTGCATGCCAAATGGGAATTTTTCCTGCGCCACCGCAGGTCGGATTTCAACCATGTCATGACTAATGAGCTCGGGCGCGTGAATCAGGGCACGTTTCTGTTCCTGCAGATGGTCTCGTCTTTCTTGTTCACGGTTATTCAGATCGGTCTTGCCCTATGGCTGGCTCCGCTACTGACTCTCATCGTCCTGTTGAGCGGCGGGCTCCTTGCCCTGTTCGGACGCAGATTCATCCGGCGCTCGAAGCGGATCGGCGAGCAGACGACAGAGTTATCAAAATATTATTTTGCAGGCATCAGCGAACATTTCAACGGCATCAAGGATATCAAGAGCAACCGGTTGGAGCCGTTTCATATGAACTGGTTTGACAGGCTGTCGCGAAAGATGGAGCATAACTTCATCCAATTTGGCAAAATCAATTCCTTGTCCCAGCTGATTTATCGGCTCTCGTCCGTCTTGCTGGTTGCCGGATTTGTGTATTTGGCGCTGGAAGTGCTGCGTACGCCTGCCGAGCAGCTGCTGATGATCGTACTTATCTTTTCGCGCTTATGGCCTAGATTTATCAGCATTCAATCGAGCACGGAGCAGCTCGTGTCGAATTTCCCGGCCTTCCGGGCGATTCGTGAGCTGCAAGCGGAATACGAGGAGGACAGGGAAATCGCCGGATTGGTTCCGATGACAGACGCCCAGCGACTTCAGCTGCAGCGTGGAATCGATTGTCATCATGTGGACTATCGGTACGATGCCTCTAGCC
The DNA here is from genome assembly GCF_003269305.1 of Paenibacillus sp. MDMC362. Taxonomy (NCBI): domain Bacteria; kingdom Bacillati; phylum Bacillota; class Bacilli; order Caryophanales; family Paenibacillaceae; genus Paenibacillus; species Paenibacillus sp. MDMC362. The sequence goes on from NZ_QLYT01000029.1 coordinate 66,605, forward strand.
CCGTCTATGCTTTACGAGATATCAACCTACATATTCCGGCCAATCGCATGACGGCCATCGTCGGCAAATCTGGGGCGGGCAAGAGCACGCTAATCGATCTTCTTATGGGACTGATCCAACCGGAGAGCGGTCAAGTTCTTGTGGACGGCGTGTCTATGGAGGACGAACGTCAGCTGATGTCACTCCGAGGGGGGATTGGATATGTGGCGCAGGATCCTTTTCTGTTCAATGAGAGCATTCGGGATAACCTGAAGCTGGTGGCTCCCGATGCCTCGGATAACGAGCTGTGGGAAGCGCTGAGGTTTTCAGCCTCCGATGAATTCGTACACGGGCTTCCGCTAGGCCTCGATACCGTCATCGGTGACCGAGGTATCCGGCTGTCCGGGGGAGAACGTCAGCGGATTGTGCTGGCCAGGGCTATCTTGAAAAAGCCTTCGATTCTGGTATTGGACGAAGCGACAAGCGCGCTCGACAGTGAGAATGAGCAGCGGATTCAGGAAGCGTTGGAACAGCTGAAAGGGAGCATGACGATTATCGTGATTGCTCACCGGCTGTCCACCATTCGCCATGCGGACCAGGTCATCGTGATGGAGCAAGGGCGGGTTATCCAGCAGGGAGGTTATCAGCAGCTGTCCCAGGATCAAAAAGGCACTTTCCGGCAGCTGCTCAGTTATCAGACAGGTGCTCAGATGTAACCCCTGATGGGACCGCATAATAATGCTGGTTCACAATACGTGTTAGAAGCTGCAATTTTCGGCCATTTCCCGGTATTCTGCCGGGGAATGGCCTTTTTTTGCGTAAACATGTCTCTTAGCTAGCAGATTAAACTGACCACCGGCCTTATCATCAATCTCCCCATTAGTGGGCATCGTTTAAATTTATTTTATCCATGTCTTTTCTTTATTTGGACTTTTAGAAATAGACGTTTGCTATTTTGGATCGATTGGGGTATAATAAGTTTATTGGGATTTTGACCTGAGATTCACATATTGCAGAGGGTTATTATTTTGATTAGGAACCTTGTGCAATATGTGAATTTTTTGTTTTTTAACCAAAAATGAGAAAATCATATAAATTTAGGAGGTGTTTCTATGCAAACAGGAACAGTAAAATGGTTTAACGCAGAAAAAGGCTTTGGTTTTATCGAGGTTGAAGGTGGCGAAGACGTATTCGTACACTTTAGTGCAATCACTGGTGACGGCTTCAAGTCGCTTGATGAAGGACAACGTGTTGAATTTAACGTAGTTCAAGGCAACCGCGGACAGCAAGCCGAGAACGTTGTAAAACTGTAGATTCGTGAAAAGATCCCCAAACGTACCGTTTGGGGTTTTTTTTATAATAGAGCTCAAGCAGCATGAAGGCGTTAAAAATGTAGCTAAAGGGGGAAGTTCATTGTCTTATTCTTGGAATAAACCACTGGAAAATCTGCCGGAAGAGATGACCGCGATCTGGTCTTGTACGAAGGAAGGGTGTAACGGTTGGATTCGAGATAGCTTCTCGTTCAAGGAAGTTCCCATTTGTTCACAATGCGCGTCGTCCATGGTCAGCAGCAACAAAATTCTACCGATTCTTGTTTCGTCGGATCAGCAAATAAAGCTTTACCGTAAGAATCAGCGCAAGGATACTAAATCGTAGGGAGCAGCTCTTACGGCTCCTTAACCATTTTGTTATTCGTTGCGTTAAAGAAAGGTTGAGATCTCATGCAGGTGTTCGAAGATTGGAATTTAAAGGTGAAAAAAACGTTTAATGCAACCAGTAATGAAGAAGTATTAACCGTTTCTGAGGCAGGTCAATTGTTGGGTTTGTCCAAAGATCAAATGAAAAGCTATGTCGATCAGAATAAGCTGACCAAAGTTCCGATCATGAGAAGCGTGCATCGATACCTTTTGTTGAAAAGTGAAATCGATCGTATTGTGAATAAACGGTAACCTCAGCTGTTTGCTGCTCTGGCAAAAGACGGTGTCGAGGCAATCTTTCATGATGTATCGACTATCCTCAGGCTCCCATATATATAATGTGAAAGGCACCCTAAGGGGTGCCTTTTTCATGCTACGAAGATTCGCTACGATCCGGGCTGCTTGATGACGGTAGAAACAAAATAGTCCAAAGGTCAAAAAAGGTCAAATCAAAAGATCGAAACCCATTCATTCAAAAAATCGGCTGAAAATACGCTATTTTAGTCCTGATTTCTTCATAATCGGTTTTGGCATTAATGCGTGCAAGGCATATAATAAAGGTGTAAGGTCAAACAAGGTCAAATAAGAAAGGGGAAATCTATGATGTTTGATTTGATGCCATTTGGAAAGCGCAGAGAGGATGCCTTCGGACAGTTGGTGAAGTCATTTCACGATGTCTTTCACGATGCGTTTCAAGATGAGGTGTTTGCACCGTTCAAAGGTTCGATGATGTCATTCAAAACAGACGTTAAAGAGACGGAGCGCGCTTATCTGGTTGAGGCGGAGCTTCCAGGCTTTCAAAAAGACGACATCGAAATCAGCTACGCTGACCCTTACTTAACGATCAAAGCCATTCGCAAGGAGGATAACAGCGTAGAGGATACGAAGCAGCAGATCGTCCGAAAGGAACGCCGTTATGGCGAGTATGTGCGCAGATTTTACGTGCAGAACATAGCCGAGGACCAAATTGTCGCTTCCCTGAAGGATGGAGTCCTTAAGCTTGACATACCGAAGCAGCCGAATCCCGGTAAGAAGCGTATCCAGATTCGGGATGATTTCTAATATAAACACCCTCCGATATTGGGTCGGAGGGTGTTTTTTTTGTTAGACATAGCAATAAATTTACATATATTCCATCGAATTTCGGCAATTGAAACCTTTTGTCGGTATATAGGGTATTATAGGTTAAATGTAAACTTTTCGAGGGGGACACTCATGGTGGGAATCTTATCGAGGTTTAAGGATGTTATGAAGGTGAATGTGAACGCGCTGTTGGATCGGACGGAAGATCCGGAGAAAACAGTTGATACTTATATGCGCAGCTTGAATACGGACTTGGGTAAGGTGAAAGCGGAGACTGCTTCCGTGCTCTCGAATGAGCGAAGAGCGAAGCGGGCGCTTGATGAGTGTAGTAGCGAGATCAAGAAGCTGCAGCGATATGCGGAGAAGGCCGTGGAAGCGGGAAATGAAGGCGATGCCCTGAGGTTCCTGGAACGAAAAGCGGCTCAGGCCGAAAAGCTTAGCGAACTGCAGGCAGCCTACGAATCGGCTTCCGCAAACGCCGTCAGGATGAAACAAATGCAGGATAAACTGGTGTCGGACATGAGTCAGCTGGAAGCTCGTTATGTGGAGTTGAAAGGGAAGATGGCGGCTGCCAAAGTCCAGCAGAATATAAACGCCGGCCATGCATCCTCGGGCGGTGCGAATGCGGCATTCAACACGATGGAAGAGAAGGCAAACCGTGCCTTGGATGAAGCGCTGGCCCTGGCCGAGCTTCGCGCCGGAGCGAAGGAAGACGATCTGGACGATCTGATCGCTGAATTGGAGAAGAATATGAAGAAGGACGGAGCTGCTCCAATGGAGACTCCCTCTGCCCAGGATGAACTGGAAGCAATCAAAGACAAGCTGAAAAAGAAGGAATAATCATTTCATTGTTATCGAGGTGAAGAAATGCCGGTTATCGAATATAAATGCCCGAACTGCGGCAGCAGCATGGTTTTTGACGGCGATACAGGAATGTTGTCTTGCTCGAGCTGCGGAAGAAAAGATAATATCGAGGAAATTCCCGACCCGCTGAAAAAGCAGGTTTTCGTCGAGAACGAAGTGAAGGAGTATCACTGCAACAGCTGCGGGGCCGTCATCGTGACAGAGCCCGAAACCAGCGCTACGACTTGCAGCTTCTGTGGATCCGCCGTTGTACTCAGCGACCGGCTGAGCGGTGAGTTGGCTCCGGTCATGGTCATCCCGTTCTCGATTACCAAGGAAGAAGCGATGAAGGCTTTCAAGAAATGGTGCAGGAACGGTCTTCTGACGCCAAGCGGATTTATGACAGCGAATCGGATCAAGGAAATTACCGGGATCTATGTGCCCTTTTGGCTATATGAGTTACATAATCGGGTTGAAGTTCATGGCCACGGCACCAAGGTGAGAACCTACACACAAGGAGATTACCAGTACACGGAGACCCAGCATTTCGATATCTACCGGAAGATTCGCTTGAACTATGTGAAGGTGCCGATCGATGCTTCGGAGAAAATGAATGATGAACTGATGGATAAGCTGGAGCCTTTCCCCTATCAGCAGCTGAAGGAATTCAAGACGCCTTATCTCGCCGGGTATATTGCCGAAAAATACAGCCATGATGAAGAGCAGCTTCTTCCGCGTGCCAAGGATAAGATCAGCTCCTACATTGATTCGTATATTTCGTCCGCGGTGTCAGGATATACAACCGTGAATTATACCAACAAGCGAATCGATACCACCTTGAAACAGGCCGATTATGTCCTCCTTCCGGTATGGATGGTGCACTATGATTACAATAAATCGGAGCATACCTTTGCGATGAATGGCCAGACGGGAAAAGTGGTCGGCAAACCGCCGATTAGCAAAGCAAAAGTGGCTGCGTGGTTTGCAGGCATTTCGGGCGTGTCGTTACTGTCATTGAAGCTGATCTCCTGGGCGATGGGAGGAGGTTTCCTGTGAGAAGACGATATGTGGTAGGGGCTGTTCTGTTCTTCCTGGTTGCCTACCTGATGGTTTCGGCCTTGATGGTCAAAGCTGCGGATGATAAGCCATTGATCTTTGATGAAGCCAATCTGCTCAGCCCGGAAGAACGGGATGAGCTGAATGCGATGGCGAATGAGTACGGTGCTGAACGTGAGACAGACTTTATGATACTTACGGTTAACAGCGTTTCGAATGACGATTATGAGACATGGACGGAAAACTTTTACGATGAGTATGCACCCGGGTATGACAGGCGGCACGGCAATACCGCCATTTTGACTATAGTACTGGATACGCGTGATGTTCATTTGGAAGGTTATTATAAGGCTGAGGAGTATCTGGACGCTGGTAGGCTGACCAAAATACGTAGTAAGATTACGCCGGACTTGTCCAACGGCAATTATAAGCAGGCTTTTGAAAAATACATCAAAACCGCTCATCGGTATATGGGCTTTGAGCCTGGCGTGAACCCCGATAATATCCTGTTTAACATTTGGTTTCAGCTGGGAGCTGCCGCTGCCATCGGCGCGATCGCCGTGGGAGTCATGGCTTACCGTTCCGGCGGACGGGTGACGGTCGATCGTCGAACTTATGAGGATACCAGCACATCGAGGATACTGAACCAAGAGGACCGTTATATTAGAACAACGGTAACGAAGCGGAAGATCGAGCGCAACACGAGCAGCGGCTCGGGCGGCGGAGGCGGAGGCGGCGTCAGCAGTGGTGGCCATTCGCATAGCAGCAGCAGCGGGAAATTTTAAGGGAAGGGATGGATAACATCGATGGGATTTTTCAAGAACCAATTCTCTAATGTGGTGGAATGGGAAGAGTTTAGGGACGATATGATTTTCTGGAAATGGAGCAACCGGGAGATTAAAAAAGGAAGCAAGCTGGTCATTCGCTCCGGCCAGGACGCGATTTTTGTCAATAACGGCAAGATCGAGGGGATTTTTGAGGATGAAGGCGTATATAACATCGACTCGGATATCATTCCGTTCCTTTCTACTTTAAAGGGATTTAAATTTGGCTTTAACAGCGGGATGCGCGTAGAAGTCCTGTTCGTTAACACGAAGGAATTTACTGTCCGATGGGGGACGCAGAATCCGGTCCTCATTCCGACGCCGCAGCTTCCGGGCGGTATGCCGATCCGTGCCAACGGCACGTTCAATTTTATAGTGAATGATTATGTGACGCTGATCGATAAAATAGCCGGGATGAAAGAAAGCTACTTAGTTGAGGACGTTAAGATCCGGATCACTTCGGTGCTCGATCAATTGTTGATGAAATGGATCAGCCGCGAAGGCAAGGACATGTTCAATCTGCAGGCGAACGCCTCCGATATCGCGAGAGGGATTCAAGAAGACCTTGATATGGAAGTGATGGACAATGGGATCACGATCACCGGCTTCCAGGTGATGAGCTTCAATTATCCGAAGGAAATTCAGGATATGATCACCAAGACGGCTTCCCATGAAATGATCGGCAATCTGCAAAAATACCAGCAGGTGAGCATGACGGATGGGATCGCATCCGGCAAGGTGCAAGGCGGCGGCGCGGCTTCGGATATGGCCGGCATGATGATGGGGATGAACATGGCCAATGAAATGATGAAAAATATGAATCAGAACCAGGATCAGAATAATCCAAACCAGAACAATCAGAACCGGAACAACCTGAATCAAGGCCAACAACCTCCGGCCGAGAAGGAGCCAGCCGCTCCCGCGGCCGCATCCTCTTCTGAAGGAAACAAAAAGCCCAACTTCTGCCCGAACTGCGGCGCGAAGAATGAAGGGGCGAACTTCTGTCCGAATTGTGGGCAGAAGCTGAGTTGAGTTGAGTTCAGCAGCATGAATAGATAGATGCGCAACTTTGGGATTTGACATCAAATTGATGTCACGGTCACGGTTAAAATGATGCAAATGGTCGGTTTCTTCTACTGAATATGAATTGCCCATAAGCAGCACTCCTCGCTCATAAAGCGGAGGGTGCTGTTCTTTTATGTACGCTCTATCCGTTATCGAGTTATGTATCTACCTTTCCGCAGATGAAATTGTCTATGGGACTCATCCCCTTCCGGACTATATAGAGATAAATGGACCGCACTTCAAGGCCCAGTTCGTGAGTGCCGTTATGCGGGTTGACGGACATCAAATCCCTTATTCCTTGGGCAGAAAACTAGGTGCTGCAGCGCGAATCCGGAGAAATAGAACTTGACGGACAAATGAGAACTAGGCAAACGGAAAAGGGGTGCATTATGATAGGACATATTGGTCGTAAGAGAACTCCTAAAGACGAAGGGGGACAGGGGGATACTATGTTCAGATCGACATCCTGGCGCATATTTGTGATAAGCGGCATCTTTTTTGCAATCACCATCATACCGTTCTCGTTGTTTCTGGCCAACCGATTTTCTCATTTCGCTTATTCCCAGGTGGGGACGTTCAATCAGGACCGCATTAACGAAATGGCGGAGCGGGTCGAGTACATTTTGGCCAAGCTGAAATGGTACAGTCTGACCATGTACGAAGACCGTACCGTGCAAAACTGGATGTATGCTTCCCCCGACAATCTGCTGCAAAACGCCAGCACGATGGGGGTGTTGACGAAATATTTATCTAATGAACCTTATATTGAAACCGCTTACTTATTTAGCTTCCGTAAACGTGAGGTGATCGACTCCAAAGTTGGATTACTTTCGTTCGAGGAATTTGCCGATCAGCCGATGCTGCAGCGGATTGAGCGTACGCCAGGGACCTTCCTGCGCTATTTTGATCACCAGATAGGAAACAACACGTATTTGGCGCTTCAGCTTCCTTCGGCTCCTGTGCAGAAAAACCGCGACGGGTATCTTGTCGTCCTGTTCGACAAGAAGGAGCTGCAGAAGCATTTGATCTCAAACGATGAAAGAGCGGATACGCTGCTTTCGATCGTGGATGATCGAGGAAGATTGATTCTGGGGGAACAGGATGAGCGGCTCGAGGAGTCCATCGATAACATCCAACCGGGGCTGAAGCAAGGTTCATTCGAGTTGAACAGAGCGGGAGGGGCAGCGTTCGTTAACTATGCTCGGATGGAATCGCCAGAATGGACCATTATATCTGTTACTGAAATGAAGCAATTCCGCGAAAAGGCAGGGGCGTTCAAAACAGTCATCATCACCTGCTCGCTGCTGCTGCTTATCGCGCTGCTTCTGGTCGCCTATTGGAATTCGCGCCGTTTCGTCGGGCCGTTCCGCCGGCTGGCGGATCAACTGCAGCGGAAGCTTGGCGTGAAGGGGGAGAACGATTACGGTGTCATCGAGCAGGGCGTCGTTATGCTTCGCGATCACTATCCGCTGATCAAGACCGAATATTTGCGGCAATGGCTGCTGCAGGGACGGCTGACCGACAGCGCCAGAGCGGCGCTTGTCCGCGAATCGTGCCTGCTTGACTATGATTGGCTTCGATTGGCTGTGATCAAGGTCGATTCTTATTACGAGATATCCGAGCGGTACGATTTCGTCTCTCGCAAGCTGCTTAAGTATGCAATCGGCAATATCGCAGAGGAGCTGCTCGGCACACCTGAACGGCCGATTGAGGTGGTCGATTTTGGCACGGACCATCTGGTCGTGCTGGTTGGCGCCGCAAGCTCCTCCCCTGATCCCGAGTTGACCAAAGAGTTGAAGGAGCTTAGCCGTCAAGTCACCCGTTACGTCAAGCTGGACGTGACGATCGCCGAAAGCACAGCGCGGCACGTGCATGACGATTTGCGCAAAGTATACGACGATATGAACGAGCTGACATTATTCAAGTTTGTCAGCGGTGATGACAAAATCTACGTCGAACAAGACTTTGAACGGTATGCCGATTTACAGGCGCCGATCGACTCCGCCGTGCATGAAAGCTTGATCCAGACGATTCGAAGCGGCCAAGAGGAGAAGGTGCTGGCCATGCTGGACGAGGTGTTCACGCGCCTGCAGACGATGAAATATACCGAGTGCCAATTCCAGCTGAAGCTCCTTCTGTTTGCGATCGTCAAGTCGTTCAGCAAAGTGATGTCGATCCAGAGTGTTGAAGGGATTGAGCGCCACTTGAGGCAGTTCGTTACGCTTACTGATGTTCATGGATGGTTGAAGGAAGAGACCGGGCGGATGATCCGGCAGCTTAGCGATCAAAAGGGATTCAATCGCAAGGAAAAGCTGGTCAGGGAAATCATCGAGTACGTCCGCTACCATACCCATGACCCGATGCTGTCGGTAGACGATATCGCTGACCATATCGCTTTGTCGGCGAAATACGTCCGGCAGCTGTTTCACGAACATTATGGCATGCCTCTATCGAATTTCATCTTGAACGAGCGGCTCGGGAAGGTTAAGGAGCTGCTGGAGCAGACCAGCATGCAGGTCACCGAGATTGCAGAGCAGTCCGGTTTTCAGACGAAAAGCCACTTTTTCACTGCATTTAAAAAAGCGACCGGTATGACGCCAAGCCAATACCGCGATAGCAAAGCGGGCGAGCGGATGGAGCGGACGCGGGAGATAGCCGGGAACTCTGCGAATTAGAAAGGTCAGCGGGCGATTGAGAACCGGCCAGACCAATAACAACCGGCCTAACGCTCGCGAATCGGCCGCGCGAGAACCGAATCCGGCCAATGAGAACTAGGCAAGCAGAAGCCGTGAATGCTACGATGGCTCCGTTCGAATCCTGCAAGCCGCACAAGAAAGGAGGGACGCTCTTTGGAGCGACGTAGAAGGTTCGGCGGGTCGTTTGTGCGCGAGCTGTCGCGGAACCGGTATTTATACTTGCTGGCGCTGCCCGGCATTGCGTTTCTGGTCGTATTTGCGTATATGCCCATGGCTGGTCATCTGCTCGCCTTCCAGGATTACCGGCTATCCGATGGAATATGGGGGAGCGAATGGGTCGGATTTAAGAACTTCGAGTTTTTTTTCAATGGGAAAGACTGGCTGCGGGTGACGCTGAATACCGTTTTCCTGAATGCACTGTTTCTCGTAACCGGTCTCGGCAGCGCGGTCGTGCTGGCTATCTTTCTGAACGAAATTCGTAACCGACTGTTCAAGCGAATCACGCAATCGTTTATTTTTTTACCGTATTTCATTTCTTGGCTTGTCGTCAGCATGATGACGTTGACGCTATTCAGCACATCCGAGGGGCTCATTAACCGCGCGCTTGCCGCCCTTGGCTACGAGGGAGTGGACTGGTATTTGACGCCTGGCGTATGGCCGTATATCTTAACCGTCATTAGCGCCTGGAAGATTGCCGGCTATAATTCCATTATTTTTTTGGCCGTCATTACGGGTATCTCCTCGGAATATTACGAGAGCGCCCGAATAGAAGGCGCCAGCCGGATGCAGCAGATGCTCTACATAACGCTGCCGTTGATGCGGCCGACCGTGATGATATTGGCGCTGCTTGGCATTGGTCGTATTTTCTACGGCGATTTCGGCATGATTTACGCGATCATCGGAGATAACGGCATACTTTTTCCAACGACAGATGTCATCGATACGTATGCGTTTCGTGCGCTGAGGCAGCTGGGGAATTTCAGCATGTCCGCTGCTGTTGTCGTGTACCAGTCCTGCATGGGGCTTGTCACGATTCTGATCTTCAATGCGATCGCGCGCAAGGTGGACGCGGATTCAAGACTATTCTAAAAGGAAGGTTGGGCGAGTTGGCATGAGGCCGGATTCGGGCTTTTCGATCGCTGTTGTTCCCGAATCGTTATGATCGTATAGGCTCGTTAAGCGGATACATTCGGGAACAAAGGTGACCACCTGCGTTTCTCCAGCTCCGAACCGGCCCTTTGCTTCAGTCCCAGCCAGTTAAGGTGTGATCGAAGTGAGAGAACGGTTGTTTCTTGTTTTGATGTACGCGGTGCTGGGCGCTTTTGCGCTGTTTTGCTTCATTCCGTTCTGGATTGTGTTCATCAACTCGTTCGCCGATGAATCGCTTCTGCAGACGGCGGGGTACCAGTTGCTGCCGAGCAAATTCAGCCTCCATGCGTACAAATTTTTGCTTTCCGGCAAGCAGGTGCTTCTAAGCTACGGCATTACGATTATCGTGACGATCGCCGGCACGGCCCTGGGCGTACTCTTGACAGCTGCCTATGCGTACACGCTAAGCCACCGGAAAGTGAAGTACCGCCATATTTTATCGTTTTTAACCTTTCTGACGATGTTGTTCGGCGCAGGACTTGTCGGCTTTTACATGCTGATCGCCAACTGGCTGCAGCTGAAAGACTCGGTCTGGGCGCTCATTTTGCCCTATCTGCTTAATCCGTTCTATGCCTTCATTCTTGTCTCTTACTACCGGACGCTGCCGTATGAATTGAATGAAGCTGCGACTGTGGACGGCGCCAATGATCTCTATATTTTCTTTCGCATCATCTGGCCGATTTCGCTGCCTGTTATTGCCACGGTGAGCCTGTTTTACGCGCTGCAATATTGGAACGACTGGTACTTGTCATTGCTGTTTATCGACAATCACAAAATGCTGCCGCTGCAGATGATGATCCGCCAGCTTATGTCCAATTTGAATGTTATGGCTTATGTGAGCGGGAGCCAGACGCAGTACAACGTCGTCGTGCCGACCTATGGCATGCAGCTGGCGATCGTCTGCGTTACCATCGGCCCGATCGTGTTCGTCTATCCCTTCATCCAGCGCTTCTTTATTAAAGGTTTGACGCTTGGTTCGGTAAAAGGGTAGAGCGGCAAACGTGAAGGCGTTTGGCCGGTTCGAGCTTTCAATCGCTGCAGTTTATGAACCGGCTCATCTGCCTATTTTCTCTATTATTGATTCAGGGGGAATGACTATGAAAAAGCTATTGCCCATCGTGCTCGTGTTGTTGATCGCGCTCATCGCGATTGCAGGTTGTTCGGGCAAGAACGAAGGGGAAGGGAAGACGCCCGGACCGTCGGCCCATACCGGAGACAGCGCCGGCGGTGACGCCAAACTTGAAGAGGTGACCCTGAAAATCATGATTCCCGGCGATCGGCCGTCGGATATGGATATGGTCATCGCCGAAGCAGAGAAGCGAATGAAGGATACGATCAACGTCAAACTCGACGTCGTCTTCGTACCCTGGTCCGATCTGGCGCAAAAGACACAGGTGACGCTTGCTTCCGGCGAAAACATCGATCTCATCTTCGATGCGCCATGGCTGCATATCAACCAAATGATCGCTAACGGATTCTATGAACCGCTGGACGACCTGTTGGCCCAGTACGGCCAAACGGTGCTCGAGAAACGGCCGCAGCAAATGTGGGATTACAACAAGTACGGCGGCAAAATTATGGCCGTTCCGCTCGGCGTCAGCTACATGTCCGGCAATTCCTACATGGTGCGCAAAGATATTCGCGAGAAGCTCGGCGTACCGCCGATTAAAACCTATGAAGATTTGATCGCTTTCGCCTACAAGGTGAAAGAGCAGGAGAAAGGCATCATCCCGATGACCGCAGGCTCCGGCACTTATACATTTGTCGCTCACCATGCGCTGAACGATTACGAAACCCATGTCAGACCGACCCACGCCCTGGGCAACAGCCTGATGCTCTATTACAAGAACAATGACGGCAAAGTTTACAATTTGCTGGAGGATCGGGAACCGATCGAAACTTGGCTGGCGAACACGCACAAATGGTTTAAAGACGGACTGATCTTCAAGGACATTTTGACGACAAAAGATTTTCATCAGCCGATCTCGGCAGGCAAAGTGGCGATCGTCACGAACGGCGCGTTCGGCATCGGCGATTCCCTCAAGAACACGTTAAAGAACAATGTGCCGGACAGCGAGCTGGAGACGGTCACCTTCTTTAATCCGGAGAAGGGCGCGAACATCACCGACTTCAAACAGTGGAACTTTCTGGCCGTTCCGAAGGTAAGCAAGAATAAGGAGCGGGCGATTATGTTCCTGAACTGGGCGAATGAGAAGGAGAACTACGACCTGCTTTCTTACGGAATCGAAGGGAAGCATTGGGAAGCGGTAGGAGAGGACAAAATGAAAACCCTGGATACAGCTGGCTATTCTGCATTCGGCTATGTTTGGCTGTGGAATCCCGTCGATGAGCGGAGTGATGTGAAGGGCGAGAATGAGGAGTTGAACGCTGTGCTTAAGGATGCCGACATGTTCACGACCGATATTTTGGCCGGCTTCGAATTTGACAGTACCCCGGTGCAAAACGAGGTCAGCCAGTACAATACAGTCGACGGGCAATACTACACGGCGCTGTTTAACGGGGTTATCGATCCGGAAGATACATTGAAACAATTCGAAGCGGAAGCCGGCCCTGCCCTCAAAAAAATTCAGCAGGAGCTGCAAAAGCAGATTGATGAGTTCCTGGCGGCAAAGGCGAAGTAGACCAGAATCACCTGAACACGGATAAACCGAAGTTTGCTTATCCATGCTTCCGATCGCCCGAAGTGCGGAGTGTTTGGCTGCGCTGTACTCCTGCTGTTGTCCACTGGAAACTTCGTGCCGCTGGCGGCACTGGATGCGGCGGTGACGGCTTCCTCTTCGGAGGAAGCCGATCTTATACGCCTTGCTGCTTGCTTATGGCGGAATTCGCGAAAGGGGGGATTAAAATCTAGCGTTCACCCGGAACAGAAATAAGGGTTTAAAGTTTTTGATATTTCTGTACTCGAGAATAAAGAAAAGGAGCTGGTCTTGATGAATTTCAATAAAAAATGGTTATCCGGATTAATGACAGCCGTATTACTACTGACTCCGCTCTCTGCGGTTCAGGCGAAATCGCTTGTTCCGGATGTGGCTGTCCAGCAGGCGGCAGGTGCAGACCAGATAGAAGCAGGAAAGGATACAGGTCATCCACAGGTCGAACTAGATCAACTGACGGATGCTGGTGAACCTGCAGCGGAACAGGCACCACAAACAATAGACGAAAATCAAGCGGCAGCATCTTCGGCTGTGCAGGAGACGCAATTCCGCAATCTCGCGGCAGGCCTTCCGTATGAATGGTCTGAAGCTCCGGAAGCTTCGCATCCCGATGACGGATACAAGCTCACGGACGGAACATACGGCGCATTGGATATGAACGACCCGGCATGGGTAGGACATCTGCGCGGAAAGACGCGCGAAGTCGTGTTCGATCTCGGTGAGGAAAAGTCCATTGGAAAGATCACGGCTAATTTCTTTCAAGATTTTCCTGCGAATTCGATTCTCGTGCCGCTGTCGGTATCGATGTATGTCTCCGACGATAAGGAAAATTGGGGGCTGCTTTCCCATAACGCTACGCAGCTTCTGTGGGGAGAAGGACCGCCCAGACAGGAGACCTTTGAATGGGATGGCAGCCGGGATGGAATCAAAGGCGGGAATACGGATGACAAGCTGGCTTATGCCCGTTATGTGAAGGTGACCTTTTATATGCATCCTACACAGTGGGAATATATTGACGAAATCGAAATTATGGGTATGGACGGCAAGATTGAAGGGGCGGTAAAGGTTCCTGCCGAGCAGCCTCGTTTTTTGGAGTCGGGGGAAGCTACGGCCGGGATCCGGAATCTGAATCTGCTGTATAATGGACAATACGCGAATGGTTTGGGCGATTGGAAAAAGGAACGGATTATCCCTAATATCAGTTATGTAAATAAAGACGGCGAGCCGGTCGATTGGCTTTATGACGGCGTTCTATATCTCGGGATTGCTTCGCCTGCCGGTCGCGATTTCGGTCAGGGACAAACGAACCTGGACGATTGGAAATGGTATTTGGATAAAACCTTTGCAGCCACGGGCGATATGCAGCAGTTGAATGAGGCTGCCAAGGAAGTTGGGGCCAAGCTGAAACAGTCCGATCATCAAGTCAAGGTTGTGTTAATGATTCCGAATCCAGGGGAATCCTTAACCGATTTTGGCGACATTGACGGTAGCGGTTCCTTAAATTTCAACGACTCCGTCGTAGGCAAAGAAAAAGCTTCTGAAAACAGAGGAAAAGCGGTGCAGTGGTGGCTGGACCAGACCCGGCAAAGATGGCAGGCTGCCAACTACTCGAATCTTGAGCTTGTCGGCATGTACTGGATGCCGGAACAAATCGACATATCCGAATCGGGACCGGACATCGCTCGCATGGTGTCGGATAAAGTGCATGCCATGAACATGAAGGTTTTCTGGATTCCACACTCCTATGCTTACAAAATGTTTATGTGGAAAGACGTAGGGTTCGATGCCGCGGCGCTTCAGCCTAACTATTTCTTCGGCGGAATGGATTCCGACCGTCTGGACGATGCTACGGATACTGCAAAGCGATACGGAATGGGGAACGAAGTTGAATTTGATGACGGAATGCTGACAGATCCCGTACTTCGTCAGCGTTTTGTCGAATACTTGGATAGCGGCGTCAGATCCGGTCTGATGCAAAATGGCTTCAGAGCTCACTATCAAGGCAATAATGCAGTATACAACTTAGGGGTAAGCAAGGATCCAAGTTTGCGTTTAATGTATGACTGGCTGTACCAGTATTTGAACGGAACGTACGCCATCGATAGCAGTCCGGCGCCGGAGACGATGGCGGAGGTTGTACAGCGTTATGTCGCATCGAACGAAATCAAGCCGGCTTTTGGTAATGATTTGACGTATCGATTGCAGACCATCAAACTTCTTCTGGACGATAACAAGCCGAAGGAAGCCGTGACGTATATGCAGGATTTTCTCGCGCACATTCACGACCCGGCCGTCCAAGCGCAAGGGTTGATTTCGGTCCCGGCCGCAACGGTGCTTGATTCCTACGCCCAAGTTCTCATTCAAACCTGGTCTGACGGAGGGGGACTCAGCAATCTGGTTCTTGGCCAAAGCTATACAATTTCACAGCAGCCTAACAGCAACTATCCTGATTCCGGGAACGAACTTACGGACGGCCGATTCGGCGGGACGGATTACCGCACCGAGCAGTGGCAGGCCCATGCGGGAAGCGACTACCCTGACGAACGAAGCCGCACCATCACATTTGATTTGGGCAGCAACAAATCGATCGGGGCCATTAGAGCCCATTTTCTTCAGGATAAAGGGCCTGGCATCTATTTTCCTCAGAACGTCACTTTTTCCGTTTCATCTGACGGCGAATCCTGGAGCACGCTGGCAACCGTTTCTCCGCCACCGGCACAGGATGCTGCCTCGGCCGAGTTCGTGGGTTGGAGGGGAATAACAGACGGCGTGCCGGGGAAAGCGGGAGCCGATCAAGTATCTGCCCGCTACGTTAAAGTCGAATTCCCGGTCAACGTCTGGGTCTTCTTGGATGAAATTGAAGTTCTCGGCATTGACGGCCCGGCGGGGGGTGGCATTGCAATCGACGGCGCGAGAGCCATGGTGGATGCCGCTGCGAAGAAATTGACGATCGACGGGCTGGTCGTGAACGGCAGCCAGTCCCAAGTGAATTTGAAAATACTCGATTCGAAAGGGAAGGTTCGCTACGAAGGCCAGACGACCAGTACAGAAACGGGAAGTTTCGAATTCATGATTAAGCTTACCGGCAATTTAAAGGGAACCTGCGACGCCTATCTGTCTATGGATGGAATGTCGGCTCCCGTTAAGATTTCATTCGAATACAACAAGAAGGACTGATAAGTTATTCCAGACGAGCTCAGATTTCGATGGCATGTGGCCTGATTTCCTAGAAGTAGGATGAGGGGCATTCCATCACAAAATTTTGCCGTGCCACATTGATACACGATAACTAATGTTTCATAAAAAATGCCATGGTCGCAGCGCGAGATTTCCACGTTGTGATCGTGGCTTTTACTTTGAATCGGTATTGCTGAGCGCATGAGGAATATGAGACGCATCTCAATGTTAATGAACACATCTAATATAATGAAGGAGATTAATGTAAACGCATACTTATTCATGGTATAATGCATCTAATAGATTAGGCGATCTTAGTGATTTGGGGTTCTTATAATGCTGTAAATCTGGCTTGGGGGTGTTGCGAGGATGAGAAGGTATAGCGTGTGGCGTCCAATTATGCTAATTGCGGTGGCGCTGCTTACGAACAGCTTGGTTACGAATTTGGCGGGTGTATTTGGCATGACGCCGGAGTCGGCAAGCAGTTTAGGTGTAGTCGCCATGATTATTGCCGGATTAATTACGTATAATCGCATGATGAAATCCCGTCGCAAATGAATAATCATTCATAGCATTCATCGAAATGAGCAGCATGTTTGTAAGCACCTTGCCGAGGTGCTTTCTTTTCTAAAGCACAGTTATTTTTTTCCAAATGGAAGGGTCTGATCACTTGCACGCTTGGCGTATCACACCCGCTGTAACTCCCATGTTATCTATAAAAACCGTGATATCAACCGCGTGTTAACTGGGGGTTCCTATATCTACTAGAAATGGAATAAAACATGTCTTAAACGTTTCACCGCGGCACAGATGCAGTTTGACAGATTCACCCAAATTTATGTTGAAAAGGGTCTGTTTTATTAATATATTGTAAATAGCGCGAATCTAGTATTCGGGCATATATACCTAGGAGGGTTATCCTTAATGAAAAAAGGGGTCATATCTTTAATCAGTTTGGCGTTATCTGTCACTATGCTGGCAGGTTGCGGCGACAAACCAGCGTCGGAACCAAGCGGCGGCGCAGGCGGCGACGCACCTAAGGCAAACTTCAAGGTAGGGATGGTTACGGACGCAGGAACCATTGATGACAAGTCGTTTAACCAAGGAACATATGAAGGTATCGTGAAGGCCAACGAGGACTTCAAAATGGAGTATAAATACCTGAAGCCGGCCGGAACGACAGAAGCCGACTATTCAAAAGAGATCGGAAACCTGTATGATGCTGGATTTAAGTTCATTGTAACCCCAGGCTTCAAATTTGAAACAGCCGTGTTTAAAGCACAAGACAAGTATAAAGATGCTAAATTCGTTATTATTGATGGAACGCCTCATTCCGGCGACAGCAATCCAGTCGTTAAGGAAAATACCGTATCCATCTTCTTCGCTGAGCAAGAGTCCGGCTTCCTGGCTGGTGTAGCGACTGCGCTTCATGTGAAGGATGGACAAGCTGGATTTATCGGCGGCATGGAAATCCCTCCTGTACAGAAGTTCAACTGGGGCTTCCAGCAGGGTGTAGCTTATGCCAACGAGAATCTCGGCACGAAACTGGTAATTAACAAAGAGAACGTTGTCTACCAAGGATCTTTTGACGATGTTGCAGCAGGCAGCCAATTGGCGGCTCAAATGTATGACCGCGGCGTGAATGTGATCTTCGCAGCAGCAGGCGGCGTGGGCGTTGGTGCGATTAACGAAGCCAAGACTCGCGTACAGAACGGATCTGAAGTATGGATCGTTGGCGTAGACGTTGACCAGTATCAAGATGGCGTATATGAAGGCGACAAATCCGTTGTCCTGACTTCGGCCGTGAAGAAAATCGACCATGCGGCTTACGATATGATCAAAGCTGAAATGGAAGGTAAATTCCCAGGCGGACAGACACTTACGCTGGATGCAACTAATGACGGCGTCGGTCTTCCTGAGAAGAACCCGAACCTGAGCGATGACGTTCTTAAGCAAGTGGACGAAGTGTTTGGCAAAATCAAAGCCGGCGAAATTAAAGTAGCCGCTGAGCAAGGCGATTTGATTAAGTAATCCAAGATACCAAGGTCATCTACGACGTGGATAGACTTATAAGCAGCGATACTGCATGAAAAAAGACGGATTCCCTCCGTCTTTTTTTAAGGTATTAGAATTTATAAGTTATTTCAGCGAAGCGTAAGCA
This sequence comes from Paenibacillus sp. MDMC362, assembly GCF_003269305.1. NCBI lineage: Bacteria > Bacillati > Bacillota > Bacilli > Caryophanales > Paenibacillaceae > Paenibacillus > Paenibacillus sp. MDMC362. Next base: position 85,010 of record NZ_QLYT01000029.1, read on the forward strand.
ATGCTGTAATCGCATTTATATGTTTTGGAGCCCCCGCAAAGGATTTGGAACAAGCATCGAAGCATAGGCTCCACTTTGTGGGGCTATTTTAGGTATCAGACCGTATCACCGGCGCAAGCGATTGCATCCTGATATTGAATGGAGAATGATCTCTATGGAACTGCGTTCTGCTGTTTGGAAGTGAGTCGCTCCGCGTTTTTTTAAAACAATTTATGCATAGGAAGATATTCAACACAAAAGAAGGAGAGGACCCAAAACCATGGACTATGTTGTCGAGATGGTGGGCATCCGCAAGGAATTTCCCGGGATCGTAGCCAATGACGATATTACGATTCGGCTGAAAAAAGGCGAGATTCATGCGCTGCTCGGTGAGAACGGGGCGGGCAAGTCCACTCTGATGAGTATCCTGTTTGGCATGTATCAGCCTGACCGTGGCATAATCAAAGTCAACGGCAGGGACGTGCGGATCTCGAATCCGAATGTCGCGAACAAACTCGGAATCGGGATGGTGCATCAGCATTTTAAATTGGTCGAGCCATTTACCGTGACCGAGAATATTATTCTGGGCAGCGAGACGCGCAAGTACTTTTTCGGCTTGGATGTGAGATCGGCTGCCAAACGGGTCGAGGAACTGTCCAAGCGATACGGCCTCAACGTAGACCCTTATGCCAAAATCGAGGATATCTCGGTCGGGATGCAGCAGAGAGTGGAAATTCTCAAAATGCTGTACCGCGACGCGGAAGTGCTCATATTCGACGAGCCGACCGCGGTCCTGACCCCTCAGGAAATCGAAGATTTGCAGGGCATTATGAAAAACCTGGTCAATGAAGGCAAATCGATCATTCTGATCACCCATAAATTGAAAGAAATTAAAGCGGTTGCGGACCGCTGCACCGTCATCCGCCGAGGCAAGACGATCGGCACCGTGGAAGTGGCAGACACGAGCCGCGAGGCTATGGCCGAAATGATGGTGGGCCGCAGCGTCTCCTTTAAGGTGGATAAGCAGGAGAGCCGCCCGGGCAAGACCGTTCTCGAGATTAAATCGCTTACGGTCAAGAACAGCAAGAAAGTCGATGCGCTCAAAGGCTTTAGTCTGGACCTGCATGCCGGGGAGATTGTGGGTATTGCAGGCGTGGATGGTAACGGTCAATCGGAACTGATCGAAGCCATTACCGGACTTCGCGAGGCCGAGAGCGGAACGGTGAGCTTGAATGGTAAAACGCTCAACGGTCTATCTGTCCGTCAACGGAATGAAAGCGGAATCGGCCACATTCCGGAGGACCGTCAAAAGAGGGGACTCGTGCTGGATTATACCATTGAAGAGAATTTGATCCTCGAGGTGTACAACCGCCCACCGTATTCCAAGAACGGGCTGCTGCAGCCAGCAGCGATCCGCAAGCATGCGGAGCATATCATTCAGAGCTTTGATGTGCGTTCCGGAACGGGCGGCCGGTCGATCGTGCGTTCGATGTCCGGCGGTAACCAGCAAAAAGCAATCATCGGCCGTGAGGTAGAGCGCGATCCGGATCTGCTTATTGCCGTTCAGCCGACCCGGGGCCTTGACGTAGGCTCGATTGAATATATTCACCGTCGTCTGATCGAACAGCGGGATAAGGGGAAAGCCGTTCTACTGGTTTCCCTGGAGCTTGATGAAGTTCTGAATTTGTCGGACCGCATTGCCGTTATCAATAACGGTGAACTGGTAGGTATCGTTAAAACCTCCGAAACGAACGAAAGAGAGCTCGGACTGATGATGGCCGGGTATCAAAAAGAGGAGGCACCACATGAATAACAGCGTAAAATCGTTGCTTGCCGTCCTGTTCGGACTTATTGCGGGGGCACTGCTTATGGCGCTGACCGGACATAATCCGGTAGAAGGGTATAAGTATCTCATCCAGGGTGGACTCAAGAACCCGGAGCGGATCGGGAATACGCTGGCGACGGCGACTCCGCTCATCTTGACCGGCTTGTCCGTGGCCTTTGCCTTCCGTACCGGACTGTTTAATATCGGTGCCGCGGGCCAGATGCTGTTCGGTGGCTTTTGCGCGACGGCTGTCGGCCTCTCGCTGGACCTGCCGCGGGCTCTGCTCCTGTTGATCATGGTACTGGTCGGGTTTATCGGCGGTGCGCTATGGGCGGTTGTCCCCGGTTTCCTGAAGGCTAAATATAACGTACATGAGGTCGTATCCACGATCATGATGAACTGGACCGCCTACTGGACCGTTTATTATGTCATTCCGGGTTATTTCAAAGGGGCGAGTCTGGAGACGGAATCGCGTCAGCTTCCGCCGGAAGCCATGCTGCATCAGCAGTGGCTCAGCGATATGTTCCAAGGCTCCTATGTCAATCTGGGCTTTTTTATCGCGGTCATTGCTGTTCTGGTCATCGCTTTCCTTATTAACAAAACAACGCTCGGATACGAATTGAAGGCGGTCGGATTCAACCGACACGCTTCCGAATATGCGGGTATCGCTGTCAAGCGCAGCATCGTGCTGTCCATGTTCATCTCCGGCGGCCTCGCGGGCCTCGCGGGTGTTGCACAGTATGCGGGGAATGCCTCCAGCATGCAGATCGGCATTCTGCCGAGCCAGGGATTTGACGGGATTGCCGTCGCTCTGCTCGGAATCAACGCACCTATCGGTGTTTTGGTATCGGCGCTGTTCTTCGGGATTCTCTACTCGGGCAGAGGGTTTATGAATGCCATGACGGAGATTCCGCCGGAAATCGCCGATTCGATTATCGCCATCATTATCTATTTTGCGGCAACCAGCATCTTGATCGAACGACTATACCGTAAATTGAAGCTGCGTCGCGCGGCTAATAAAAAGCAGGGGGAGTAAGGACATATGTGGACAACGATTGAACAGATTTTTCCGTATGCCATCGCTTACACGATCCCGCTTTTGATTACCGCCCTGGGCGCGCTGTTCAGTGAACGAAGCGGGGTCGTCAATATCGGCCTTGACGGCTTGATGATTGTCGGTTCTTTCATCGGTGCCTTTGTCATATTCAAAATGCAGGCCCAATGGCCCGGCCAATCGTGGGTACTATGGGTAGGACTGTTGGCAGCGGCGGCAGCGAGTGCGCTATTCTCGCTATTGCATGCCTTTGCCAGCATCAACCTTAGTGCCAACCAGATTATAAGCGGTACGGCGATCAATATGATCGCGGGTGCCCTGACGATTTTCCTTGCCCGTAACATTACAGGGAGCGGCAAGATCAGCATCACGAATGGTTTTGCACCGTTTGATGTGCCCGTGCTGTCTAAGATACCGGTTATTGGGGATTTGTTCTTTACCAAAACCTATGCAACAACCTGGCTTGTTCTGTTAGTGCTAGTGCTCAGCGCACTGTTACTGTACAAAACGCCGTTCGGTCTGCGACTCCGGTCCTGCGGCGAGCATCCGCACGCGGCCGAAGCAGCAGGTATTAAGGTGCAGTCCATGCGGTATGTCGGCGTCATGATCTCGGGTGCTTTTTCCGGACTCGGGGGAGCTGCCATTCTGTTGACGTACTCCGGCGAATTTACGGGGAACGTGGCAGGACTCGGGTTCCTGGCTCTGGCTTCCCTCATATTCGGACAATGGAAGCCGCTCGGCATCCTGCTGGCCACCTTGTTCTTCGGATTTGCCACGACGGTAGCCAACGTATCACAGGTCATTCCGTCTTTGGCGGTAATCCCGCCGGTCATCCTCAAGATTTTCCCTTATGTGGTCACACTGATCGCGCTCGTGATATTCTCCAAATCCTCGAATGCGCCGAAAGCCGTAGGGGAGCCGTTCGATTCAGGTAAACGGTAACGTATTGCGCAAGTCGATGTAAGTCAAATAGAACCTCTGATATGCCTATCCAGCTTTGGGTTTAGGTCTATCGGAGGTTTTTTTACATCTAGCATACTTTAGGTTAGAACTCCCAAAACATATCTGGTATATATAGTAAATAAGGTAAGAAAATTTAATAGAATAGAGGAGTGAAAACCTGAATGCGCATTCGATTACATCGGTGCCAAAGGCCGTTAAGCATGCTTCTGGCAATCGTGATGCTTCTGAGTATCATCGTTCCTTTCAGCCCTGTGAAGGTGGCGGAGGCTTCCCCCCGGCATGACCAGGTTGTGATCAGCCAGGTGTACGGTGGAGGCGGGAATAGCGGGGCCACGTATACGCATGATTTTATCGAATTGTTCAATCCGACAGGCAGTCCGATCGACCTGACAGGCTGGAAGGTACGTTATGCAAGCGCTAGCACAGGTGCTTTTAACAACACGACCTCTTTAACTGGAACCATTGAGCCTTATGCCTATTATTTAATCCAAAACAGTGGTGGCACGACGGGTGCTATTCTCCCGACACCTGATTTTCAAGGATCATTGAGCTTAGGCGGCTCTAACGGCATAGTGGACCTGGTGAACACTGCGGGCGACCGCATCGATCTTGTTGGCTATGGAACTGCGAAATTATTCGAAGGCTCGCCGACAGCAGCTTTATCCAACAGCACGGCTGCGATCCGCAAGGAATTGACCGTTGGTCAAAATGATCGCGGCCTCGACACGGATAACAATGCGGCGGATTTCACAGTTACCACACCGGAACCTCGGAACAGCTCGAGTCCAGCCACGCCGGTCACGCCTGGCTCGGGCTTGGGAGCCGTAACGGCCAATCCGGAGCCTAATGCCTGGCCTGCCGGAACGGAGGTTACGCTGAATCCGCCTACGGTGGGCGCTTCCGTATATGCGGATGTGTATCTGTCCAGTGGAAATTCGGGATATCAGCTCGTGAATGGCCCGATCGAGATTAACGAGCCTACGCGGGTGGATGCCTATGCAGTCCAGGATGGTTTACCGGATGGACCGGTCTCCTCGTTCCAATATGATATTTTAACGCAAACGTCCGTCGCTGAAGCCCGCAGCAAGGCAAAAGGCGAGCATGTGTGGACGGAAGGCATTATTACCCATATCGAAGGCAGAGAGACCTACATTCAAGATGACACGGCCGGTATCGTGCTCTATGATTACCCGCTTAATGCCAGCGTTGGCGACCGGGTGAGCGTGGCCGGCGTGATGGAGATTTACAACAATCTTCAGGAGATCAAACCGCATGCCTTGCTGCCGTATGATGTAACGGGCGCAAATGCAGGAGTGCCGCAGGCTCTTCAAATCACCGGAGCTGATCTATCTGCAGCTTCGGGAGAGACTTATGAAGCGCGACTTGTCTACCTGGACGATGTCACCATCAAGTCCGAAAACAGACCTGGGGAATATACGGCCGAGCAAGGCGGTCATGAATTCATTATCTATTCCGGATTGTCCAAGCTGAAGACGGTGAAGACCTTCAGCCGCGTCACGGGTGTGGTGAAGCAGTTCGGCAACATCTATGAGTTAATTCCTTTAGGCGAGAATGCCTTAATCGAGGACATGTTCTCCGTGATTGCTAGTCCGGGTGCCGGACCGATAATCATTGGAGGGACGGTGACGCTGTCCAGCCCTACGCAAGGGGCAAGCATCTATTATACGCTTGACGGGTCAGTCCCGACGACAGCGAGTACACAGTACAGCTCGCCGATTCAAATAGACCGTGACACGACCATCAAAGCGATCGTTGTCTCGGGGGCGAATGAGAGCAAGGTATACGAATTTGCTTACAAAGCGACACAGCAGCCGCGTATCGCGGATATCCAAGGCGAGGACCATACTTCGCCGTATACCGGACAGACGGTAACCGATATTGAAGGTGTTGTAACCCAATACGGTTACACGTTCTCTAACGGCAATATCAAGGGATTCTATATCCAGGATCCGAAGCCGGATTCCAATCCGGATACCTCGGATGCGATTTTTGTGTATTCCACGGATCCAAGCCGGCCTCAAATCGGAGATCTGGTGAGTGTAACCGGAAAAGTGGCCGAGTTTAACGAGGGAAGCTCCAGCAACCTGACCTCTACTCAAATCGAGCTGCAGTCCATCAAGAATCTGGGTCAGGGTCAACAACTGCCGGACCCTGTTACCTTAGGTAAAGGCGGGCGCCCGATTCCTGCCGCCATTATCGATAATGACAGCATGACAACGTTCGATCCGGAGGAAGATGCCATCGACTTCTACGAATCTCTGGAAGGCATGCTGGTCAGACTTCCGCAGCCAACGATCATTAGTCCGTATTGGACAAGCGGCGGTACCTACAACATTGCGACCCGTGTCGAGAACGATATCGCGGATGTCATTACGCCAGCCGGCGGGCTGGTTCTGAAAGAGAACGGTAATTTCAACCCGCAGCGTCTCCTGATTGCTTACGGCAATCCGGGACAAGAAGTGGGCACCGGCGATACATTTGCCGATGATGTGATCGGCGTAATCGGTTATAACAGTGGCAATTTCAAGGTGATTCCGGCTAAAGGCGAATTGCCTGCAATCCACAGCAGCTCTTTTAAGCAAGAGGTATCCACGCTCGACGTGAAAGACGAACAGCTCAGAGTAGCGACGTATAATATCGAAAATTTCTATCCGGGCGTAAGTTCCGCCAAAATCAACAAGCTGGCGGAGTCAATCGTAAACAACATCAAGTCTCCGGATATTATTGGTCTTGTCGAAGTACAGGATAACAACGGGGAGCAGAACAACGGAACTACCGCGGCAGATCAAAGCTACCAGACCTTGATTAACGCCATCAAGGCAGTCGGCGGACCAACCTACAGCTTTACCGATATTGATCCGGTGAATAATAACGACGGGGGAGCGCCGGGAGCGAACATACGGGTCGGATTCCTCTATAACACCGATCGTGTCCAGTTATCGGACAGTGTAAACGGCAAGAAGGGATCACCGATTGAATCGGTGGCGTATGATGGGGCAAAGGATCAGCTGACTCTGAATCCGGGCCGAATCGAACCGCTGAACCCTGCATTCAACGCATCGCGTAAACCTTTGGCCGCGCAGTTCGAATTCCAAGGAGAAAAAGTGATTGTCATTGCGAATCATTTTAACTCGAAATCCGGAGACCAAGGACCTTTCGGCAATACCCAGCCGCCGGTTCTCTCCAGCGAAACGCAGCGCCATCAGATTGCAGCGGTTGTGAACAGATTCGTGAAAAGCGTTGTGTCTGCTAACCCTGACGCTAACGTCGTCGTTCTGGGAGATTTGAATGATTTCCAATTTACCGAGACGGCGGACATTTTGAAAGGCAACGAATTGGACAATCTGATCGATACGCTTCCGCCTGAGGAGAGGTATACCTACACGTATGACGGAAACTCGCAGGTGCTGGATCATATTCTCGTCAGCAAGAATTTGACTCGCTCTACGCAAGTCGACATCGTGCATCTGAATGCCGATTTCCCGGCCTCCAAGGGCCGCGTATCGGATCATGATCCCGTCGTCGCCCAGATCGACCTGAAGGAAGAAGCCGTGGACGGCTTCCCGCTGACCATTTTGCATACCAATGACACGCATGCCAATCTGGATACCGTAAGCTCGCCGGATAACATTGCGCGCCGGGTTACGGCAATCAAGGAAGCCAAAGCGAATGCGGTCAACCCTCTGCTCGTGGATGCAGGGGACGTATTCTCCGGCACGCTGTATTTTAATCAATATTTGGGGCTCGCCGATCTGGAGTTCATGAATTTGGTTCAATATGATGCCATGACCTTCGGTAACCATGAGTTCGATAAAGGATCCGAGGTGCTGAACGATTTCATCGAGCATGCGGAATTCCCGTTTGTTTCCTCGAACGTGAATTTTTCGGCCGATGCTTTATTGACCCAGAAATTCAAGAATGAAGTGACCCGGGATGCCAAGGATGCAAGCATCTACCCGGCCATCATCATGGAGGTAGACGGGGAGCAGGTTGGCCTCATTGGACTTACAACCGAAGACACGTCTAACATCGCTTCGCCTGGAGACGTCACCTTTGATGATTCGGTGCAAAAGGCACAAGAAACCGTAGCGATGCTGCAGAAGGAAGGCATCAACAAAATTGTCGTGCTGTCGCATCTCGGATATGACGTGGATGTCAACCTTGCGAAGGAAGTCGAGGGCATCGACATCATCGTGGGCGGTCACAGTCATACCAAGCTGGATGAGGCAGTTGTAGACCGTTCGGACAGCGAACCGAAGCTGATCGTGCAGACGGGTGAAAAAGGCCAATTCTTAGGTCAGCTTGAGGTCGTATTTGACGATGAGGGTGTCCTGCAGGAGTGGGATAGCCAGCTCATTTCGGTTGATGCAAAAGATAGCAATGAGCAGTATGTAATTCAGCCGGATCCCGAAGCCTTGCAAATTCTGAATACCAAATATAAGCCGGGCGTGGAGCAGTTAAAACAAACGGAGGTTGGTACGACAGAAGTGAAGCTGAACGGCGTTCGCGCCGATGTCCGCACGAAGGAAACGAATCTCGGCAATCTGATTGCCGATGGCATGCTGGATGCGGCGCAAGCGGCCGGAACGAATGCGGTCATCGCCCTGCAGAACGGCGGCGGCATCCGCGAATCTATTGAAGCAGGCAAAATCACGATGGGTGACGTCATGACGGTGCTTCCGTTTAACAATGATCTCGTCACGATTACGCTGACGGGAGCCGAGATTAAAGAAGCCATGGAGAACGGGGTTTCCAAGACGCCTGCTGCGGATGGCCGCTTCCCGCATATCGCGGGTATGAAGTTCTTCTATGATTCGACCAAACCGGCCGGGGAGCGGGTGCTTCGCATCGAGGTGAAAGGCAAGAACGGATATGAGCCGATCGACATGAATAAATCGTACGAGGTAGCGACGAACGCATTTACCGCTAAGGGCGGCGATTTCTATGCTTCGCTCGAGAAGGCCTATCTGGAAGGGCGCGTGAACCTGCTTTATAAGCCTGACTATGAAGTATTCTCGAACTATGTGAAAAAAGTAGGCACTATTACGGCCAAGACCTCGGCCGTCGAAGGACGGATTACGGACTTGAAGGGAGCGCCGCTTCCGGGAGGGCCTAATCCAGGAGGGCCGGGAGAGCCTGGACCCGGGAACCCTGGGAACCCGGGTACACCTGGTACTCCAGGACCGACAACGCCTCCCGTAAATCCATCGAACCCTGGGACGACACCACCAGCCGAACCAGGCAAGATCAAGGTTCCGGTTAAAGTGGAGAACGGTGCAGCTGCAGGCAGCGTGCACGGAGCCGCCATGAAGGAAGCTCTGAAACAGCCTGCAGGCGGAAAAGTCACCGTGGAGGTAACCAGCACGCAGCCAATCTCTTCTTCATCTGTTACCATCGAGAATGAAGCGCTGCGTGCATGGCTTGATCAGACAAGCGCGCAGGTGCTGGTGGTAGCAACGCCTTACGGAAGCTATGAGCTTCCGAAGAAGGAGATCGATCTTCAAGCGCTGGCAGCCCAAGCCGGCTCGGACATGAACAGCCTTCAATTGGTGGTTCAGCTTGCTATCGATGCGGATGCCCTTAAATCAGCGGCGTCCAAAGGATATAATGCATTACAAGCTGTGAGCTATACCGTGACGGTGAAGTCCGGTAGTGGCAAGACTGCCACGTTGGAAGCATTCCAATCGTATGTAAAGCGGTCCCTGAATGTCGACAAGTCGCATGCGTTGACGGATATCGCGGTTGTTCGGGTGGACGGAAACGTCATATACACGCCGATTCCATTTAAGGTGAATGGTCAACGAATCGATATCTATAGCCGCACGAACAGCACGTACCTGGTGTTGCAGAACCCGGTAACGTTCCAGGACATCGCGTCGCATTGGTCGAAGGACAACGTTGAATCGCTTGCGGCCAAAATGATCGTGACCGGGCGAACGGAGCAGACCTTTGTTCCGAACGCTTCGGTCACCCGGGCTGAGTTCGCAGCGCTTGTCGTCCGGGCATTGGGACTTTCTGCAGACGCTGCGTCAGGCAGCTTCCAGGATGTGGATTCATCCGACTGGTATGCCGGAGCAATCCAGGCAGCCGTCAATGCCGATATCATTAACGGCTACACGGACGGCACCTTTAAGCCGAATCGGACGATCACGCGCGAAGAGATGGCCGTGATGGCCTACAACGCGCTGGAGTATGCCGGATACAACCCCGCCGACACGGCAAAAGCCCATTTTGCCGATGCGTCCTCAATCGGTGTTTGGTCTCAGGCAGCGGTGTATGCACTGGCGGGTCTTGATATTCTGAACGGAGATCCGAAGCAGCGCTTCAATCCTAAATCGAATGCCACCCGCGGCGAAAGCGCCGCTGTGCTCCATCGTTTGATGCAGGATTTGACGTATGCCAAATAAACATGTTTATAGCGGCTGGAATGGTTAATGGATTTGTATTTGTGATATACGAGGGGGTCAACAGCAAATCTGCTGAAGAACACTCCAATCGATCAAAATACTGAAAATATAGAAATGGCGGTGCTAGGGATCATCCTTAGCACCGCCATTTTTCGCTTTTTTGGTTCGTTACACCGTTATTTTCGTAAATAGGCCGCACACCCATTTTGTGAAGATGTGGTTTTCCCTTAATTAAATCATTCCAAGAATTTTGGGGACAACAGCGATGGGAGGAACGATTCGTACACGGAGCGTCTCCTAACAGAAAAGGGGGCACGCCAGATCTGAGAGCTTTTGGGACATCTTCTTCTGTATGCCGAAAAATTTAAAATCAAAATGTGACCGATTCACGTCCATAACTGTGTTAAGGGTAAAAGGAGGTCTAGGCGATGCAGATCGATTCGCTCCGGCCGGGCGGAGATATTACGGAAACCTATGAATTATATGGCGATATGCTTTTTAAAATAGCGATGGTGTACCTTGGGAACAAACAGGATGTCGAAGAAGCCATTCAGGAGACGTTCATGAAACTGATATATAAAGCGCCCGACTTCAGGGACCAGGAGCATAAGAAAGCTTGGCTCATTCGGGTGATTACGAACCACTGCAAGAACATGCAAGGGAGCCTGTGGCGCAAGCGGGTAACCAAAATGGAGCATATGAACGATTATTTTGTCGAACCGTCGGAACGGACATTGATGGATAACGTCATGAGTTTGCCGTTCAAGTATAAGTCGGTCATCCATCTGTTTTATTACGAGGATTATTCCGTTAAGGAAATCGCCGGGATCTTGCAGATTAACGAGTCTGCGGTCAAGATGCGTCTTCAGCGCGGCAGGAAGCTGCTGCGCATGGACTTGGAAGGAGAGGACGATTAATGAATCGGAATGACTACAAATCATTGATAGATCGAATCCAACCTGACAGAGGATTGGAGGAGCGGATTATGAAAGGAATGAAACAAAATCAGCGTCAAACGACGAGAATGAACCGAATGGGGGTCGCTGGCGTCACTGCGGCCGTTATGTTGGGGCTGGTGGTAGTGGCTTCGCTGGTATTGAATCTTGAGAAAGAGCCAGCGGACAGCGATATTCCGGTGGTTCAACAAGGAACGGGGGAGAATACCCCGCCGACCGCGAAGGTTGGTCATGATCCGGTAATTATTCCAAAAATCGAGCTTCCGGGCGAGAGCAACGTCAAAGCCGACATGATCGGTTTGGTTGTATACCAAGGCAAGATCTACACCCAAACCGGTACGCAAATTACGCCGGACATCGCCAAGCAGCTGCGGGGCGACAAGCTTGGACGGTCGAAGTCGGGGATTACGGAATGGAGCTCCTCCGATGATTATACGGAGCTTGCTTCGACGATCGGCGAAATGGACATCTTCACGGTGAAGGGATATGACGCCGATTTTAGAATCATGTCCTACATGGAGCACGACGGGGAAATCTACGCCGAATTGTATGAGCATCTAAACGGGGTTACGGTGGCCAAGGGCGAGGATATTATCGGCAAGCTGAATCTGATGGGGAACATGACTTCGGTTCAATGGCAGGATTTCGACAGCTGGAACATGGGCGAGAACAAGCTGCGCGAGCTTTCCGCCGATGCAGAGGTGCAAGCCTTCGTTGAAGCTTTATATGAAGCGAAGCCGATAGCGGCAGAGCCTCTGTTTGAGCAAGGGATTTACGAGACCGGGCCTAGCGAGCAGAAATTTCTGTATATCCAGCTTCAGGACGGGACGGAAGTCCAGTTAAGACTGTTTAAAGGCGGCCAATATGTGCGATATGCCAATGCGCCTGTATTCTTTCAATTGGAAGGCAAGGCATTCACCACGCTGTGGGGGCTGATGGAGGAGTAGGTTGTCCTGTCGTTTATCGCAGCGTAAAAAAGGTGATGTAAAAAGCTAGAGGCTTTCCCTAATGGGATAGCCTCTTTTCGTTGCTGTAAGATCGATAACGGCGATTCCTTTATCATTTATCGTATGGCGGTTCCTTGTTATTCGCTTGTTCTCGATGATGGGCGATTCGCTTTCACGAATGCGCTCGGCGTCATTCCGAAATACCGGGTAAAGGCGCGGGAGAACGTAAACAAATCCGAATAGCCCAGGGATAAAGCGGTCTGCGTGATACTGGTTCCCTGGGCGGATAACAGGCGGGTCGCTTTCTCCATGATCAACTGCTGCATGTAGCGAGACGGAGAGATACCGTATCGGCGGGTAAACGCGCGGGTGAAGTGAATGCGATGCACGCCGGCCCAGAGGGTAAGCTCCTCGCCCCGGCGATTATGCTAAAAAGCCCCGGGAACCGGGGCTTCATCAAGTGTTGTCGATAGGTAAGCAGCTAAGACCCTTAAAAAGGATTCAGCACATGGTAGAACACGTTTGGCGAAGCCATGCGGTAGTAATGGCTGCACCAGCCGACGCCTTTGTGATTATCGCGGTTGGTCGTGCTGAACACCAGCCGTTCCTGCTCAAGCTCCTCGATTCGTGCCGTCCGTCCTTCAACGTATTCCAGAATGCGGAACGATGCGGTGTCCAGGCGGGTGATGACGCCGCCATAACGGATGTCGATGACCTCCCAGCCGAAGGGCTTGAACATCCGGTGCCACTGCGTACGGTGGGCAATGCGCAGTTCTTGCACGGCTTTGGAGATGGCAGGGAGCACGTTCTTGGCCATATGCCTTAAGGTATCGGCGTCCTTGGCATCATAGGCTTGCTTCAGCAGAATGCCAATTTCGCTCTTTCTTTTGAGAACGGCGCTAAGCTTCTCCGGCATCTCGAACAGATAGTCGAGCTCGGCCGTACTATCGCGCTTCGCGCGGAGGTTTTGCTCCAGCTCGGCATAGTGGTTAGAGAGGTCCAGGCCTTCGATCTGTTTGTCGAACATCCCGAGAAGCACGTCCTGATACAGCAAAAATTTCGACGGGTTGCTCTGTTTGGCGTTGTTCGGCTCCTGGCCGGGAATCTCGTCCAGATCCTTCAGCAAGAGGAACGCCTCCATGTCGATGCCCGTACAGAATTTCACCCGTTCCGCCAACTGTGCCGGGGAAGGCTTCTGTGCCGAGTAGGCATGCTCGGCATAAAGCTGCAGACCGAGCAGCGCCGCGAACGGATTTCCTTCGTTGCCGTCATCGCCCCACATCGTGGCGTATACCTCACGGATTCCTTCCTGCTTGCACACTTGAAGCGCAACATTCGAAGCGTTCAGGGACAACCCGTAGTTGACGCCGAATGTGTTAAAGATCCAGACGGCTCCGGCAAACACGAGGTTGCAGCCCAGCGGGCGGTGATTGGCGATCAGCTTCTCATAGTCCTCCGGCTCCATGTGGGTGTAGTCCCAGTACACCATGTCCACATCCTTCGGGATGCGGCGGGCCATATCCTCCGGAATCGAGGTGTCCTTGTCGTAATATGCTGCATCGCCGCCTCCGCGGGCAGCGAGCTTCAGGAACATGTCGCTCCACATCATCGGCTTCAGGCCGCGCTTGCGGACGGCAGCCAGGACTTTGTCCAGATGGGCGATCATAATGTCGAAACGGCTCACATAACCATTGTGATCCAAATACTTACCCCGTCCTAGCTCCTCCGCTTCGTCCATCCCGATATGAATCTTGTTGCTACGGAACGGAGCGCTGGCAGCCTCGATCATCCGTTCAATCAGGGAGTCGGTCTGCTCGCTGCCGACGAGCAGGGCACCCTTCGTATCGCGGTAATGCTTGATGGGCTCCCACTTCAGAAATTCCTCCAGATGCGCCAAGGTTTGGATGCTTGGAAAAGCCTCGATGCCGAATTGATCGGCATAATCGTCCAGCTCTTTCAGCTCCGCCTGCGTGTAGCGGCCGCGCATATAACCGAAATACGGCTCGTCTTTGATCTCATAGGTATCCTCCATGTATAACATCACGCTGTTCATTCCCATCAGCGCCATCTTGTTCAGCATGAGCTTGAAGCTGTCCACGGTCAGCACGGCGTTGCGGGACAGGTCGAACATCGGGCCGATCTGGTCAAATTGCTGACGTTCGTGAAGGTGGAACGAATCGCTTTGGCGGCTGTGTTGAACCAGCAGGCCGAGTCCCCGGAAAAATTGATGTTTTCTTCCGAAACGAATATAGGCGTGGTCTCGGTCCCTGCCGACCTCCAGATTGCCATCGGACAAGGCTACCTCAACGGGGATGCCGTTATCCCCAAGCTCGACCTCAAGCTCATCCAGCAGCAGCTGAATGCCTGGCATAACATCCGTAACAGCGCCCTCGAAACGAAATTTCATATGAAATCCCCCTGCATCCATGATTTTGCGAACATTAAACATTATATCATTATAATGTTTAATGTTATGGGAATCGTCGCGGGAAATCAATCTTTTGTTTGCGAAACTCGCTTGAGCCGCAAAATTCATTGTGAAGACAGGTCAAAAAGTGGTTGACGAGAAGGAGCCACGATACTACAATAAATGATGCAAACGTTTCCATTGTAATCGCTTTCAGAAATATTTTTCTCATTCTATATTTCGAACATATTCTCTAACTATTGTCAGTAATTGTCGTACTTTACTTGATGGGAGCTCAAACCTGTTTATGCAAGCGTTTGCGCAATGATTGGCATCAACATCGTATCAGCTGTACCTAATCCAAGAACAAGAGGAGGCTATTTGTTTCATGAGAATGACGGTTTCAAGCAAACGAACCTGGTCCATCATCATGATTGTTTCGCTGATTTTCTCCATGCTCAGCATTCCGCCATCAACGGCCGATGCCGATAGCGCGCCAAGCCAGGTTACGCTGGTGGGGACTCTGCAATCCGAATTAGGCCATAGCGGGGATTGGGATCCGGCTGCCGCCGCGACAACCATGAACGATATGGGGAACGGAGAATATAGGTTTACCGGCAGCTTGCCCGCGGGATCGTACGAATACAAGATCGCGATCGACGGCAAATGGGAGGAGAATTACGGCTCCGCCCATTATTCCAATCCCAGCGGAGCGGACAAGGACGGCAACATCCTCATAACGCTCGCTCAAGATTCCCAGGTTACCTTTTATTACAATCATGGGACTCACCGGATCGCGGATTCTACATACTACGCTCCGATCGAGGCGGATAAGCTTCCCCGAGTGATCGGCAGCTTCCAATCGGGCATCGGCGAAGCGGCCGACTGGTCGCCTGCGGATGCGAGATTAATCATGCAGGATTCCGATTATGACCATGTATACACGGTGACGGCCGACGTGTACGAAGGGGATCATGAGTACCAAATCGCTTTGGGCAGCGATGCGGCAAGTCCGGTTCACCCCGCTAACCGGGAGGCGCTTCAGCTGCCGCAGGACGTTAAGGTTACGTTCAGCTACGATGCGGCCAATCACGGCGTTGCCGCTCATTTCACGGTACCCGCCGATCCGGGAACGCCGGTGCCGGCTAACCATCTGCGCATCCATTACAACCGGGCTGACGCCAATTACGGCAGCGTCGGGCTGTGGATATTCGATGACGTCGCATCTCCGTCCGCCAACTGGCCGGCAGGCGCAACGCCATTCCCTGGCGGACAGCAGGACGCCTACGGGGCCTTCGTCGACATTCCGCTCAAGGACGGCGCCCAAAAAGTCGGCATCGTCGTTGTCGATCGCATCAGTGGCAATAAAGACGGCGGCGACAAGAAATTCACCCTAGCCTCGCCGGACATGAACGAAGTATGGCTCAAGGAAGGCTCCGATACGGTATACGGGTTTGAGCCAGTTGACCTGCCCGCGGATACCGTGCGCATCCACTATCAAAGGCAGGATGAGAACTATGATCCGTACGGTTTATGGTTATGGGGCGACGATGTCGCTGCGCCTTCGAAAGACTGGCCGACGGGGGCTACCATGTTCCCTTCAGGCCAAACCGACCGATATGGCGCTTATGTGGACGTTCCGATGAAGCCGGGGGCTCAGAAGATTAACTTCCTCGTGCTTGATCCGGCCAAAGGAGACGCCGGCAAAGACGGCGGCGACAAAGGCTTCACGCTCGTAGACCGATACCAGCATCTGTTCATTAAAGAAGGTGACAACACCGTCTACACATCTCCGTATGGGGAGGTGCCTACCGGGTTGGTCTCGGCCGAGGTATTGGCTCCCGGAAAGCTCCAGCTCGGATTTACCATGACCGATGGTTTGGAAGCGGATACGCTGAAGAATGAGCTGCAGATTAAGGATAAGGACGGCCATCCGGTTGCCATTCAAAACGTGAAGGTTACCGGAAACACGACCATCGAAGTATCGGCATCGTTTCAGCTGGATCAATTACCGCTAAGCGTAACCTACGCCGGAAAAACCGTATCCGCCTCCAACGGCTGGAGAATGCTGGATGAGATGTACGCTTACGACGGCGATGACCTCGGAGCGACTTATCAGGCTGGAGGAGCCGAGCTTAATTTGTGGGCACCGACGGCGACCGAAGTCACCGCAAATATGTACAGCAAGGATGATGCTACGCAGTTTATCGGCACAGTCGCCCTTCAAAAGGGTGATAAAGGGGTATGGTCGGTTCAATTGAAACCGGGAGACCTCGGTATCCAAGATTTTAGAGGATACTTTTATCAATACGAAGTGACCAACAACGGCGTGACGAAAACCGTGCTGGATCCATATGCCAAATCCATGGCGCAATTCAGAGTGAACACCAAGGGCGAAGTTGGACCGGACGGCGATACCGTCGGGAAAGCCGCGATCGTCGATTTGAGTCAAACGGATCCCGCCGGATATGATTTTGCGGACATTCCGGGCTACGAGCAGCGGGAAGACGCCATCATTTGGGAGATTCACGTCCGGGATTTCACGTCCGATCCGACGATTGAGAACGACCTGCATAACGCGACTTGGGGATCCTACGACGCGTTCAAAGAGAAGCTCGAATACATCAAATCCCTGGGCGTCACCCATGTTCAGCTGCTGCCCGTGATGGCTTGGTATTACGGTGACGAAGCGGCCATGAAGAACAGGGAGCTGGATTATTCGGCCAAAGACAATGAGTACAACTGGGGGTATGACCCGCACAGCTATTTCTCCCCTGACGGTGCTTACTCCGAGGATCCGACGGATCCCGAGCTTCGCATCAAAGAACTGAAGGCGATGATCAACGCCATTCACGAGGCGGACATGGGCGTCGTATTGGACGTGGTCTACACCCATATGGCCAAGGCTGATTTCTTGAATGATATCGTGCCGAACTATTATGCTTTCCAGGATGCCAACGGCAATTTCATCGGCGGCTTCGGCAACAATCTGGCGACCAACCACAGGATGGCCGAGAAGCTGATGGTGGACTCGGTGAAATATTGGTTCGACGAATACAAAATCGACGGCATGCGCTGGGATATGATGGGCGACGCCACCTACGAAGCCGTGCAGAACGCCTATGATGCCGCTGCAGCCATCAATCCGAAAGCGCTGTTTATCGGCGAGGGCTGGGTCACGTTCGGCGGTCATCTGTCGGATCCCTCCCTGGCAGGCAAGGGTGCGGACCAGAATTGGATGGATAAAACGGACGATGTCGGCGTTTTCTCCGATGAGTTCCGCAACGAGCTGAAATCCGGCTTCGGCAATGAAGGCGAGCCACGATTCATTACGGGCGGCGCGCGCGACATCCAAACCATTTTCAACAATATCAAGGCGCAGCCGAGCAACACGAAGGAAGACGATCCGGGTGACATGGTTCAATACATTGAAGCCCATGATAATTTGCCGCTGTACGACATTATTGCGCAGTCCATCAAAAAGGACCCGTCGATTGCAGCGAATGATCTGGAGATCCACAAGCGCATTCGCCTGGGCAACCTGCTCACCTTGACTTCGCAAGGAACGGCGTTCCTCCATGCAGGACAGGAGTACGGGCGGACCAAGCAATGGCTGGGCCCAGGGGTTCCCGAGCAGAAATACCATGAATTAGAGGACGAGGCAGGAAACCGTTTCGGTTATTTCATCCATGATTCCTATGACTCCTCCGACGCCATCAACATGTTCGATTGGGAGAAGGCGACGGATGAAGCCAAATATCCGGAGAGTAACAAGACGCGGGAATATACGACGGGACTGATCGAGTTAAGAAAATCGTCCGACGCTTTCCGCCTTGGCGATCAGTCGATGGTGAATTCGAACGTTACGCTGCTGCAGATTCCCGAAGTAAAGGCGCAGGATCTGGTCATTGCCTATAAGAATAAAGCGACGGACGGAACCGGCCATTATTATGTGTTCGTTAATGCGGATAGTCAGTCGAGAACGTTGACGCTTAACGATGATCTGAGCTCCGGCACGGTGGTGGTCGATAACGATGAAGCCGGCACGACTGGCGTCAAAGCAAAGTCCGGCTTCACGTTAACCTCCGGCTCGATCACGCTGGAGCCTCTGACGGCCGTTGTGATCAACATGAATGCTAAGATCGATGACGGCGGCAACGGCAGCAACCCTGGCAGCGGAAGCGGAAACGGAAGCGGAGGATCAGGCGGAAATCCGCCTGCCGATCCGGGAACGAAGCCGGATCAGGGTCAGCGGATCGTTAACGAAGAGTCGCTGCGCGGCGAGCAAGAGAAGGTGACGATTCAGCTGGGTGCCCAGGAAATCGAAGTTCTCTTGCCGCTGACGGCAGGGGACATCTTGGGGACGAAGCCGCTGGAACTGAAGCGTGACGGCGTGACGGTACGGCTGCCGTCCGCGCTGCTCAAAGCGCTGCGCCAGCTCGTACCGGCCGAGCAGGCGAAGGATGCGGTCATCTCGTTTAAGTTGGAGGAGGTTGGATCGCAGACGGCTGTCTCTCTCGTAGCCAAAGCAGCGGCTACCGAGAAAGCTAAATTGAAGCAGGGCAGCAAGATGTATGACTTGAGTCTCTCCGTTCGTACGAAAGACGGCAAGGCATATAAGCTGGAACATTTCATAACACCTGTAACGATTGGCTTTGCTGTTGACAGCGCCATTCACCGCAATCTGGGCGGCATCTACCACATCAAGGATACGGGTCAATTGAAGTATGCCGGCGGCAAGCCGGTAAACGGGCAGCTGACGGCTGAAGTGAGCCATTTCAGCTACTACGCCGTGTTGGAATACGACAAATCGTTTGCCGACCTTGCCGGTCATTGGGCGGAGCAGGCGGTAAAAGAGCTGGCAGCCAAGTTTATTGTGAATGGCACCAGCGATACGAAATTCAGTCCGCATCAGCCGCTGACACGCGCGCAGTTCGCTGCGATGCTCGTTCGTGCCCTGGGCCTTGAAAGCACGCAAGATACGACCTTCACGGATGTGGACGGCGATGCATGGTATGCTTCGGGGGTCGCGGCTGCTTTCCAGCACGGGCTGGTGAACGGCAGAGGCAAGGAGACGTTCGCACCGAACGCGGCGATCACCCGCGAGGAGCTGGCTGTCATGCTCTACCGTGCTTACCAGACCAAGGGAGACGCTTCTTCTTTAGAGGAAGCGCCGGACCTGAAAGATAAGCAGCAAATTTCTCCATGGGCACTCCAAGGGGTGAATGAAGCCCTGGCTCTTGGCTTGATGAAGGGGCATGCCAACGGCACGTTTACGCCTCAAGCCAAGACCACCCGTGCGGAAAGCGCGCAAGCCATGCTGAATCTGTTGGACCGACTGCAGTAATTCCGCCCATCCCGCTGATTCGCGCAACGCTGGAATGGGGTTAGAGGGCCGGTTCGGGCGGGAATGGCATGGGATCGAGTCGCAATATAGCAATCTCTCGGAAACGCAAGGAGCCTGGACATGGATACATGACCGGGCTCCTTTTTCGTACATGAATGTGCATGGATAATACTCAGTGGGGGTGCCTTTTGAACTTTGGGATTGTTTCAATCTTTACCTAGATGACGGCAGAGGCGGATTGGAGCCGGATGATCTCCTTCATGAGCTTTTTCAGCATGACGGATGCTTTGACCTTAATCGGCAGGCTGTCCGAGACATGAAGCTGGTAAGCGCCTTGCATAATGGCATCCTTGAGCTCGGCAGCAGACTCGCAAGGCATTTGCAGCTCGTTATAGACGCTTCCGAATTGGAGGCATTGATGCGTATCGCTTCCCGCTGTAACAGGCTTGCCGAGATCGGCAGCGAACCGTTGAACCTGATCTTGATTGGCTTCGCTGCCGTATTGGTACATATCCTTGGCATTGAGATCAAAGGCGTCCAGGCGGCTCAACTGACTGCGGGTGAGATGGTGGAGCGGCGTGCTCTCCCGGAACGGATGGGCACCGATCTTGAGCAGCGGGAAGGCTTCGGCTAAGTCCATCAGGTCATCAAAGGGAATGAAGGAGCCCTTCTCTGTATATCCATCCAGCTGGCGGCGGATCTCCAAAATATACTCTTTCCGGCCGATCAGCAGAATGTGGCCGGTTTCCCGGATGTCCACTTCCATCCCCGGAAAGATTTTCAATCCGCCTGCATCGTAGTATTCGCCATTGCAGGGAAACATCCGGTCAAGCTGCTGGTACACTTCTTCAAAATGACGCGTATTGAAATGCTCGGTCAGAGCGAGCGCATCAAGGCCGTTGTCCAGCGCCTCCCGAATCATCTCCTCATAATAAATTTTTGAGAAATCGGACGCTTTGGACAATTTGGCATGGGTATGAAGATCAATTTTCATATTCGAACACTCCTCGTATAAGTCAGTGGTAAGGTCAGCCGATCCAGAACAATAATGCGGTATATGCTGCCGTCCCGGACAGGAACAGCACATCCCGCGCGGACAGGATCAGGTGGGACAGCTTCAGCTTCTTGGCGGCCGGATTCTTCATGCCGTAGGAGAACCCGCGGGTCTCCAGCGCTTCTACCGTCGTGCGGGAACGTTTGGCGGTAGCCAGCATCAAGGGGAAGAAGGATAACACCAACAGTTTTAGATAATAGGCCGCGAGTCGCCAGTAGAGAAAACCTTGGCGTTCCGGAGCTTTTCCCCGCAATCGGTAAGACAGCATTACATTCCGGAATTCTTCGAACAATACGGGGAGAATCCGATAACCGTATGACAAGCTGAACGAGAAGGCGGCAGGCATGCCGAGCGCAAGCAGGCCGTCGCTGATTTTCTCCGGATCCATGCCGGAGAAGAGCGTAATGCTCGCAAGCGATACAACCGACAGCTTTAAGGTCAGCTTCAGCAGCGGCAGCGCGGAACTGATGTCCCCGCCGAAAAAGAGGGACACCATAAACAGCCAGCCGACCTGGCCGATCAAGCCGAGACATAGCACGAAGATGATGAACGGCGTTACTCGCGACAAAATGGTGGTAACCACCATCAGCAGAAACAATCCAGCCAGCACGGTGATGCTGGAGATGAACCAGGGTGCGACAGCGAAGAACAGGTACCAGATTAGCATGCATCGAGGGTCCAACCGGGAAAGTGAGGCATGGCCGCTTCCGTAGGCGGTATTCATCAACTCGAGTTGAATCCGTTCAATCGTAATCTTGTTAAACCAGTTGCGGACTAGCTGCATGGCAGTGAATCTCCTTTCCGCTCAGAATGCCGTACATATACTGTGCAAACTCGGCCGGCGAGCTGGTTGGGGGCAGGACGCCCAGCCTTGTCGATAAATCCATCATCTGGGTCGGTACGAGCCCGGCCCGGGAAATAAGCTCGGAATCGGCGAAAATCTCGGAGACGGTGCCGTCGCCGGCCACGACGCCTTGATTTAACACGATCACTCTGGTCGCCCATTCGTGAACCAGCTGCATATCATGGGTGGCGATGATGACGGTGCGGACATGACCCTCCAGTTCTTGCAGCGTACCCAGCAGCTCCTCGCGAGTGGACATGTCCAGATTGGCCGTTGGCTCATCGAGCAGAATCAGCCGGGGCATCATGGCGGCCCCTATGGCCAGGGACACGCGGCGCTGCTGGCCACCGCTGAGGAGACGGGCGTCCCGTTCCTTGAGAGACTGAAGCCGGAAATGGGTCAGCATGCGCTGAACCTTGTCCTCAGCTTCCGGGTGGCGGCGGCTCTTTAAGCCGTAGGCCACTTCTTTATATACATTATCTTCAATAAACATATCCTCTGGATTCTGGAAGACGTAAGCCACGTTAGCGGATATTTGCTCCATCGATAAATCCTTGGTATTCCTACCCATAATCGAGACGGAGCCGCCGGAAGGCTTGGCGATGCCGGCAATCAGCTTCAGAAGAGATGATTTGCCCGCGCCGTTGTTGCCTACAAGCGCGATGCGCTCCCCTTCATACAGGCGAAGATTAATGCCCCGGAGCACCTCATGCTCCGCCTTATGAATCGTTCGGTAGCGCAGTACGGAGCGATTAAAATGCACGAGCGTGCCATGCTCCGGATGACGTTCTGTTTCATCGCCCTGCAGGATGCGGGGCTGGTTATCATCCGGGTTCTTCACGGTGGTGTCAGCGGGTGAAATACCGCCAGCTCTAGCATCGGTGGGTGAATGATCAAGCAGAGACGGGGGAGCCGTGTGCCTGTGCAGAAGCTCTCCAAAATAGACCTCTGCTTCCTCAGCCGTAATAGGGTAAGGCTGCTGCAGCTGATATCCGGACAATCCCATAGAATGAGAATTGGAGCCGACCATTATCGAGTGTCCATCCTGCAGACTACCGGGGGCAATGCCGCCATTCAGCAGAATCGAAGACAGCTGTACCGCTGCCTTGGTCACCTGGGGTGGCTGGATGCCCAGCCGCTCCAGATCATCGAGGCTGTTCAGCGCTTGGACTACCGGGCGCTGCCACAGTACTTTCCCTTGCTCCATCAGGCACACTTCCTCGCAGTAATCGCCAATAAACTCTGTATGATGCTCGATCACGATAACAGTCTTCCCATGGACCTGATTTAATTGGCGCAGCACATTATATACTTGCTTGGCATGCTGGGGATCAAGCTGGGATACCGGCTCATCCACCACGAGAATATCCGGTTCCAGCGAGAGGGCTCCCGCCAAGGCGAGCAGATGCTTCTGCCCGCCGCTCAGCTCCCAGATATAGCGTTCCTTCAGATGGGTTAATCCGCACATATCGAGTGCCCTGGCGCCCATGGCCCGGTAGTCCGGGAGTCCGTAATTCAGCGGAGCGAAGTTGGCTTCATCCATGACCGTCGGACGGACAAGCTGGTTATCGAAATCCTGATAGACATACCCCACCATCCGCGACAGTTCGGAGACTGTCCGGTTCTCGGCGGAAACCCCGCAGATTTCAACGGTTCCTGTGAAGTCGCCTGAATAATAGTGGGGAATCAATCCGTTGAACAGCTTGCAGAGCGTGGATTTGCCGCAGCCGTTTCCTCCGATGATCGCCGTAAAGCTTCCGCGGCGAATATGCAGGGATGCCTCATTCAGCACGGGCTGCTCCGAACCGGGGTAGACGAAGGTGACGTCTGCGATTCGGATAGCCGGGGCTTCATGCAAGAATGGTTTATGCATAAGGCAGGTTCCCCGACTTCTTCTCTTCTTGAAGACCGCGGTTTCTTCTGGTCCGCATGAACGTCAGAACCGCAATGGCAACGATGGCGGCTGCACCGATGCTGATCCAGATTGCGCCGATGCCCAACCGGTCTGCAAACCCGCTGTCCCACTCGCCGAAGTTCCAGTCCGTTTCCGAAAGGGATTCCGCTCCGAAGGCAACCAGCGCCAAAGCGATTCCAGCCAGGACCAGCTTGGGCGAGATGATGCCGGCGGCTTCGTATTTCGTAAGCTTCTGGCGGGGTTTGATGCCGAGCAGTGGCTCGATTTTTCCATACAACCTTGGAACCAGATATAATGTAGGCAGAAGAGCAAACAGAATGCCGGAGAACAGCACATCGTTCAGGAAACCGATGCCTTCGACAAGGACGACGCTTTGTGCAAGCCCGGGCACGGCTTCGAATTCTTCAACGCCGATCCACACCTTGCCGATGTCTACCAGAGAGCTGCACAACTGATGGATGATGACGCCCGACATGGCGGCGATGCCTACCTGAGCGCGATTGAGGGGGGTTTTGACCAAACGGCCGGCAACGTACATGGCAAAGGAGAAGGTGAGAAACTTCTCCAGCTCTCCGAGGCCGCCGAACTGCCCGAGCATGAGTTCGCCGAAGATGACCTCGCCGAGCGCAGCCCCCACAGCCGCATAAAAAGGATGGAACAGCATGCAGAGCGTCAAGGGGATGAACGCGAAGTATTCGACGGACAGCTCGATCGGACCCAGGCGGAACGCGGGGATAAGCTCAGTGAACATATTGGATAGGCCGTACAGCGACATGGACAATACAAAAATCATCATTTTTTGCGAAGACGTTAGGGTATATACGCGTGCATTGCTTGCCATTAAAAGAAGCCTCCTTGGGAATGGATTTGTTATCAGTATAGGAGGCGATTATTAAAATGAACGGAGCACTATGTCAACGCATTGTAATATTTTTTACATAGTTGTAACTATGAAATAAAATTTACATAACAATCACGGCGTATGATGAGTTCATACCGAACGCTGAAGACTGATCGTAGAAGGAGTGCAGCAGCATTGAAAAATTGGTTTTCCGATAAATCCGGATTTTCGCCGAGTCAGCTCAAAATTGCCGATTTTATCGAACGTTATCCTGAGGAGATGCTGTTCATGACCGAGCAGGAAATCGCCGATCGGCTTGGCACCAGCATCGCGACCGTATCCCGGTTTTGGCGTGCCGTCGGTTACGATAATGCCAAGGCGTTTAAGCTCAAGCTGCGGGAGTCCTCGGATTCGACGCCTGCGGTGAAACTGGAAAAGACGATATCCCGGCTGGACGCGTCCAGTCTGCCGGTGAAAATGCTGGAACAGGCGAAGCACCATCTGCAAGATACGATAGAGAGGATCCATCCCGAGGAGCTGGAGGAAGCAGCCGGATTGATGGCTTCCGCAAGACGTGTCTATATCTATGCACCAGGTCCATCCCTGATGCTGGGTGAGCTGCTATCGTACCGTTTATCCCGGTTCGGCATGTCGGTTCGAATCATGGCCGGAAGCGGCCATGAACTGCTGGAATCGCTGGCGCACCTGGAAAGCGAGGATGTCGTGCTGATCTTCAGCTTCACCCGGATGCTCCCGGAAACGGAGGTCATTCTGGACTGCGTAAGCCGCGTGCAGAATGCGGCGATCATGATCACCGACCGGGAGGACTTCCGTTATGGAACACCGGCGCGAATCTCGTTTTTTGTCAGTCGGGGGGATATGGGCGAGTTTCATTCCATGGTGACGCCGCTATTGCTGATCGAGCAGCTCATTCTGAGCATCGGCATGCTGAATAAGGAGAAGGTGCTGCGCAGGCTGGATTATTTAGGTGAACTGCGGGCCCGGTATGCGGATAAGCTGCCGCGAGGCAAAGCTTAAAGTCTGCTCGGAAGCGGCCTTTCTATTTCTAAGCAGAAGTCTTTCAGGCAACTCCTGAAGGACTTTTTTTGTGCCTTTTGTCGCAGAATCATTGGATTATTTATGTAATTTTGATATAGTTACCCTACCTCTATGATCTTGCTTGCCTCGGCTTGGCCTCTCTGCTTCCACAACAATTTCTCTGTGTCCGCCATGGCTTTCCAGACACGGGCGATCATGCCCGCATCATATTAGCTAGGAGATTATCTGATACCAATACCAAATGTATGAATTGTGAATCGGCGGGCCTATCGCGTGAGGAAAATGCATCTAACTTCGAACTGAGACGTAGTATGTGTTATATCCTTCATTTACCTATGTTTTTACAATGTTTCAAAAGGCGGTTATAAGTCAAAATCAGTCATCGCTCTATAGGAGTAGGGGAGGTGTTAATTCTTGAATGGCTCGAAATCCGTGAAGCTGCTCCTGCTTATGGCGGTTATCGCGATCGTGAATATTGTCCTGGTCTCGCCCGGGCTGCTCGGATTCCAAATCGGCGGCGACAGCGCCTTCCAGTCGGCATTGATCATCACCGTATGGGTTGTCAGTGCTCTTGCACTCTTTTATGGCAGTTATGTCTTGTTATTCAAGCCTCCGGCTGCGAAGGCGATCCAAACGATTCAGACCCGTGAGGATTACATAGACGCGCTTCATCATTATCGCAACGTGAAAGTGCTGAAGAATGATATTGCCCTTGCCCTGGACCAATTGGAGCGAATCGAGAAAAAGAGAAACGCGCTGCTGAACGTCCTGGGACAGCGTTTTGAACAAACGGAGCTCAGTTACAAGAAATTCATGGCGGTCATTGATGAGGTGGAGAAGCTGTTTTATCTCAATATCCGGGGGATTCTGAACAAGCTGGGCGTCTTCGCCGCATCCGATTTCAACCGCATGGCCGATCAGCCCGAAACCTCCCAGCCATCCAGCAAGGTGGCGCAGAAAAAAACAGCTCTGTACCAAGAGTATCTGGCTTACGTAACCGGTTATTTGGAAGCGAATGAGGAGATCATGCTCAAGCTCGATAAACTGCTGCTGGAGATTTCCTTGCTTGGCAGCACCGATTACCGGGATGTGGAGGAGATGCCCTGCATGAAGGAAATCGATATGTTAATCAAACAAACCAAACTATATAAGCAATAAGAGAGGGAGATGATTATGCGAAGCAAGGGTAGTGCCTTTGTTGTATTTGTGGCCATTGCAGTGGTCGTGTTTGTTCTAGTGTACGCGGGGATCACGTTAACCTCCAATCTGGGCAAAAGCCAAGCCGAGGTCGATTCGGAAGGCGCCGCTAAAAAGATCAACAAAATCTACAAGGATATTGCCGTCACGACAGCCGACCCCATAAAAGGCCAAGTCGATCTGGACCCGGTGGCCGTAGCCGACTCCCTGCCCGATATATCCAAGTTTCCGATCTCGGTCGAGAATACGACGGACTTGTACGTTGAGATCTTCTCCTCGCCCGAGAAGGCAGGGCCTGGCATTGACGGATGGCTGAACGAAGTGGCAGAGGAATTCAACAAATCCAGGCCGGTAGTGAACGGCCAGCCGGTATCCGTGAAAATCCGCAATATTGCTTCGGGAACCGCAACCGATTACATAACATCCGGGAAGTACGTGCCGGACGCGTTTACCCCTTCCAATGAGCTGTGGGGGGAGATGGTTAGGGAATATGGCGTCAAAGCCGAGCTAGTATCCAAGCGTCTCACGGGGAACGTGACCGGCGTGGTCACCCGAAAGGCCAAATATGACGAGCTGGTGGAGAAGTACGGCTCCTTGAACGTCAAAACGCTGACGGATGCGATAGCGAATAATGAGTTGGCGATGGGGTATACGGATCCTTTTGCCAGCTCGACGGGTCTTAACTTTCTGATCACGGCCCTTGAAACGTTTGACAGCTCGGATCTGCTTAGCGAAAAAGCAGTACAGGGCTTCGAGAAATTCCAGGCGAACGTCCCTTTCACGGCTTCGACCACGATCCAGATGCGCGAGGCGGCGAAGTCCGGCATGCTGGATGCTTTTGTCCTGGAGTATCAGACCTATGTCAACGCGGCGGATATGAAGAGCGGTTATGTCTTTACCCCGTTTGGCGTAAGGCATGACAGTCCCTTGTATGCGCTCGGGAAATTGCCGAGTGAGAAGCTGGAAATCATTAAGAAATTCGCGGCGTTTGTCGAGCAGGACAAATACCAGAAGATGGCCGACAAAAAAGGATTCAATGGTCTGAATGATTACCGATCCGAGCTTGAAGTTGTTGACAGCAGCCTGCTTCCGTCCGCCCAGAAGCTGTGGAAGGAGAAGAAGGACGGCAACAAGCCGGTTGCAGCCGTGTTTGTGGCGGATGTGTCGGGGAGCATGGACGGCGAGCCGTTAAACCGCCTCAAGGAATCGCTGTTGACGGGACAGAAATATTTGGGCCGGGACAACAGCATCGGCTTTGTATCGTATTCCACGGATGTCACGATTAATCTGCCGATCGGGAAGTATGACTTGAATCAGCAGTCGATGTTTGTCGGGGCGATCAACAGTCTTGAAGCCAGCGGGAATACCGCCACCTTTGACGGCATTGCGGTGGCGATGAAGATGCTTCAGGACGAGATGGCGGCGAATCCGGACGTGAAACCCCTGATTTTTGTGCTGAGTGATGGAGAGACCAACGTTGGGCACTCTCTTGACGACATTCGGGAACTGATCCAAGCCTACAAAATTCCGGTGTACACGATTGGCTACAATGCTAACATTCAAGCGCTTCAAAGCATCTCCAGCATCAATGAAGCAGCCAGCATCAACGCGGATACCGACGATGTCGTATACAAAATCAGCCAGCTGCTGAATGTGCAGATGTAGCATCATCACAAGCGTTATAAGAGTTACACAAGAAACTTGGAGGAGGGGTTATATTGTCATTTACGATGGAAGTCATAAGTCCCGAGGAGATCAAGACGGCGATTGAGGAGCAGGTGAAGCCTGAGCCGGAAGAAGTCACGCAGCTGAAGGAGCTGGCGGCTAACAATGTGCAGGCCATCATGGAGCTGGATATTGAATCGCTCGAGAAGCGAAGACAGGTGCTGCAATCCATTGAAAGCTTTGGCATCAGCACGATGAGATCCTCCTCGGAGAAGAATGCGCTCCTGCAGGTTCAGGTGGGGAGATTATCGAAAACCGGGGATGAAGGCGGTCAAGTTGCTAAAGGGTTAACGGAGCTGCAGCTGCAGCTGAAGGATCTGGATCCGAGCGTTGTGGATTTTGCGAAAAGCGGGCTCCTGGGCATGGTATTTAACCCGCTGCGCCGATATTTTGCCAAGTTTCAAAAGGCGGATGCCGTCATTTCGGACATCATCATTTCTCTTGATAAAGGAAAAACCGTATTAAAGAATGACAACACCACGCTGGAGATTGAACAGCAAACCCTCCGCGAGCTCACCAAAAAGCTGCAAAAGGAAATTCAGCTGGGCATGCTCATGGACGCAGAGATCGAATCCCAGGTCGAGGCGGCTAAAATACGGCAGGAGTCGGAGGATAAAATCCGGTTTATTACTGAAGAAGTGTTGTTTCCGCTGCGCCAGCGCGTGATGGACCTGCAGCAGATGCTGGTCGTGAACCAGCAGGGGATCATGGCTATTGAAGTGGTCATCCGGAACAACAAAGAATTGATTCGCGGCGTGGATCGGGCGAGAAACGTAACGGTAACGGCGCTGAAAATCTCGGTCACGGTGGCTAGTGCCCTGTACAACCAGAAGATTGTCCTGAAGAAAATCGAGCTGCTGAACGAAACCACGAACAACCTGATCAGCGCCACTTCCAAAATGCTGAAGGATCAGGACTGTAGCGTAGGCGGAGACATCATCAAATCAAGAGTGTGCGGTTACGAGACTGCACACTCTTTTTTATTTGGACAAAGCCTTAGGCACGCAAATAATTAAGCAGGATCCGCTTGAGAATCGCCAGCTGTTTCTCCGGCGCGAGGTCCTGCTCGACCACGAGGATGTTTTTCTGGAGGGACAGCATTCTGGCGAAAATGGCGAACGTATTCACGATGGTGGACAGCGTCTCGGAAATCGGAAGATTGGCTTGAACCGATCCGTATTCAATGCCTTGCTCCACAATGGTCGCTTTTTATTACGTTATTTCAAGTTGATCACCCGGATGGTGAAGGGAGGCGATGCAAATGGAACGAAGAAGGGAACTTATGGCCGCCGTTGTAAGCAGGTTCGGACTCTTGGAGCGAGATCGACTTCAGACGCATTTTTCCGAACACAGCCTTGTCTGTTCTTATCGTAAGGGTGCGGAGACCGTGTATGTACGCTTGACCGACGAGTCCCATAAACCGTATGCAAAGATTGCAGGCGAGGTGCAGTGGGTGGAGTTTCTCGGGAGAAACGGCGTTTGCGTTGCGAGGCCGCACTACTCGGCGGCAGGAAATCTTGCGGAGCGGATTCGGACGGAGGATCATGACTATACGGCGGTCTGTTATGAGGAAGCCAAGGGGCGTCCGGTCGGGGAGAACGATGCCAATGAGAGCTTATACAGGCGAATGGGCCAATTCATGGGGCGCATGCACGGCATCGCCAAGAGGTACATCCATCTGGATCCCGTTACAAGACGGCCTGATTGGTCGGATGAGGCGGAAAAAGTCCGGCGTATTGATTTACCGCCATCCGAGAAGGAGATCACCCTTGGTTATCAGGCATTGCTCCATTCTATATCGGAGCTTCCGGTTGCTGAGGACGCTTATGGACTGATCCATGCGGATTTCCATTACGGCAATTTTTTCGTGCACGGGGATTCATTGTGTCTGATTGATTTTGATGCGAGCCGATATTCATGGTTCGTGGATGACATTGCGATAGCCGCGTTTTTCTCGGGTTTATCGGAAGGGGCGGATGCGTTACCGGATCAGTTTCTGATCCCGTTCCTGGAAGGATACCGCCTGGAGCATCATCTGGAGGAGAAATGGCTTCGGGAAATCCCGTATTTCATGAAGCTGAGAGAAATGGGTCGATATATCAAGCTGTTCCATGCCTGCGGCGGGGCATTCGACAAACTCCATCCGTGGGGACAGTGGTATATGAAAGGGCGTAAGGAAAAGATTTTACGAGGCTTTCCAGCCACTTAATAATCGGGCCTTGGTTCGAAAGACGGACCAGGGCTTTTTTATATTTAGCGGGAGGGCTGGCTGCGGGCGGTTGATGCCATGGAGAGGAACGAAGTCCTTGCATGTTGAATCTATTAATTTTTGCGAACAGGAAATTAATTCTAGCACGATCAATTATTTCATTGACAGCAAATTCCGAATCCATTACTATGTGCATAACTTATTAAACCTACCAGATAACTTTGAATTTAGAGGGGCATTCGTTTCAAGAGTTTTTGACAGAGCATGATGCATACATTTCATATGCAAATGTCTACTACATGGGGGGATTACAATGAAAGCCAGAAAGTTAGGTTTACTCTTATCGTCGATCGTGCTGATGCTGTTGATCGCGGCATGCGGCAGCGGTTCCGATCAGGCTGCAGAGGGAGCAGCTGAAGACAACGGAAGTGAAAAGCAAGCCGAGCAGAAAGAGTACAAAGACGAGCTGAACATCGCGCTTACGGCTCAGCCGCCTACGTTGGATACGGCCTTGACGGTATCGGCGGTTGCGCTGGATACGGCAGGGAACATCTTCGAGCAGCTGTACACACTGAACGCAAACTATGAGCCTGTACCTGCTCTGGCAGAGTCCGTCGAACGAAGCGAGGATGGTTTAACGTATACGTTCGCCCTTCGCCAAGGCGTGAAGTTCCACAACGGGAAAGAGATGACGTCCGAGGATGTTGTAGCCTCGATGAACCGCTGGCTGGTGACCTCGTCCCGTGCGAAGGTGCTGCTGGCGAATGCTAAATTCGAAGCCGTCGATACGTATACCGTGAAGCTGACCGTAGAATCGCCTACCTCGGATGTGTTGATTCTTATTGCATCACAAGCGCAGTTCCCTTCCATCATGCCGAAAGAGATTGTAGAATCAGCGCCGGCTGACGGGATCAAGGAGTACATCGGTACGGGGCCTTATAAATTCCAGGAATGGAAGCAGGATCAGTACATACATTTGGTGCGAAACGACGATTATTATCAGGTGGCGTATACGGATCCGAGCGGATTTGACGGGCGAAAAGAAGCCCCGACTCAGAATCTGTACTTCCATTTCGTCACGGACCACTCCACGCGGATTGCAGGCGTGAAGACCGGACAGTACGATGTGGCGGACAGCATTCCGATCGAAAGCTATGATGAGCTTGCTGCCGACAGCAATATCAATTTGCTCTCGTTCCCTGGCGGTGCACTGACCGCATTTTTCAATACCAGCGAAGGATTGTTACAGGACGTGAAGATTCGCCAGGCCATTCTCGCCGCGTTCAATAATGAAGAGATCATGCTGGCGAGCTTTGCCAAGCCGGATTTATATTCCTTGGCGCCGGGTTACCTGAATACGAACCAAGTCCAATGGTCGACCGAAGCTGGAGCGGAGTATTACAACCAGTCGAACCCGGAGAAGGCCAAGCAGCTGCTGCAAGAGGCCGGTTATAACGGCGAAGAAATCACGCTGCTGACCACCAAGGACTATAACGAGATGTACACGGCCACATTGGTCATTCAGGAGCAGCTTCGTCAGATCGGCATGAACGTAAAAGTGGAGAACTTCGATTTCCCGACGTTCCTGGAAACGAAGAACGACCGCTCCAAGTGGGACATTTTCGTTGCGAGCACGGGCTATCAGATTACGCCGCCGCAGCTGCTGGCCGTCAATCCGGATTGGGCCGGACTCGACAATGAAACGGTCAAGCAGGCGCTGATCGATATTCGCGGCGCAGCCACGCCGGAAGCCGCCAAGCAGGAATGGGAGAAGCTGCAGGGCTTCCTGTACGAATTTGCTTCCTCCACCGTGATCGGCCATTATAATGGCGTCGTCGCCACAACGAAGAAGCTTGAAGGCTTCGAGCTGTTTGAAGCGCCGGTGGTCTGGAATGCCAAAGTAGCGAAGTAAGCATATATGGAGGGTGTTACAAGTTACCGAAGTAACTTCGATAACACCTTCCTTTTTTGAAATTGGATTCATAGACCATGTACAAATGAGGGATTTGTAGTGCTGGCTTATATTACGAAAAGACTTTTGTCGCTGATTCCCGTGCTGGCCGTTGTCACCATCGCTATTTTTCTGATCATCCACATTACGCCAGGAGATCCGGCGGCGGCGATATTGGGCATGGAGGCGTCGCAGGAGGAAATACAGAAGCTGAATCAAGACCTGGGATTGGATCGCCCGATCCTCGAACAGTATACAAGCTGGGTAGCCAACGTATTCAAGGGGGATCTGGGGGATTCGATCTTCATGAATCAGCCGGTTAGCGAAGCCATCGCGGATCATATCACCCCCACGCTGTCGTTGGCCATTCTGGCACAGGTTATCGCAATTATACTGGCGATTCCCTTTGGAATTATCGCTGCTTACAAGCGAGGTTCCATCGCAGATTATACACTGATGGGAGTATCCTTGCTGGGCATGGCCTTGCCCAGTTTTTTGCTGGGATTGTTCCTTATGCTGTTTGTTGGCGTCAAGCTGCAGTGGCTGCCGGTTGCCGGATATGAACCGCTGAGCAGCGGGCTCTGGGAACATATGAAGTATCTGATTCTTCCCGGCATTTCGCTTGGATCCATACAAGCTGCCTTGATTACGCGGATGACCCGTTCGTCCATGCTGGAAGTGCTGAATTTGAATTTCATCAAGACAGCCAGATCCAAAGGCCTGCATGAAATGAAGGTGCTGTTCAAACATGCGTTCCGGAGCGCGTTTCTGCCCATTCTGACCGTTATTGGACAAACATTCGGCACTTTGGTGACAGGGGCCGTGGTTGTGGAGGCGATATTCAATATCCCCGGATTGGGTCAATTGATCTTGAATTCCATTGCCAGAAGAGATTTTGCAGTGATCCAAGGCGTGGTGCTTGTTGTCACACTGATGTACGTCACCATCAACTTGATTATCGACTTGCTGTATGGCGCGGTTGATCCGCGTGTTCGTTTGGAACGCAAATAAAAGAGGTGTGATTGGATGGCAACTGTTCAGGAAAAAGAATACGTCACTCAAGTCAGTAAAAAGCTGAAAAAAGAGCAGCGTGCACTAGGATATCGCCGATTGAGGTCGAACTACGGGCTGTTGATCGGAGCGACCATCTTTGTTTTATTGGTAATTCTGGCGCTGATCGGACCGCTCTTCACAACTTACGGCCCGTACGACATGAAGGTTGTAGACCGTTTAACGCCGCCAGGGGCCGAGCATTGGCTGGGTACCGACGAATTTGGCCGGGATTTGTTAACCAGGCTTCTCTTCGGTGCCAGGGTTTCGATTAGCGTAGGACTCGTGGTTGCGCTGCTATCCTCGGCATTAGGACTCGTGATCGGCGTCTATGCGACGTATTACAAAACATTGGATCATATTCTTATGCGCATCTGTGACGGATTGATTGCGATTCCGGGAATCCTGCTCGCCATTGCCTTAATGGCCGCACTCGGCGCATCCGCCATCAATGTCATCACGGCGCTAACCATCGTGTTCACGCCGAATATTGCCCGGGTCGTCCGCTCGGCCGCGCTGGTGGTACGCGAGCAAACCTACATCGAGGCGATGCATGTCCAGGGAGCAAGCGCAACGCGCATCATATGGCAGCACATCGTGCCGAATGTATTGTCGCCTCTATTGGTCCAGGCTACCTTCGTATTTGCTGAAGCCATTATATCCGAGGCCGCGCTAAGCTTTCTCGGAGCGGGCATTCCTGCGCCTGAAGCCAGCTGGGGGAACATTCTGCAAGCAAGCAAACTAGTTATTTATAAGGCATGGTGGATGGTCGTATTCCCCGGGGCCACACTCGTTCTGTCTGTACTCAGTCTGAATTTGCTGGGCGATGGGCTGCGAGATTTGCTGGATCCCCGCGTGAAGCAAAAGCTGAGAAAGTCATGAATATAAAGCTGGAGGTATTTTCATGAATAACGAGCCTCTATTGGAAGTGAAAAATCTAAAAACGCATTTTCATACCGAGCGGGGGAAAGTGACGGCCGTGAACGGAGTCAGCTTTTCCATGAATAAAGGCGACATCATCGGCATTGTCGGAGAATCCGGCAGCGGAAAGAGTGTCATGTCCCAATCGATCATGAGGCTGCTGGACCATACGGATGCGATCGAGTACGAGGGAGAGATCCTGTTTGAGAAGCAGGACCTGCTGTCTCTCTCGCCTTCTAAATTACGGGCGGTCCGCGGCGACAAAATCTCTATGGTTTTTCAGGACCCGCTTACGTCTCTTAGTCCCGTGTATACGATTGGTAATCAAATCGGGGAAGCCATTCGACTCCATCAGAAGAAGTCCAAGAAGGAAGCTCGCCAACAAGCCATTGAGATTCTGCGGATGACGGGTATTCCATCTCCGGAGGTGAGGGTGGATGAATATCCCCATCAGCTGTCGGGGGGAATGCAGCAGCGGGCGATGATTGCCATGGCACTCTCCTGTGAGCCGAACCTGTTGATTGCGGATGAACCGACAACCGCGCTCGACGTAACGATTCAGGCGCAGATTCTGGAGCTGATCGCCGATTTGAACCGCAAAATGGGCATGGGCGTGCTGTTTATCACGCATGATCTGGGTGTCGTATCGGAAATTTGTACGGGGGTGAAGGTGATGTACTTGGGGCAAATCGTGGAAGAAGCCCCCACGGAACAGCTGTTTCATAAACCGCTCCATCCTTATACGCAGGGACTGATCCAATCGATCCCCAAGCTGGAAGGAAACAGAAACGATGAACTTCATGTCATTGAGGGAACGGTGCCCTCTCTGACGGATATTCCGCAGGGCTGCGGCTTTTCTACGAGATGCCCATATGCCGATGAGTTATGCCGTACCTCAGAGCCGCCGATGCAAACGGCACATATGGACCATCGAGTGAAGTGCTGGCATTACGAGGCCATAAACGAGCCGAAAGGGAGGGAGTCAACCGTTGGAACAAACAGCTGATCATTCGATTTTAAAGGTAAGCTCCCTTCACAAGCAGTTCCCGGTGTACGGATCGTTCGGTAAGTTATGGGGCGCCAAGGGATATGTGAAAGCTGTAACGGATGTTTCTTTTCAATTAAGAGAGGGAGAGACATACGGACTTGTCGGGGAATCCGGTTCCGGTAAAACTACCACGGGGCGTACGATCCTAGGATTAACCCCGGCAAGCCAAGGTCAGGTCCTATACCGGGACCGGGATTTGGCTGCGATGTCGAGAAAGGAAATCCGGAAATTCCGCAAGGACGTACAGTTTGTTTTTCAAGATCCGTTCTCTTCGCTCAACCCGAGGAAAAGAATCGGCCGAATTCTGGAGGAGCCCCTGATTATTCATAAAATGGGAGACAAGGCAGAGCGTCGGGAAAAAGTGTTTCACATCCTGAAAACCGTTGGCCTGCAGCCGGAGCATTATTTCCGTTTTCCTCATGAATTCTCGGGCGGTCAACGCCAGCGTCTGGGCTTGGCGCGCGCGCTTATCATGAATCCGAAGATTATCGTATGCGACGAGCCGGTCTCGGCACTGGACGTCTCCATTCAGTCGCAAATTTTGAATATGCTCAAGCGTCTGCAGCGGGAATTGAAATTAACGCTATTATTTATAACACATGATATCAGCGTGGTGCGGTATATTTCCGATCGGATCGGCATTATGTATCTCGGAAAAATCGTGGAAGAAGCTTTAACGGATGATCTATTCCATGAGCCGCTGCATCCCTATACGAAGGCGCTGTTCTCAGCGGTACCCGACTTTACCCGCAGCCGATTACAGGATCGGGTGATCTTGCGGGGGGAAATCCCGTCCCCTTTATCTCCGCCGAGCGGCTGTGTTTTTCATACGCGCTGTCCCTTTGCAACGGATGTCTGCAAGGCAGAAGTTCCGGCTTTAAGGGAAGTTCGGCCCAACCAGAAGGTAGCTTGCCATCTTCTTGATGAGAGCCGTTCATCCTGAATGAAGACAAAAAGAAAAGAGGCTAAAAACATGACAACGTTAAAAATCGTAGAGGGTCAGGATCGGATATTCAATGAGGCTGGGGTTCAGCTCGTCGGAAACCACGGCCCGAATCTGGAGGGCGGCTTGTCTCCGAGAGAACTTCTGGAAGCGTCCTTAGCGCTATGCGTGTCCATTTCGCTCCAAAAAATAATGGCTTACGACGGCGTGGAGTATGATAAATCCTCCATTCATATCGAAGTGTCATCGGTAAAAGCAGAAGATAAAAGCAATAAATTCTCGCATTTCAACGTCCATGTCACGCTGCCGCCAACGCTGGATCCCGCCTACAAGGAGAAGCTGAAATCTGTTGTAGAACGAGCCTGCACGATCGGCAATACGCTGAAAAGTGAGGCTGTTGTTGAACTGATCGAGGTGAATGAATCCGTTGAAATGCGTAATTCGTAAGCTTCTGTGTTAAATCATTTCAAGCTAATTCAACAAATATGCCTTAGTCCAGGATTCATCGCGGACTAAGGCTGTTGTGTTCTTAGGAACCGTGTAATGCACTATTATGAATCGGCATAATGCAATCCCAGCTGATAAGCTCGTTCGAGCAAATTCTCCATATGCTCCGGCCTGGCCTCTAGCGTATCATAGAAGAATTCCACACGGGAATTCTTGATTCCGGAGTAGTCGGCCATTCCAACATTAAGGGAAAGGGATAACATCTGATCATAGCCCCGCTTGGCAAAATGATCTTCCGAAGCCCCTGCTAACGCAAGCCATAACACCTGTTGGTGATGAAGCTTTGAGCCGCCGCCGTAAGCGTAGCCATGATTCCAGACACGGTCGATATACCCTTTCAGCATGGCAGGGACTCCGTACCACCATACGGGGAAGACATAGGCCAGCGCGTCGTGCTCCTTCATCCGTGCGATTTCGGCCTCAACCTCAGGAGAATAAATCTTGGAAGGATCAGACCAATCGGGTTCGTCTGCCTCCCACAGGACCGGATCGAAACCGATGCGGTGGAGGTCCAGAATTTCCGTTTCATGTCCGGCGTCCCTAAGCCCTTGTGCAAACTTCTCGGTAACTGCAAATGTAAAGGAATTTTCACGTGGATGCGTAACAACTGTTAATACCTTCATGAGGGTTCACCTTCTCTTTCTTCTCTTCGAATTTGAATGCCAAATTGTTCAATACGTGCCATTGCAGTTTCAAGAGGAACCAGCGTTTCCGGTAGATAGAAGCCTCCGGGAGCAGGAGGCGAGCCGTCCCAGCCCAGAATGCGCTCAATGGACAGGAGAATACCGAGGGCCGTAAAATGCGCCTGTCCCTTCGGATCGGTCAACGTGATCCTCCGCTTTGCGTAACGGCCGTCAAGAAGTACGCCTTCAAGGTCAATGTAGAGGTCCTGGGAGGCTCTGCCTCCAGCCCGTGTTCCTATGGAGTCATGGATGGCGAAGTCGAATCGAATATTAGGCGCTCCCGTAACAGCCGCGAGGCTTGGAACATCCAATAAACTCATGGGATGGCCTTCTACCCGGGAACCATTTGAAAGACGTATGCTTCTCGGATCCTTCGCAGCCTCAACCCAATTCCATATCCCGTTTTCCCGGATAAGGGCACGGTTGATAAATCCTTCGGTATCTTCCAGCGTCATAGGGCCCATCGGATCGCGTTCATCATAGTGACCCGTCAAACCGATCGATTGGACGCTCTGGAAAGACCTCGCCTCCTGATACGCGACCAAGGTCAGAATCCCCGCTTGCGAATGTCCCAGAGGGACAATCGGTGCTTGAGGGGGATGACTTTGCATGGCGAATAGCATAGGTGTCAGCTCGTCGGCAAGCTTCGTGATCCCGATATGTGCGATTCCTTTTGCAAGGGCTTCTTGAATGAGGAGGTCGGCCGGATCTTGAATCGCAGAAACGATGAGGTCGGCTTGATCCAGCTCCCCTGGAGCCAGACCCTGGCGGATGTCTAAAAAAGCGGTACGGGCGTTCCCTAGCTCTTGCACTAATAAGCTCCCCTTCTCGGGATTCCTTCCGGCGAGTATAATCTCGGTTTCTTGATTGATCGTTCGGATATGCCGGGCAACAGCACTCCCGATTACGCCATAACCTCCGGCAATGTAAATACGCTGCATGTTATTTCACCCCATGTTTTTATGATGCAGTACTGGTATAAGGGGATTATGTAACATATAATGACGGAAAGGAAGTACGCACTTAATTGTTCTATAAGCACCTAAAAGTATCATTAGTACCCCAAAGTGCCTGTTGTCAGAGATATGCCACTTACGTTCAAAAAGGAGAGAAGTTCTTATGAATGGGGAGCGACAATACAATATTCCGTCTGAGGCGACCATGGACGTCATCGGCGGCAAGTGGAAGGTCATTGTGCTGTGTCACTTAAGTTATGGCCCCAAGCGAACGAGTGAAATTAAGAAGCAGATGCCGGATATTACGCAGAAAATGTTAACCCAGACGCTGCGGGAGCTGGAGGAGGATGGGATTATCACGCGAACGGTCTTTAATCAAGTGCCGCCTAAGGTCGTGTACGAGCTGAGTGAAATGGGCGTTTCGCTGCAACCGATCCTTGATCAGATCTGTGAATGGGGCGAAATGTACTTGAATGGGAAAGCGAAGGTAGCTACACCTTGAGGACAGGCAAAATAAAGGCTGCTGACCTAATAAAGGCCCCGCAGCTTTTTTTATTTATCAAATAGACAGTTGCCTCTCCTCATTTCTCATAGGGCAGAGGATAAGTCCAGATACCCGCAGAATGATTCAGTACTTTAGACTTATGTCGATTCGGGAGCGTTCGAACCTTTCTGTGTTTGTCGAGAAATTGAATAGTTACTAAAGATATAATATGGATATGGTGCAGGCTAGGAAGCTGCGGAAATAAAGATCGCTTTTTTCCGATATGCACCGGGGCGAGTCACCGTGAATTACTAGAAACGTTATCCGCGAGGAAACGTATGATCTTCATAGGACTTAAGAATTACTCACAAAAGGGGTGTGTACAGCTCAGATGGATGGCAATTATAACTATTATATTGTTGGGCTCTCAATTGCGATTGCTATACTTGCTTCATACTCGGCTTTAAATATTACGTCCAAAATTTCGGATTCGAACGG
Organism: Paenibacillus sp. MDMC362; assembly: GCF_003269305.1. Classification (NCBI taxonomy): domain Bacteria; kingdom Bacillati; phylum Bacillota; class Bacilli; order Caryophanales; family Paenibacillaceae; genus Paenibacillus; species Paenibacillus sp. MDMC362. The sequence goes on from NZ_QLYT01000029.1 coordinate 124,801, forward strand.
CAAATCCAAGTTTTTTTGGCTATTCGGCGGGGCCATGGTCATGGGAAGCGGCATTTGGTCCATGCATTTTGTCGGCATGCTGGCGATGCACATGAATATGAGTGTGAGATACGATGTCTTTCTGACCATCATGTCGATGCTCGTCAGCGTGGTTTCCTCCTTCATCGCGTTTTATATTACGATGCCCAAAAATATTAACTGGTTCAAAATCGCCATTGGCGGCTTCATTATGGGAAGCGGCATCGTTACCATGCATTACATGGGGATGGAAGCCATGGTCATGCATGCCGAAATTAGTTATGATCCCGGCTTTTGGGTATTGTCCGCCATCATTGCATTGGTAGCCTCCTATGCGGCTTTATTATTGTTTCTCCGTTTTCGGAATCATCCCAAGTCCAGCTTTCTCAAGTGGGGTTCGGCGGTTGTCATGGGATTCGCCGTATGCGGGATGCATTATACAGGAATGAAAGCTGCACGGTTTGAGGCCCATGCCGGTATGCTCACGCAGCAGCCGCAGTCTGTGGATTTTCTGCTTCTGTGTGGTGTAACGGCCGCGATTTTTGCCATCCTGCTGATCTCCTGGGGTGCGATGTTTTTTGATCGGCATGTGCTGGAAAAGCTGGCTTATCAGGATACGATCACGGGATTGCCTAACCGGAATGACATGAATCGATTCTTCGAGACAAATTCCGAGACAGAGCAGATTACGATTCTGTTTTTGGATTTGGACCAATTTAAGGCGATCAACGATACGCTCGGTCATAATGTTGGGGATTTGCTGGTCCAGGAAGTAGGTAAACGCCTGCGTCAATTCATTGGAAACGGCCAGCAGGTATTCCGGATCGGCGGGGACGAATTTCTGATTATTCTGAAGCAAAGCGACCCGGTATACGCCCAGCATTTAGCTGATGATATACTCCAACAAATAAAAAACGTGTACTATATTGACGGTAACGAGTTGTATGTGACAGCGAGTATCGGAATCAGCATTGGCTCCGTCCATAGCTCTGACCGTACAACGCTGCTCAAGAATGCGGATACCGCCATGTATAAAGCAAAGGGACTCGGCAAGAATCAGCAGTGCCTCTATGACGAGGAGATGGGTCTTCAAGAGGTTCGCAAAATGGAATTGGAGAAGGACCTTCAACGAGCGTTTGAACTGAAGGAGTTCTTCATTGTGTATCAGCCCAAATGGAATGTGCAAAGTGATCGCTTGGTCGGATTCGAGGCGCTGCTCCGCTGGAAGCACCCCCGCTTAGGCGTGATATCCCCGCTTGAATTCATTCCGATTGCCGAAGAGACGGGACTCATTATACCGATGACCCGATGGACGCTTGAGGAAGCATGCAAACAGTGCAGAATTTGGCAGAAGAGTGGGATTGTCCAACCGGTCTCGGTAAATTTATCGGTTCGTTTATTCCATGGCGACAATCTGCTGGAGCTTATTCAAAACGTGCTGGACAAGGCGAATCTGGAACCTCGCTTGTTAGAGCTTGAGATAGCGGAGTCCATGGTGCTGCACGATGTCAATGATATTATCCGCCAGCTTGGGAATATCAGGTCCTTGGGGGTTAAGGTCTCCATGGATGATTTCGGAACCGGTTATTCCTCGATTGGACTCCTGGACCGGATTCCGATTGATGCTTTAAAGCTGGACCGACAGTTTACCAATGATTTGGACACGCCCAGCAAGCGCGCCATCGTTAACGCCATCGTTCTTATGGCAGAGAATTTGAATCTGGATGTCATAGCGGAAGGCGTAGAGAACAAGGAGCATATCGACTTTTTGACCGGACTTGGCTGCCATGTCATGCAGGGTTATTATTACGGAAAGCCGATGGATATCAATGAGATTAAGGCTTGGATGTACGAGCAAGATCACAAGCACGAAGAGATCGAGACCCTGCGATGAAAAATGGATACGGAACATACGAATAACGGGCACCGTGAGGTGTCCGTTATGTTGTTGAAGGAACATAATAAACTCTGCCTCGGGCCCTCAAGTTTCTGCCGTTAAACAAAATAGGCAATTTTCGCAAGAGGAAAATATTCTCTGATCCCCTTCTCGAACAACTGCTGGAACTCCTCGACGGTTTCGGCCTTATAGACATATTTGAACTTCCCGTATCTCCCCCATTTTAACTGCCGATCTTCCTCGTCCATATTCAGTTTGGTTTTAGGTAACGTTTTAAAATCGTATTTTTGGCCGTTTTGGTAAAGCGGTGCTGAATGAGCTCGAACGTCAGGTCCTTGACTTCCACATGGCTCAATCGTTCATGAAGCAGGGAATTGATGTTAGCGAACTTCGTCACGAACCGCAGTCTGCCATATTCCTGCTTGGCCATATATTCAATGTAATAGGCCAGAGCTCCGGTCAAATGCTCAAGCGATACGGGGTCACCGGTACAGGCCGCCTCGAATCGGGTGATTTCCGGCGCACGCTCTACGATATACTGCTTCGCTCGATCCAGAATTTCATCCAGGTTGACATATATCCGGACATAAGGCTTCGAGCTCATGGTGGTTTGCAAGTAACAGTAATGACAATGCCCCGCATATCCTGTGGTTAGCGGGATGGCATATTCCGCTGATGGCTTGGATGTATCGAAGTCCAATGTTTTCCTGATCCCGACGACCAGGGTTCTCTTGGCGTTTCGGTATTTCTCCGTTTCTGTTTCTCCCGGAATGCCAGTCACCCTATTGTGAGAGGTAGTCATTTTAATGGGGGTACCTAATTCCTCAAACCATGCATACAGCTTCTTTCCAAGAGGATACTCTAACGTGTCCGGCTCAAAAAAGACCAGTTCCGGGTCAAAACGCTCCAATAATCTGACCTCCCGCTAAATAAAGAATATGAAGTATAGGATTGGCAGTGGTCATGGCAATCATGCATTGTCGAAGTAAGCAAAAACTTGACGGCTGCACGGTCTTAAACGTGATTTTGAAAGCCCTTTCCTGAAACTGTGATATACTACGACAAAACAGGTATACCATTTATAACAACCTATATTTCCCTATATCAGCCCCATACTTTCACAAGCAAAGGAGATTTTCTTATGTTTAATGTGCTTATTGTTGACGATGAGTCCGTTCAAAGAGAAGGCATTAAGGATTTGATCTTTCAGTACCGCTTCCCCTTTCAAGTATTGGAAGCCGATAACGGAATGAGTGCAAAGCGTATTCTGCTGCAAAACGCAATTGACATCCTGATCACCGACGTCAGAATGCCTCTTATGGACGGTCTGGAACTGAGCAAGCAAGCCCGAAAGACCCAGCAGGATGTAAAAATTGTCATCTGCAGCGGGTATGACGAATTTGAGTATGCACGCAGCGCTATCCGATTGGGCGTGGTGAATTACTTGCTCAAACCGCTTGCCAGGGAAGAGTTTCTGCAGGTAATGGAGGATATAACACAGATCAGTCCTTATGGCGGGGAGCTTGAACAGGGAACGATCGAATCGAAGGTCATCCGTCAGGTTAAAGACTATGTGAAGGACCATCATCAGCGAGATATTTCGTTGTCGGATGCAGCCCGGGAAGTGTACCTGTCCCCGGGGTACTTGAGCATTTTATTTAAGAAAGAAACCGGGGAGAACTTCTCGAAGTATTTGACCGACTACCGCTTGCGGAGGGCAAGCTATCTACTGAAACACTCGAATATGAAAGTCAATGATATTGCAGGAGCGGTTGGTATCGACAACCATTCTTATTTTGCTAAGCTGTTCAAGAGCAAGTTCGGCGTAAGTCCCTTACAATACAGAGAGTGCGGGGTGCTCCATGATCGGATGGATAAAGAGCAAGTTCAATGATATCCGATTCCGCAACAAGCTGCTGTTGTCCCATCTCATCATTGCACTCATTCCGATTCTATTGCTAGGACTGCTCTCTTTCATCCAGTCCTACCGCATTCAGATGAAGGAATTACGGAGCGAAGCGGAAGCCAGCCTGGAACAGGTGGCCAACATAATGGACTATAAGATCAACCGGTACAATACGCTGAGCGAGTTTATGGTACTAAACCGGGAGCTATCGCAAATTTTCATTAAGGACTATGAAGAGAACTATTTTAACATGTACCTGGATTTCAGGGACATTCTGGAGCCATTGATCTCGAACATTCGGCTAATGGATGATGATATTGAGGCCATTACCTTTTATACATCCGGAGAACTGCTCGGAATTCGCGATAATATTTTGCCCATCGGGGAACTCAAGAGCAAGTCTTGGTACGATGGGTTTCGGGGAAGGCGCTGGATTGTGGACGGGGAGAAACTGTATCTCGTTCAGGAATTGATCAGCAATCCCAAGGAGAGCAATTTCATGGTAATTTCCATTCAGCATGACAGCATCTTTGCTGATATGGACAAACTGTCGGAGCATGTGGCGGTTCATATCGAGGATGCTGAGCAGCGTGTGATTTTCAAGGACAGGAAGGAGTCCGATGCTTCAGCCGATTTGGAGAGTGGGGAGACGGGCGGTCTGAACCTAAGCCGGTCGCTCGCCAATAATGGATGGACGATTCACTATAATCTGCTGAATACGAATGCATATGCAAATGCACTGGGTATTTTTCAAATTACGTTGTTTGTCATGATCCTCAGCTTGATCATTACATTTCTGCTCATTTATGTGATTTCCAACAACTTTACACGCCGAATTATCCATATCAAAAACAAGGTAGACAAGGTGGAGCAGAACAACCTCGAGGTGATCATCCAGAGCTCATCTCGGGATGAATTCGGCGAGTTGACCAATGGCATCGGCAAAATGCTGAAACGGATTAACAGTCTAATCTCCCAGGTGTATCAAGCGGAAATCGCCAAGAGGGAAAGCGAATATAACAAACTGATTAATCAGATTAATCCGCATTTCCTATACAACACCCTTTCCTTTATCCGGTGGAGGGCCGAGAAGAAAGCGGATATCGAAACGAGTTATATGGTATCGGCATTGGCCCGGTTCTATAGAACGACGCTGAATCAGGGGAGGCATATGGCTACGATCAAGGATGAGGTGCAGCACATCAAGGCTTACCTGGATTTGCAGCTTATCATGAACGATGGCCGATTTGACGTGGATTACCATATCGATGAGGAAGTATTAGATACCGAGATTATTCATTTTATTCTGCAGCCGATCGTGGAGAATGCCATCAAGCATGGTTTTGTGGAGGCTGAAGGGGCAGATTACCAAATTCACATTGGGGTTAGCCGGGTCGAGGGGGGCATGAAACTTATCGTCAGCGATAACGGGGTGGGCATGTCTCCCGCGCAGGCGGCGAGGCTGCTGGCCGGAGAGAGCGGTGGCTGCGGCGTTCGGAACGTGAACGACCGGATCAAGCTGTATTACGGACTGGATTACGGACTTGATATTCATAGCGAACCAGGAAGCGGAACGGCAGTATCCATGGTCATTCCGGCTTCCTGAGCAGCGAGCGTTGTTCCATCCATCTCCATAGCGTCTTTATTAAAGCGGTGTGCTGAAGCAGCCGCTTTTTTGGGATATACAGTTGAGAACAAAAAGAGGTTATGAAAAAAGTGATACATATCCACAAAATGTTGCATATACGCCAATTATGAAACCGCATACAATTTGGATATCAACAAAACGAGAAAAAGGGGATGACAGGATGAACAAGCGTAAAAAGATGGCTTCGCTGCTGCTCGGCTGCATGATGCTGACTGTATTCAGCGGCTGCGGCGGGAGTTCGGGGGACAGCGCACAGCCGCAAATTTCAGAACAGGACTATGAGCCTTACGGGAAATACGAAACGCCGGTGGAATTTACGATCGGCCGGAATACCAATCATGTGAACAACCTGCCTCCCGGCGATACGATTGAGGACAATTTGGCTACCCGCTATGTGGAAGACCGGGTGAACGTAAAAGCTAAGGTGGCTTGGGAGACGGACGATATGGATCAGAAGCTGTCGCTGTCGATGACAACGGGCGATCTGCCGGATGTTATGCTGGTCAGCCGTGATATCTTCAACCAGCTGGTGGATAACGACCTGATTGCCGATATGACGGAAGTGTACGAGAAGACCGCATCCGACGGCGTCAAGAATATCTACTCCTCTTATGGCGACTTGCTGCTGGACCAAGTCAAGGTGGACGGTAAAATCATGGGCCTTCCGATGACGAATATCGGAAACCAGCACCAGCTGCTGTGGGTGCGGAAGGACTGGGTGGATAAAGTCGGCGCACAGATGCCGGAGTCGGTTGAGGATGTATGGAATCTCGCCAGAACGTTCGTAGAGAAGGATGCCTCGGGAACAGGCAAAACGGTTGGCATGGTGATGGATTCCAATGCCATGAACTTTACACCAGTTTTTGCTGCACGCGGCGCTTTTCCAATGAATTGGATCGAGAAGGATGGCCAGGTTGTGTATGGATCGGTTCAGCCCGAAATGAAGCAAGCGTTGGCGGAGCTGAGCGCCATGTACAAAGAAGGTCTGATTGATAAACAGTTTGCCGTCCGAACGAATGAAGAGAAGGAAGCGCTTGTGATCAACGGGCAGGTAGGGATGCTGTTTAACCCATGGTGGATCGGCTACACCAACTACAAGGATTCGATCAAGCAGGATCCTGATGCTGTCTGGGTTGCTGTATCGGCACCCGTGGATGAGCACGGCAAGTTCAAGACCATTCGCCAGGATCCGGTGGGCGGCGGTATCGTCGTAGTCAAGAAGGATTTCGCCCATCCCGAAGCAATCATGAAATCGGTCAATTTAACAACGGATTTCTTGTACTCCTTAACCGATGATGCGGTCAATTACAAGAAAGAGCACCCCGATGAGATGCTGACAGATGCAAGTCGCTGGAATAATGATCCGACACAAATTCCGATGCAAGTGGATTATGACGATGTGTTGAAACGTTATTACGAGGATCTGATGAAGGCGGATGAATCCGGCGATGCTTCCTCCGTGCAGGAAGATCGGGTAGTGTCCTTCAAGGCGTATCAGGAATTCAAGGAAAAAGAAAATGCCATCGACGTGAACACATACGGCGAATACCTCTCCCGCATCGAAGGCCAGCGCGAAGCGAACAATCCGAATCTGGAAGTGATTCCTGCCGGCTTCTATGGAACCACCGAGACGATGAAGCTGAAGTGGGCCAACCTCCAAAAGCTCGAAGAGGAGACCATATTGAAAATTATTATGGGACAAGCTCCCGTTGATGAATTCGATAAGTTCGTGGACACCTGGAAGCGTACCGGAGGCGATGAAATCACGGAAGAGGTCAACCAGATGAGCAGCAGATAAAGATAGCATGGGCCTTGGCGCGGAGGGCTATGGGTGGTCAGCCGCGCGGGCTTTTTGATTCGATAAGGCTTGTCCTGACAGGGACATGATGGAGGTGAAGCGGTCGATGGCGCAAGTGGAAACAACCGTCAATCAAGAGCCGGAAGTACGATACCGGAGGAAAAAGAAACGTAAAACCTTTGACGAAATGACCTATCATGCGATGCTGCTGCCTGGCATGGCCATGCTGTTCATTTTCTCGATTGTGCCGATGTTCGGGGTGGTCATGGCTTTTCAGAAGTTCATCCCCGCGAAAGGAATACTCGGTTCCGCATGGGCAGGTCTCGACAATTTCACGTATATGTTTCAACTGCCGGATGCCAAGCAGATCTTCGTCAATACGCTGGTCATCGCGGTCGGGAAGATTGTTCTTGGATTGATTGTGCCGATTGTATTCGCCCTGCTGCTTAATGAGGTGCGTCTGAAGCTCTTCAAAAGCACGATTCAAACCATTGTGTATTTGCCGCATTTTATGTCATGGGTGGTCCTGGGCACGATGCTGACCATGATTTTTTCCTTTGACGGCATGATTAACAATATCCTTGAGTTTCTGGGGCTGGAACGGATCATGTTTCTGGCAAGCAACGACTGGTTCAGGCCGCTGCTCATCGTGACGGATACATGGAAGGAATTCGGCTACGGGACGATTGTGTATTTGGCTGCATTGACGGCGATTAATCCGGCTTTGTATGAATCCGCCGCAATGGACGGCGCAAGCCGCTGGAAGCAGACCCTGAATATCACGCTGCCGGGCATGTTTCCGACGATCATCCTGCTGGGCACGCTGAGTCTCGGCAATGTGCTCAATGCGGGATTTGACCAGGTGTTCAACCTGTATAATCCGCTGGTCTACGAGACGGGCGATATTATCGATACGTTTGTGTACCGCATGGGTCTGATCAATATGCAGTATTCGTTCGCAACGGCAATTGGACTGATGAAATCGATCATCAGCTTTGTTCTGATCGTTATATCCTACAGGCTGGCCTCAAGGTATGCGGGGTACAAGATTTTCTAGGAGGGTAAGCATGATTCAATCCAAAACGCTGGGCTCAAGGCTGTCCCGCCTGATGATTATGCTCGCGCTCGTTCTAATTACATTTGTGTCGCTGGCCCCCATCGTCAATACGATTATGGTGTCCGTCAGCAGCAGCACGGCTGTGAATGCCGGCCGGGTCTACTTTTTTCCGGTGGAGCTGAACTTCTCATCCTACGGGCAGATACTGAATGACACGAAGTTTTGGAAGGCGTTCCTCATATCCGTGGAACGGGTGCTGCTTGGGGGAGCGATCAACATGATTTTAACCATCCTTATGGCTTATCCGTTATCGCGGAGCTTCACGCAGTTCCGATCGAGAAACAAATACATGTGGATTATCGTGTTTACGATGCTCTTCAGTGGAGGAATCGTCCCCTGGTATATGGTGATCAGCAAGCTGGGGTTGATCAACAGCATCTGGGCGTTGGTTCTGCCGGGTGCAGTTCCTGTCTTCAACGTGATTCTCCTGATGAACTTCTTCAAGGGAATTCCGAAGGAGCTGGAGGAGGCAGCATTCATTGACGGTGCCGGTCCGCTGAAAATCCTGCTCAAGATCTTCATCCCGATCTCCATGCCCAGTCTGGCGACCATTACGCTATTTGTCATCGTCGGTCACTGGAACAACTTCTTTGACGGGATCATCCTGATCAATGACAGCGAGAAAATACCGCTTCAGACTTATCTGCAGCAGCTCAGCCTGACGCGCGACCAGATGCAGAATCTCTCGGTCGAACAGCTTCAGCAGTTCAATAAAATCTCCAACACGACCCTGAACTCTGCCAAAATTCTGGTCTCCATGATTCCAATTTTGCTCATCTATCCATTTTTGCAGCGTTATTTAATCCACGGAATCGTCCTGGGGGCCGTGAAGGAATAGTTCAATACACGGAGCAGGTAGTCGACAGGGGAACAGCGCTTCTGCATGAGTCTTTCGAAGCGAAAGATCATGCGGCGCTGTTTTGTCATGAATGGGACTGTTTAGGGGGAGGATGATATTTTCTAAACCGGTTATCCGCGCGACATGGACAAATCAAATATATCATGTTATATTGTTATATGAATTAGCATGTTTTGGAGTACCGTTGGAGGGATATCAATTTGAAAGATGCAGCTTCCGCAAAGCCGATGTATGAACAGATTTTTAACGAGATGAAGCGAAAGATCTCCACACATATTTTCCGCATTGGCGATAAAGTCCCTTCGGAGAAGGAACTCGCGGACGAATACGGAGTTAGTCGAATCACAAGCAAGAAGGCATTGGATATGCTGGCGGCTGAAGGCGTGATTGTGCGTAAACCGGGCAAGGGATCCTTCGTAGCTGACCCGGATGAGCCCCTGGCACAGAAGGAAACAATTTCCTCAGAAGGCGGAGTTGTCAGAGCAGCTAGCCAAGAGAAGATGATCGGTCTTGTCATTACAGACTTTTCGTCAAGCTACGGAACACGCCTTGTTTACAGCATGGAGCAGTATTCGAGAGAGAATGACTGTTTTCTGGTACTGCGCAGAACGTTTGGAGACCAGGATAATGAGGAATTATCCATTCAGAAGCTGCGTAATCTCGGCGTGAACGGTCTCATCGTTTTTCCCGCTCAGGGGGAATATTTCAATGCCGAAATATTGAAGCTGGTCATCGCCCGTTTTCCGCTTGTCCTGATTGATCGCAAGCTGAAGGGAGTCGCAGCGGCTTCCATCAGTACAGACAATCTGGGAGCAGCCGTTCAGGTAGTGGAGCATTTATTTGATTTGGGACACCGTTACATATCCCTGCTGTCTCCTCCGCCGAGGGACACGACAGCGGTTGAAGAGCGGATTGAAGGGTTTGTGCAGGCCCATGCCGCCCGGGGCATCGCGTTTGATAAGGAGATCTGGATTAGTGACGTGACGGCTACTTTGCCTAATGCCTTCTACGAGAGCAATATTGAACGGGAAATCCAGCGGATCGTGCGGCACTTGCAGGAGCATCCGGCAATTACAGCCTTTTTTGCGATCGAATATAACATTGCTTTGCTGGCCAAGGTCGCTGCAGAGCGCCTTGGTTTGCGTGTACCGGAGGATTTATCCATCGTATGCTTTGACAGTCCGCAGCTAAATATCGGTGAGGGCTATTTGTTTACCCATATGCGGCAGAACGAGGAAGAAATGGGGAGGCTGGCGATTGAGACGGTGCTTGGCATCATGAATCACGATGATGTAGCAGTTGAGAAGCGACTGCCTGCGGAATTGGTGGTTGGAGCATCTACCGGTCCTGTAAAGAGTCAGTGAAGGCGATATTTTATATCCTTGTCCGCTACAGATATACACGAACAAACCATGCGCTCGCTTAAGTATGAGCGCATGGTTTTTTGTTTTTCTTCTGATTGGATAATGGATTCAATATTCAAGTGGAGATCGCAGATAATATGATAATAACATTTCGTTGTTTTATATATTTACTCAAAGAAGCGTTTGTTTTCAGCGGCTCATTGGGCAAATGATCTGGCTGGTTTACCCGTCTTTTTGGAGCGAATTCTTGCAGCTCCCTTAGTATTTCTCTTTTTCTACTTCAATATCGCTCAAATGAATAGCTCTTGTATGCTTTGTAGGGTTCCAATTCACGTTCTTCATCGTAATGAGTGACCAAAGGAACAGGGGGACGTATGTCAGATTGAAAAAGTACAGGTACGCATAGCCCCGAATGAGGCTTACCTTATTGTTCGAGTCGAGAAACTGTGCGTATCCTACGTAAATGAATTGGAATACCAAGCACATCATCCAAACTTGCCAAGGAATCAAATGATGAGCATCTAATAAGTCGGTAGCCATGGACATGAGAACAAGGAGACCTGTTGCTGCACTCAAAACAATCTTGCCAGGATTAATAAGGTACATTAACCCATCAAAAGCTTTGAAGTCCAGCTTGCTAATGAATCTCCACATTAATCTGTGAGCGTATTTGAAGCAGACATCCCAATGCCCTCTTGCCCATCGGAGACGCTGAATGCAGGAAGATTTGAAACTTTCCGGCTTCTCATCGTACACGCGCGCAAAGTGGCACCATGTAGCTGGTACACCCTCAAGCAAACACTGCATAGTAAACTCCAGGTCTTCCGTTAAGGAACGAGCGGTCCAACCGATGGTTTTGAATAGAGTCGTGTCTACGCAGAACCCGGTTCCACCGATCGCGTTTCCTAAGCCCAATCTGGACTTGGCAAGCTGCCAAGAGCGGTTCATGAAAATATAGCTTACGGAGTAACCTATGGTCACCCAGTTGTCATCCGGATTCTTGGAATCCAGGTAACATTGTATTAATTGATCCCCGTTCAATAAGTGGTTATTCATTTCCCTTAAGTAGTTCAACGAAACCAGGTTGTCTGCATCGAAGAAGGCGATACCGTCAAAATCATCGATTAACCTGTCGCCATACTGCTCCATTGCGTATTTGATTCCGTAAGGTTTCCCCTTTTGCTCTCCTGGCAGGTATGTATGTTCCATAACGGTAGCACCAAGTTTTCCAGCGATCTCACTTGTTTTATCCTTACATCCATCAGCAATAACGCACACTTCATAGAGCTCTTTCGGGTAATCCATGTTATGAAGATTCTCTACAAGGTGTCCGATAACCGCTTCTTCGTTGTGTGCAGGAATCATCAGAAGAAATCTTTTCGAAGGTTCATATTCTTTCAGTCTCTTGGGTTTTCCAAAGCCGAAGAGACTGATCAGCATCCAATATGCCCAGAAGAACAGTAGGAGGTATTGAATAAAGGTTAATCCAACACCGAATGCATACTCAAAATCCATTACTAGCCCGCCCTTTTTTACAATTTCCTTGCTGGATTGATAATGATAGAATAATAGAATTTAATACGTAGATGAATATGAATGGGCAAGGGTATAGAAAAAGGCAACCCCATTCGCCCCCATGTGGCGAAGAGATTGCCTTGGTTGCCAATTAATCGAACTTGATCACGCCCGTGGTATGGAGCAGCACCAGTAATACGAGAACCGGCGCGATATAACGGAGCATGAACAGCCATGCCCGGAACCAGCCGGCTTTAAGGCCGGCGGCATCTGCCGCTCTCTTCCAGAAGTACCCTGCAAAGATAGTGGTGATCAGCCCCCCGAGCGGAAGCAGAATGTTCGATGTGACGAAATCCAGCCAGTCAAAGAAGTTTTTGCCGCCGATATCGGTAAGCCCGGGTACGATGCCGAATGACAACGCGGAGGGTAGACCGACCAGCATAACCAGCGCGCAGATGACCAATACAGCTTTGGTGCGTCCCCAATGCCAGCGGTCCATGACATACGAGGTCGGAACCTCCAGCAGGGAGACTGCGGAGGTTAAAGCGGCAATGGCTAGAAGGACGAAGAACAATCCTCCGAAAAAAGCACCCAGCGGCATGGCCGAGAAGGCAGCCGGCAAGGCAATGAAGACAAGGGAAGGGCCGGCATTGGGCTCAATCCCGAAGGAAGCGGTTGTCGGGAATATAATAAGTCCGGCAATAAACGCATAGATCAGGTCACCTGCGCCGATGGCGAGAGTAGCCGGACCAAGGGATTGCCGCTTATCGACATAAGCCCCGTAGGTCAACAGAATCCCCATCCCCAGCGAGAGGGAGAAGAAGGCATGTCCCAACGCGACGAGTGCCGCTTCCGGGCTGAGCTTCGAGAAATCAGGATTCAAGAAGAAGGATACGCCTGCTCCGGCCCCTGGCAAGGTTACCGCGCGGATCATTAATACGATCAACAGAATGATCAGGCCCGGGATCAGAACCTTGTTGAATTTTTCGATTCCTCCAGAGATGCCTTTAGCTACCACCCATCCTGAGATCGCAATAGCGACGATTTGCCATATGATCGGCATGTAACCTTCCGTAAACGTAGTAAATTGACCACCAAAATCAGTGTTATTGTACAGATTGCCGCTAAATGACATGACCGCATAATGAAGCGTCCAGCCTGCCACAATGACATAGAAGGTCAGAATGAGAAATGGTGCAATAACCTGGAGCAATCCCAGGTGCCCGAAGGCTTTCGGTCCGCCCGCTTTGACAAAGGAAGTTGCGGCACTCCCGCGGCCAGCTCGTCCAATGGCGAGTTCGGCCAGCAGGACAGGCAAACCGATCACGATGAGGCAGACGATAAAGAGCAGAAAGAATGCTGCGCCGCCATGTTCTCCCGTAATGTAAGGGAACTTCCACATGTTTCCGAGGCCGACAGAGCTCCCGATCGCGGCCAGAATAAAACCAGCAGAAGAAAAACGATCATTTTTCCCGGTTGAAGCTGGGTTGTTGTGCTGAGATTTCATAGATGTTCCCCCAGTTGATTAAAGTTAAGTTCCTCTATTATATTTCATGTTGTGCCAGAAAGGCATAAGTAATTTTTCCTAAGGGATGAGGACCTGCATTTGTATTATGCTGCGAACACCAAGTTTTCAATACTAACATTAACCACGATTTGTAAATAAATAAACCTTAAACACCAAGGTTAAGGAAATGAAGAGACTTTGGGTAGGGGAAAAATCACAAATGCGCCTATTGATCATGAAAGTTGGCAGGGCTTGACAAATATCTTTGTTTATTATATCTTTATATTAAGATAGTTGATAAATCAAAATCATATGGAAAAGAGGGATATCATGATTCAAAGCTTAACCCGGATTAATGAATTGGCTAAAAAACAGCGGGAGGGCATGCTCACTGCTGCGGAAAAAGCCGAACAGCAAGTTTTACGCACGGACTATCTGCGTGAAATTCGCGGACAGGTGCTAAGCACCTTTTCGGGATTAAGCATCGTGGATCCCGCCGGAAATGACGTGACACCTGAGAAACTTCGTAATGAGCAGAAGAAGCTGAGAGAAAATTAAGTTTCCGTGACCGTATAACGCCCTTACACAATATGATGACATAATGAAACAAGAAGAAGGGATCGCCATGTATCATGGTAATCCCTTCTTTTATTTTAAACATAGATGCGTGGGGGCTCCTCTAACCAAACCGCTCCGTCTTATACCACTTGGACTCCCTGCCCGTGATTTTATCCACGATCATGGAGTAGAAGGCTTTAACGGATATGATGAGGAACAGCTGGGCGTAGGTGAAGTACGACACGCAGGATAGAATGAAGTTTCGCGTGGTGCTCTGGCCGATGTCCGTTGCAAGCGCCAGGTTAATCTGCAGGACGTAGATGTAATACATTAAAGCCCAGGCAATAATGAGATACATATAGACATCGCCCTCGAACCTGAAGGGAGAGACGACGGCCGGATTAAACAGCCCGATGATCTGATACACGATGTTGGCGACAAAAATAATATCCGAGATGATGATGGCAATCATAAACCAGAAGTAACTGGCGGCGTAATACAGGACATGCAGCTTAATCCGCCAGCTTGTCCGGTCGAACAGATGATGAATGTTATCCGTGACGACGCTGTAGTTGCCTTTGGCCCAGCGTTCGCGCTGCTTCATGTACACCTTCAGGTCCTCGGGCTCTTGCTGATAAGCTTCGGCTTGGGGTGCCAACGCAATCAGCTGCCCTCTTGTCAGGATCTCGAACGAAATCGCGGTATCTTCGGTGATCGCATGCTCATCCCATCCGCCGATGTCCTGAATGAGCGCGGTTTTCACGATAAAGTTCGTGCCGGGGATGGTACCCAGCTTAAACAGCTGCCATAAACCGGTATGATGCACGCGCTGAATGGTCACCAACTCCAGATTGATACAGCGGGACAGAAAATTCTGTCCGCGGTTCCGGGCCTTGTTGCGGCCGAAGACGGCCCCATAGCGTTCGGGCTGCTCCATCGCTTTCTGCGTCAGGAATAGCAGCGCATTTTTCTCGGGTGCGGCATCCGCGTCGTAGACACAGATCCATTCGCCTGTGGCCTGCTTGAGGGCATCGTTCAGGGCGCCCGATTTGCCGCCGGTTCCGGTTCTCTCCAGAATAAGAAAGTCGCGGTCCCGGTAACGTTCATTGGCTTTCAGCGCCCTTAAGCGCTCGGCCGTATGGTCCTTGCAATTGTCGGCGATCACAATCACCTGCATTTTGTGATGTGGGTAATTCATCTGCAGAATGTGCTCTACCGTTGCCTGGATGACCAATTCCTCGTTATGCGCGGGCACCATGACCGTCACGGTGGGGAAATCCTCCAGATTGCCCGGATTCACCAGCTTCTGCCGGTTTTGTTTGTGAATGAACACGATGGCCCCGGCCATAATAATGATCGATTCCAGCACGGCAATCCATATACTGATAATGGAGATGACCAGGAAAAAGTCAGTCACTGAACTTCCCCCGATCGTATTTTCGTTTGACTTTGGAACGGAAGCTTAAGGTGGCCATCGTCAGAATAACGATGGCTACGGAGAACATGATGCTGACCCCGATGCACAGAGGGATAAACCAGTTGGTATACGACATCGGCTGCAAGCCTCCTTTTGATTGATGGGGGCAACTTAACTTGATTAAATGTATTCCCCGATGAGATCGGTTTCGGTATTCCGTTCTAATGCAGAAATGACGTCATCTATATTTTCGTATCGGCTAAATTGCTCCTTCTGGAACACAAGGCCGCCGGCACGGACCACAAGCTTGAGGGACATGCCTTTCTTGTCACGGAAGGGTACGTTCATCATGGCGACTTTGATGCGGTCCATGAGGCTTTTGAGGTACTCCGGCTTGGTGAGCGGACACAGAATGATAAAGCGTCCTTCTCCGATAGAGAATTTATAGTCCTCGTAACGAATCTGCTTCTGAATCGTGCCCGACAGTTCCATAATCAGCTTGGCAAAACGGTGCGATCCGACGGACTCCCTGGTCAGGGGGAGAAAATCGAGCTTAAACATCATGATGCAGAAGCTGTACTGATCCGAATACCGATTGGCCAAATTGGCTTGTTTCACCAGCGTGCTTTCAAAAGCATCCTTGCTGCCAAGCGAGGTGTCGATGTCGATATCCGGGTTGGTTTTCCTCAATTGCTCGAGACGCCGGATGAACCTCCGGCTTCTTACCAGAGCCAGCTTGATGAAAATAGCAATCGCGGTATTGGCGGGCAGCAGCAGAATCCAGGACAGCGTGAGCGCATTAACCGGGGCCAGCGTGGACAACCATACGAAATAAGTGACCAGATACACAAAAACCGCCACCGTCGACACGCCTACCGGAAGAAAGAAACCGATCAATAAAGCGGCTAGTGTACCAACGCTGAAGAGGAATTCCGTGAAAGTAAAACTTTGGTTTATATAGATGTTCCAGAATATGAACAACTGCTGGACGATGGCGAGAGCAATCAGCAGAAAATAACCGAGTTCGACGCGACGTAAAGGAGTGGATTTTTTCATGTTTTACCTACTTTCTAAACTCTTCAACCTTTTATCGCTGTAGTTAGGCCATTCCATATGTTATTTAAAAATTACCCAAATGTCGATAGATTTATCGAATGTTGTCATAATCTACATATTGGATAACGAACGCTGTGTTGGTTGACCCTCAAACTCTCTGATTAACTGACCCTTCCGGGAATCCCGAGATATGAGGTAGAGTAAAGGATAACATCTTCAGATGTCACAGGCGGTATGGATCATTTGTCTTATAAGTGGAGTAGCTTTCATGCCGAAAATTTACAGAGTAAGAAGGTGTGTCCGATGCTAATGGATCAAATCTATACCGAATACAAGCCGATGATGTTCGGCCTGGCTTACCGGATGCTGGGGAGTGCGGCGGATGCGGAGGACATCGTACAGGACGTATTTTCCCAATTCGTGCAGATGGATCGGGGAGAAGTGCTGAACGAGAAAGCGTATTTGGCCAAAATGACAACGAACCGCTGCATCAACCTGTTGAAATCGTCCAGACGCCAGCGCGAAACGTATACCGGTCCCTGGCTGCCGGAGCCGACGCCGGATTATGACATGCTGACGCGGTCCGATCCTGCGGAACGCCGCGAAACGATTGGTTACGCCTACCTCGTGCTGCTTCAGCGGTTAACGCCGCTGGAGCGTGCCATTTATATCGCCAAGGATACGCTGGGTCTTGAATACCCGATCATAGCGGAGATGCTTGGAAAGACGGAGATCAGCTGCCGCAAGACCTTCAGCCGTGCCAAGCTGAAAATGGGGCAGGCCTCGGAGAGGCCTAACGGAGAAACCGCCCGGACAGAAACGCAGGAACGCTTCGTTGAAGCATTCCTGCGGGCGTCTGATATGGGCAATTTTAAGCCGCTGCTGTCTTTTCTGAAGGAAGAGGTTACGCTGCTATCGGATGGCGGCGGCAAAGCGAAGGCTGCCATTAAACCGATACTGGGCATGGAACGGGTACGTGCGTTTTTCGAGGGGTTGTCTGCCAAAGGCTCGTTCCGGGAAGGCTTCGAGCCTGTTTCCGTAAACGGAGAGCCCGGCTTATTGCTGAAGCGGGACGGCAGGGTCTCCATGGTGCTGACGGTAGCGTGGGAACCTGACTTATCCCGCATCAACCAGATTTTTCTTATGGTGAATCCGGATAAATTGCAGCTGTTTAATCAAAACAGCCCGGGAACAGCCCTGTAGCGACACCGATCCGGTTCCAGGCATTGATCGTTGTGATGGCCATAACCAGATCGACGAATTGTTTCTCGTCAAAATGCTTGCGGACGCGTTCGTATACCTCTGCAGGAACGCCGGCCTCGGACAGCTTGGTCACGCACTCCGTCAGCTCGATGACGGCCCGTTCCTCGTCTGAATATATCGGGACTTCTCGCCACATGGGCAGAAGGAGGAGGCGGTCCACGCTTTCGCCCATGGAGAGCAGATCCTTGGAATGCATATCCACGCAGAAGGAGCAGCCGTTGATCTGGGATGCCCGGAGCTTAATGATCTCGTACAGCTTGTGATCGAGTCCGCTTTTTTGGGCCGCTTGCTCCAGGGCAAGCAGCGTTTTGAAGGCTTCAGGATTGGCTGATCGGTAATTCATTCGCAGTTCCATGTTCAGTTCCCCTTTACGTATGATTTTGGATGTTCACCCATATGACAGTTAGCCGTGCTGAATTGTGACATGTTCATACGGAAAAAAGAAAGAAACCCTCAAAAGGTGGAGAACAAAAGATAAAAAAGGAACGGCGCTTCTTGGTAGAAGCGCCGTTCGGGGGAGCATTCATGTTCATCCGGAGGGTTTCTTTGTCGTTATAGCGCGGTACATGTTATTTTCCGGCCTTAAGCGGAACACGTAGTACATCGTCTCGCTTATTGGTGTAATATTTCGAAATATACACCTCGAGTTCGGTCTTGTCGAAATTCTCATACACATCCATATGTTTGTTGTTGTCATCGCCGAGCAGGACGGTCATGGCTGGCATTCCATAGTTCTTCCGGTCGTTGCCGTCAAGATAATAGGTTTGGTTAATGCCTCCGAACGCCGGGTCTGCGCTGGAGGATTCCACATAGAGGTTATTCTCCTTCATGTAATAGGTCCATGTGATCGGATAACCCGCAATGCTGGTCGTTACGCTTTGACGCTCAGCCGAAACGTCAGTTAAGCGGATCGGATTGCTGTCTCCGTCATATGCATCGACGCGGTGCTTGGCGATCAGGGACACCGGCTGGCTCGCCAGGGAGGCCGCATTCAGTCCGTTCATTTCAAAGCGCAGCTCCGTTTTATTGTGTTGTCCCTGAACAGACCATATATTTCCTTCCAGTAGCGTTCCGCCTATATCCAGTTGGTATTCCATGTAAGGAACATGCGTGTATTTTTCTTCATGGATCAGGATCAGCCGTACCTGGGTTGGCGTAACAATCATTTCTTGGATTTTTGTTCCTCCAGGAACTTGATCAACAGGAATATTTAGCGTTTCTTTAAACGTTCCATTGTCCATTTGTTTCTTGGACAAGGCCATATTTAAGCTCCAAGTACCCTTTGCGGTTTCAAGTGTGCGATCATAAGTAAGCTGGAAGGCAGTTCCTTTTGCAAGCAAATGGTCGGACTCGAATTTTTGCTGATTTATAAATTCTCCGGCTGCACCTGGGGTTCCATTAAAGGAAGGCTCGGTTTCCTTGATACTCTCACCTTTGTCATTGACGGCCTCTACTCGCACCCAGCCTTTACTGCTCATCTCAGGATCCGTATACGTAATGGCCGTTCGGAGCAGGACATTTCCATCGGATTGATCGAATGACTGCAGGCTCACGCTGTCAATGCCATCTTTCTGGATAGGGAATACCTGTGTATTGGAGTTACTAGGGTCGTAGTTGAGGGACTGTGAGCCCTCACCGGTAAAATGGATATTCTCCATGGCAAACTCAGTATTTGCCATCTGGCCGTCAGCGACCCAATCGGTTTCAAAATACCCCTGGAATACGCCCAGTTTCTCGTTCCACTGATGGGAGTAACGGCCCTCTATGGTACGTCCATCCTTATCTTTAAGCCCAATATCATCAAAGGCGACTTGCTCACCTACTCGTGTTCCGGGATCCAGGCTGTAGAGCAGGAATGTCCGGTTCTCATCGATAAAGGCCGTATGCACGGTTAAGGTAATGCCGTCCTTGGTAACGGATTGCTCTATCGTTTGGCCAAGTCCCTGCTCCAATGCAGTCTGGATACCGGCTCTGTAGGACAGGAGATGGGACCAATCATAATTCAGAGCTGCATAAACCGGCGTTGCCATCAAGGCGACCGATATCCCCGTGATAATCGCAATACGTTTACGTTTTCGTGGACGAAGCGGAACGGGTTCACCAGCGGCGATCTTCAATTCGTTCTGCTGGATACTGCTCCACATCCGGTCAAAATCTGGATAAGACACGTGCTTCGCTGACTTCATCTGCTTCTTCAGGTTTTCCTCAATGCGTTCCATACTGCTTTTCCCCCTTCAGCCAAAAGCTTTGATTATGTTCAAGCTTTTTGCGCATGATTTTCAATGCTTTGTGAAGCCTTGATTTAACCGTCCCTACAGGGATCTTCAGCGTTTCGGCAATTTCCGTCATCGACAGCTCGCCGATATAGCGGAGCGTCACAACGGCCATGTACTTGTCCGGAAGCTGATGCAGCAGTTTCTCCCACTCTGCCGCAGCCACCTTTTCCAATACGATGGTGTCTACGGATTTGACCGACGCTGTGGTCTGCTCGTGGAGCCACTCGACCTGGCTTTGCTTGTCTCGCTGGGTCTGATTCCTTCTAAGCAGGTTCAGGCAGTGGTTCATTGCGATGCGCATGATCCAGGCGCGCGTATGTTCAACGCTTCTCCAATCCTGACGAAATACGGTGACAAATACGTCGTGGCAGAGATCTTCCGCATCTTGGGCGTTCCGCAGCATGTAGTAGCAGGTGCGGTACACATCCTTGTTATAAGAATCGAATAACTCGCGTTCCGTCAATCCAAGGCACTCCTTTCTTTGCGTTATGTCTAATAAACAAATGACTCTAGGAAAGGGTTCATCTTTTTTTGCTGCCGTAATGCAGCGAAGTTCTTAGTCCGTCTCCGTAACTGGTAGTTGATTTCATTCTAGCAAAAAAAGAACATCTGCCCCGGTATAAAAAGAAGGGCAGATGTTCTATGGATAATCTGAAAGTTTAGAAGATGCTGACAGAAAGGGGCAATGGAATCTGGCGACTAAGCAAACTTATATAGGAGTCATCGATAAGATATGAGTTATCGCTAAGCTATGCGGAACCAGCTAATCTGTACTTCGCCTTTCATGGTAAGAAAGACGTCAGTACGTCCTGTTAATCCCGTCAGTTCGGCCTGGACTGTCGTCCAGGCTTGGCGCCCTCCAGTCGGCAGAACCTTGCAGCTTCCAGCTGCAGGACCATCCGGGCTGCCGGTCGTAATGACGATTTCGCCGCCCTTGATATGTCCGCTCACCCTTGCTTGGAACGTTACCGAAGCGTTGCCGAGATCCACGTCATGGAAAGCGATCCAGCCCGTTTCGCCGGTTAAGCGGATGCTTTCGCCGCCTTCACGGCATTCATCCAGGAAGACACCCTGGTAATCGTCATAATTCACCGCTCGAACAGGCTCGCGCAGCGTGCGTGGAGGGATCGTCTCCCCTTCGACTTGAAGGGCTGCGGTGACCGGCAATTGGTTGGAGGACGGTCCAGCCATGAGCGTATAGGTTCCCTTCTCAACGCAGTAGCGATCCCGGGTGACATCCCAGAAGGCCAGATCCTCCGCTTTGAGCTCAAAGCTTACCGTTTCCGAAGCGCCCGGGGCCAGATGGATGCGGCGGAAGCCTTTCAACGATTTGAGAGGACGGATGACACGGGAGGACTCAGCCTTCACATACAGCTGAACCACCTCATCCCCGGCAAGCTGGCTCTCATTTCTCACGGCAACGGTGACGGTTACGCTGCCTTCGGCTGTGATTTTCGGCTGGCTTAGCGACAGACCGCTGTAATGGAAGCGGGCATAGCTGAGACCATGACCGAACGGGTACAGCACATCCCCGTCGAAATATTGATAGGTCCGCTTCCCTTTGATGATGTCGTAATCCATGAGGTCCGGAAGCTGCTCGGTCGACTTGTACCACGTCATGTTTAAGCGGCCGCCCGGATTGTAATCTCCGTACAGAACGTCGGCAATCGCATGGCCCAGCTCCTGCCCGGCGTGAGATGTGAAGAGGATGGATGGCACATGCTCCTGTTCCCAGTTCACGGCGAACGGATACCCGCCTACGATGACAACGACCGTATTGGGATTAGCTTCATACACCGCCTGAATTAAGGCTTGCTGGGCGGGCGGGAGCGTGATGTCGGGACGGTCGATCGTTTCCTTGCCGTTAATGAACGGGCTATTTCCCACGAAGACGATGGCGGTTTCAGCCGCTGCAGCCGCCGCGGCGGCTGCAGCGATGCCGTCCTGAACCGTCTCGATGGCAAATGGCGTTCCCGTATCCTCGGTGCCGCCAACGACAAGCCGTCCATGCTCATCCAGCAGGATCGGTTTGCCTTCCCAATTCTTCATCATAAAGCTTCCATCCGGTAACGCCTCAAAGCTGAATGCCTCTTTTACGAACCAGCCACGAGCTTCGTCGGCCGTTGCGTGCAGTCCCGTTTCGGTTTCGCTTACGAATTTGCCGCTGCTGGCGAACCGGAGCGTGACGGAGCCAAAGCCCCAGTCGTTCCGCTCGAACACCGCTGCATTGGTAGATTCAGCCGTGTTTGCAAGCAGCCGGCCATTCTCTTCCGAAGATAAGGCGACATATTGGCCGCTATCAGCAGAACGAAGACGTATCTGGTCTAATCCCGTATGAAAATGGACGCTGCGGTCCTGCATTTTCTCCTGCACGCCCTGAAGCGGCGTAATCCGGTATGGAGGCGTGCCGCTGTACCAATCCGTAAATGCTTCGTTAGCCAGGGGCCCGATGACAGCAGCGGATTTCAACTGATCGCGCTGAAGGGGCAGCAATCCGTCGTTTTTCAGCAGCACGATCGATTCCCGGGCGGCTCGCAGGGACAGTTCGGCATGCTCGGACGCGCAGAGCTTCGACTCCGGAACATGGCTGTAAGGATTCCGTTCTTCCGGATCGAACTCGCCGAGACGGAACCGGACACGGAAGGAATTGCAGATGGCGTGATCGAGATCCTGCTCTTCCAATAACCCTTGCTCCAATGCGTCACGGAGCGCGCGGAAGGAGATGTCCTGGTCGTCGGTGATGCTGTCGATTCCGGCTTTAACGGAGCCGGCAACGGCCTCCGCATAGGAAGAGACATAATGATGGTCCATGACGGTGCCCAGAACGTCACCCGCGTCTCCAACCACGAATCCGTCCATGCCCCATTCCTGTTTGACGATGTCGTTTACTTCATGGTTCAGGTTGCACGGCGTGCCGTTGATGCCGTTATACGCGGTCATCATGGAACCGGCTTTCCCTTCCCGGAACGGTGCCTCGAAAGCCTTCAAATAATACTCGCGCTTGTTTCTCGGATCGATGCTTACCGAGGCGCTGCCGCGGTCAACTTCGTTGTTATTGCCGTAGAAGTGTTTCAGCGTAGCTACGGTTTTATAGTAGAAGGGATGGTCTCCCTGCATGCCCTTCACAAGCTCGGTGGCGAGTTCCCCGGTCAGATGCGGGTCTTCCCCGTAGGCTTCTTCCGTGCGTCCCCAGCGAGGGTCGCGTTCCAGATCCACCGTGGGCGCCCAGATGGTCAGTCCGTTGATGGCCCGGTCGCGCTGGTAATAGACGCGGGCTTCCTCCGCGATGACGGATCCGATCTCCCGCATTAGCTCGGGATTCCAGGTGCACGCAAGCCCGGTATTTTGCGGGAACACGGTCGCTTCGCCAAGCCATGCCACGCCGTGAGCGCCTTCGGTGCCATGTTTATATTTTTGCACGCCGAGGCGGGGGATTTCCGCCTGGTATTGGCACATTAATTCGATTTTCTCGTCCAAGGTAAATCGGGATACAAGATCGTTAACCCGTTCTTCCAGCGGAAGATCCGGATTCTGGAATGGATATTTCATGGAGCAAAACCTCATTTCTATGCATTGTTGGAATGGAAACGCTCTCAGTTATACATGCGATAAATTCATGCTTCTCTTATTTCGGTTAGTCCAATATCATCATAGCGCGCACAGCGGAGTTGTAGTACACCGAGAATTAGCGCAGTTTTCATGTGAAAATCTCGATTGCCTTCAGGACAGCCAATTTGGTGCGCTCGTTGCCTCTGAGCCTTAGCTGATAACCTGGTATCGATTGGGAATGGGTTCGGCAGGCTGGAGAATGAACGGGGAGTCAGGGATATCCCGGTGCCTTTTGTAACCCACTCATTAGATCGAGCGTTTAAATTAAAGAATGAAACGAATGGAGGAAACGAAAGAGAGGAGTGATTTTATTCCAAGAGTAAAGAAAATCATAATGGCAATAACAGTGGTGCTCTTAGTAGTTACTATGGCGATTATCTATTATTCTGTTCGATTGCCTTCTAAAAGCGTCATTGCCCATTCTACTAAAATAGAAAAGATCTCTTTTCTTTACCTGAAAGGAACTAACATGATACCTTATCTTATCGAATTCGAAGACAAAAGTGAGGAGCTCAACCAATTAATGAGCATTTTAGATTCCGTTTCGTATACGAGATCGCCGAGATCGTTTTTCAGCAGAAACATAAGAAATGACGGGGATCCTACGTTTGCGTTCATTATTTTTTACCGTGATCGTGACGGAGAAATGAAGGATTATTTTTTGGATATGAATCGAGGGGGCTATGTTTTAAGGGGAGGTAAGAAAATGTATAAAATGGTTGATAGGGAAAAGGAGGTTTTTGATCAGCTATCCACATGGCTTTTTGAAAAAGCGGTTAGAATGCCTGTAACCTAGAAGCTGAAAAAGATGAACCGCGGAATGAACCGGGAAATATGAAACCTCTCCGATGAAAAGGGATGCTTAAGCGCCTTTCGTTTCTTCGTGAGAGGTTTCTTCTCTTACGGACGTTACATTCGGCAAATCTCTCGGGGACAGTCCTCACAGTGGCAAATATTCCTTAAATAGTCGGGATCATTGAGAACGATGCGTCCCCGTTCGGTAGAAATGACGCCAAGATCCTTAAGCTCGTTCAATATGCGGTTAACGCTTTCACGGGTAGAACCGATCATCTCCGCCATTTCCAGATTCGTAATCCGCTTGCCGATGATGGCTCGTGTTTCTTTGTTTGTCCCGCTCGTCCCGTACATATTGTATAGCCGCAGAAGCAGAGAGCACAGGGCGCCGGATTTACCATGCAGCAGCAGGTCGCGTAATTTGCTTTGAGCGGTTCGCTGCATGAGTGCCATCCAGCCCATATACTCCACGGCAAAGTCACCGTTGGTGCGGATGACTTTGTCCAGTTCGGCCTGCGGCACAATTCCGACTTCACTATCCTCCAAGGCTTTGGCTTCGAATTGATGAACGGCTCGTCCGAACGGATCGGGTTCACCGAACAGATCGCCGGGAATGTGAAGCGATAAGGTGGCCGACGATCCGTCTTCCAGCAGCTTGGATACCTTCAGGCTTCCACGGTTTACAAAGTACAGCCGGTCTGCAGGATCATGCTCCTGGTATAGATAATCACCTGCAAACAAACGGACAGGCTCGGCCAATTCCCGGATCAGAGCGAGATGCGGTTGTAAATAGACGGAGGAAGTGCCTGCTGGAGACAGCCCTCCATCCCATGCATCGGATCTTACAGCACGATTCTGTTTCATACCATCTGCTCCTTCCATAAGTTTATTCGGCAAGCTGGTAATCGCCATTGGTCAGTTTAAATGTTTGGGTCAGACCTGAGGTGAGATAGATTTGATGATCGGTGGTGACGAAAATAGCTTCGGCATCGCCGCGGCTCTCCACCAGTTTCCGCCCTTCCGTTAGTCCAAGCGAGAAGACGGAGGTCGACATGGCGTCAGCGTCCATGGATGTGTCGGTCACAATGGTAACGCTGAGCAGGTCATTATCGGCCGGATAACCGGTGAATGGGCTCAGAATATGGTGATATGCTTTTCCCTCTGCTTCAAAGAAACGCTCGTACACGCCGGAAGTCACGATGGTCTTATTGACGACTTCAAGCGTACCCAGGGACTGTCCTCGATCTTTCCCGGGATCCTGTATGCCGATATTCCACGGCGAACCGTTCGGTTTCGATCCCATGGCCAGGATGTTGCCCCCAAGGTCAATGATGGCCGAATGGAAATCCTGCTGCTGCAAATAATCTGCGATGACGTCCGCCGCATACCCTTTGGCGATGGCCCCCAGATCCAGCGACATTCCTTCTTTCTTCAGCATGATGGCATGGGATGCCGGATTTATAATGACATCCTTATAGTTCATTCGCTGCATGGCAGCATCCAGTTCATCCTCTTCCGGCACAGCGGGGTGTTCACCGCCAATGCCCCAGAGGTCTACAAGCGGACCTATGGTCGGTTCGAAATGTCCACCTGAAGCCGCTGCGTAATCGATGGCGGTTTGGACAACCTTAAAGGTTTCCTCGGATACGCTCACTTCGGATTTGCCCGCCGCTTGATTGACCCGATCGATCTCGCTGCCCGCCAGCTGCCGGTTCATGCGTTGGTCGATGCGCTCCAGCAGTGCGCCTACCTCATCGAAATGCTGGGACGTCATCCGTTCATCGTAAACGCGGAGACTTACAATGGTATCGAATATAAAGTAACGTTCGGTTGCCGGCTCGTTACTGGCGGCTACCTTCTGATCTGCTGTGGTTGTGCAGCCAATCGCTCCCGTCATCAACAGGGTGAGCATGATCAACAGGTTGCTGTAGGAAAGAAGCTTCCTATACATGACAGTGCCTCCTCTTTTCAGTTCTGGTGCTGTTCTAAATCGATTTCCGATGATCCCAGCGTATCAGACCCGTACCTTGCTGAATGTGAGAAAAATCATTTCTGGCACTTGGTGCAGCCCTGATAATGAAGATAAGCAAAGCGAAGTGGAGAGATGTTGATGAAACGCGGAGATATTGGAATAGCGCTCGTGCTGATTGCGGTTGTCGCCTGGTTTGGAATATCCAAGTTTATGGGAGAAGACGGAGCGGCGGAGGGAACCTATGCCATGATCGAGGTGAATGGAAAGCATTATGATACGGTGGCGCTTACGGAAGAGCCCCGAGATATAGAAATCCGGACAGAGCGGGGATATAACCTCTTGCGGGTCTCCCGCGAGGGTATCGAGATGGTGGAGTCGGATTGTCCGGATCAGCTCTGCGTGGGGTTCGGCCACGTTCACGACATTCATGACACCATCGTATGTTTGCCTAATCGCGTGTTCGTCGAAGTGACCGGAGATCAAGAAGAAGGAAGTGAGCCGGATGCCGTTGTCTCCTGATCCCTATGCTCTCCGCAAGCTGGTCGTGATTGCCATCTGCGCCTCCTTATCGGTGGTGCTTGGCATTGTGGAGGCCCTGATTCCATTCGCGGTCACGATCCCCGGCGCGAAGCTGGGACTTGGCAATATTTTGGTGCTGACCTGTTTAGTTTGCCTGGGGGGCAGGGATGCCCTATGGCTTATTCTTTTAAAGACATTGTTGACAGCCTTTATACTCGGAAGCTTCTCTACCTTCCTGTTCAGTATGTTCGGGGCGCTGGCAAGTTATCTGGTGATGTATGTCATGCTGAAGCTCGGGGGCCATAATTTCAGCTTAACGGGCGTGAGTATCGCAGGCGGCATCGCTCATAATGTTGGTCAATTAACGGCCGCCTCGCTGGTATTGGGAACAACCAAAATTTATTATTACCTGCCATTTTTGCTCGGGGCGGGGGTGGTGACCGGGATCTTCGTCGGATGGGCCGCAAAATATTTGATCGAATCCCTGCGGCGTATTGATCCGTTCGGCATGTTTCACACAGAAAGCTAAGGAGGAGGCTTAGGCATGGGCACAACGGATAAGTCAGAGCATGCAGTAAAGCTCAAGCATGTATATTACGGCCAGGGCTGCACGAATGTACTCAAGGACGTCTCGCTGACGATTCCCCATGGGCAGTGGGTATGCATCGCCGGAAGGAACGGGGCAGGCAAGTCTACGCTGATTCGGCTATTAAACGGTTTGCTCCTCATGAGCCGGGGGCGCATCCTTATCGATGGCATAGAACAGAACGGCTGTACGCTGGGGGAGATTCGCCGGCGTATAGGCATGGTGTTTGCCAATCCCGATGATCAGTTTGTCGGCCTGACCGTAGAGGATGACATGGCGTTCGGTTTGGAGAATCTTTGCTTGAGCCGGGAAGAGATGCTGCAGCGGATTCGGGTGTACGCGGAGCGGTTGGACATTGTCCATCTGCTAGGCCGGCATCCGGCAACCCTGTCCGGCGGACAGAAGCAGCGCGCTGCTATTGCTGCTGTGCTGGCCATGGAGCCTTCTATTATTGTCTTGGACGAGGCAGCTTCCATGCTGGATGAGAAGGCTAAGCATGAGCTGCTGGATTTCATGCGAACCATGCATGCCGAAGGCCGATACACCATCATCTCCATCACCCATGACGTAGAGGAGATGGCCGAAGCAGACCGAATGATCGTGTTGGATGGCGGAATGGTGACGGCGGACGGAAGTCCAAGGGATTTGCTGCTGCAGGAAGAGCTGCTCCAGCGTTGCAGGCTAAAGGTGCCTTTTGCCCTCCAGCTGTGCAGGGAGCTCAAAGCGCGGGGGATCGATATCGGCGAGCTGGTTAGGGAGAAGGAGGTGCTGGAGGCGTTATGGTCATATCATTCGAAGAGGTTTCTTTCCGCTACCGGGACCGGGGGATGAGCCCGATTCTTGGACTCGACGGCCTTCATTTGGAGCTGGAGGAAGGCAGAATGATTGCCGTTCTCGGTGCGCCGGGTTCGGGAAAATCAACGCTTCTCCAGCATATGAACGGATTGATACAGGCTGATGAGGGCTTGATTCGCGTATTGGATTTCCGCCTTGAACCGGGTGGCAGCAAGAAAGTCCCTGCCGGTCTGCGGCAGCGCGTCGGCCTTGTTTTTCAATACCCGGAACAGCAGCTGTTTGAAGAGACGGTGGAGAAGGATTTGCTGTTCGGGCCGCTTAATTTCGGGCGGAGCCCAGCCGAAGCTGCCGAGACGGTCCGCAGAGCGGCATCCTTCGTCGGGCTGGACGAGGAGCTGCTGGCACAGAGTCCCTTCAAGTTAAGCTCGGGCCAGATGCGAAAAGCGGCCGTGGCCGCCGTATTGGCGGCTGACCCCGACATTTTGGCTTTGGATGAGCCTACCGCCTCCCTTGATCCTGCCAGTCGCGAGGATTTGCTGGAACGGCTGCATGGATTAACGAGGACCCAGGGCAAGACGGTTCTCCTCGTCTCCCACCGGTTAGAGGAAGTCGCGGCCTATGCGGACGAATTCGTTGTAATTAAAGATGGCCGAGTCGTATTTCAAGGAACGGCCAAGGAACTGGTACACCGGCAGGAGGTGCTGGAGCAGGCAGGATTGATGGCTCCGTCGTCTGTGCGGATGGCGGGCAAGCTGGCATCGCAGCTTGGAGTACAGCCTCCGGAGATGCCGCCGGATGCGGCTGCGCTGGCGGACTGGTACACAGGGCAGCTTGAAATGTAGGGCAGAGCGAAGAAGAGGCGAAAGGAGGAAGCATGGATGAAACGAAAAATCATCCTGGGCCGATATATGGAAGGCGATTCATGGGTTCACCGCCTGGATCCGCGTGCCAAAACGGCTGCCATGCCGCTCTTTATGGTGGCCGTGTTCCTGGTAGACGGATATATGGGGGTGCTCGCGCTGCTGCTGTTCACTGCGGCGGTGATCCGGGCTACGGGTATCCCGTACCGCTATTTCATCAGAGCCATGAAGCCGCTGGTGTTCCTGCTGTTGTTTATCCTGGTATTTCACATTGTATATGATGCGGGAGGCGGGAAGCTGCTGGATATGGGCGCGTTCAAGGTGTATGCGGGCGGACTGGAAAAAGGCATCGTGTCCGCCTCCCGGATGGCGCTCTTCATCATGTTGGCGGCGGTGCTGACCTTCACGACCCAGCCGGAGCAGCTGGCCCAGGGTCTTGGCAGCCTCCTGCGGCCCCTGACCTATATCGGCGTGCCGACCGATCGGCTGGTGCTGATGCTCGGCATTGCCCTCCGGTTCATTCCGACCATCTTCGAGGAAGCGGAGCGGCTGTGGAAGGCACAGCAGTCCAGGGGACTTGACCTGTCGTCGCGGCCGCTGAAGGAGAAGGCACGGCTGATCATTGCCCTGCTGGTGCCTGTAACGACAGGCGCGTTCCGGCGCGCCATTGGGCTTGCCGATTCCATGGAAGCCAGAGGCTACCGGCTGGGTGCTCGGCGGAGCAGGTTCAGGGCCTTTGTATGGAAGCGGGCGGACACGCTGTTTGTCGCTTTGTTCCTGCTGCCCGTGGCCGCGGCCGCGCTGCTGTAGTAGTGAGGCTTGAAGAAAGTGAAAACCGCAGGTCCTTAAGGACTGCGGTTTATTTTGCTAGAATACGATGGGGAAGGCTTCACAAACACTCGTGGATGAATCGCTGCAGCTTGCTGGCTCTGACTCGTTTTCAATGTCTTTGAATAGCTTTGAGAATTCAACTAGATAAGGCTGCAGGACATGCATCTTGTTATTGATTTTCCCTTGAACGATCCCGGCAAACCGTCCGTTTTCCGGTACTTCTTTTGCAGAAACGAGTCTCCCGTTCTTGTAATTCTCTACTCTATAGTACTCTTTATCCTCGAAATGTTGATCCAGTCCAGTATAGAGCTCCATCACCCCATAGTCATCCGTTCGATATACGCCTTCGCTTATGGAACTCTCGTAATCCTGCATCGCGCTTGCATATGCGAACCCTTTGTAGCTGGGTTTAGACTCCTTTTCCCTTTTGTAATAATTCAGGACTTGAATGCGGCCGTGAGCCAATTTGGAATGCATCAGTTCATTCGCCTGTTCTCGATCCGATACGGAAAACTCCAATAGAGTGTTCTCATTCCGGTACTCAAACCAAAGGATGTCCATGGATTGCATCACGGTATAACCTGACAGCAAGTCATGATCCTTGAAAATGCCCTTCGATATTACATAAAATTCAAAATCAGGCTTGCTTTCACTCCGGATTCCCGTTCCGTTAGGACGATCGTTTCGCCATTCACCCTCGTAGACGACTTTCATATCCTCGGGAAGCTTGTCCGATATGTATTTGCCTGTACCGGATCTTTGTCCATTGTGCCATTCGCCGCTGTATACTTTGGAAGGTCCCCATCGCATCGTACCTTTCCCGTGAGGTTTGTTGTTCTTCACTTCACCGTAGTAGGTGGCCCCGTTAGGGAGGGTCAAACCGACTTTCTGGTTCGAGGCTTCCGTCTCCTTATGGGTGAACATAAGAAACAGCAATGCTAGTGTAAGAAAGCTAAGGTATTTTCTGATCACGTTGTAATACGTCTCCTTTAATCTGCCGATTTTTAATTTCTGATGTATACCAACGATGGATGATATACCCAGTCAAATCATAGAGTACGCTCATACATGCCGTAAAGTTATAAAATGGGAAATACATCAGTGAACTGGGTAAATGGCCCCTTCTTTTTTGTGACTTTTTATAAAACAGCTTGTATAGAACGCAATGATATAATAAACACCGATCCTTTACGGAACGGTGTTTTTGTCATACCTATTCATTCATTGGCATCGGCGTATCTGTCGGCTCGATCCCCTCGTAGGCCCGGTCCACGGACTGCCGGATTTCCTTCAGGCTCAGCCCCTGCTGCCTACCGTCCAGGTACATATTCGTGACGTCCAGGCAGGTTTGGCAGAATTTCGCGTGCGTGGTTGGCGTGAGACTGCCGTCTTCCCCTTGAGCATAGTAGCAATTGAGGTTGCTGCTATGGCCAGCATCGCCGCATCCGCAGAAGCAGGGCATGAAGGCCAAGTGGCTGGCATGGAGGATGGCTGCATTGTATTCCTTCACGGTGGGCATATGGGGGAGAGCTGTATCGGGATGCAGCAGGTAGTCGCTTTTTCCGTCGGAACGGCCAGCAAGAGCTTCCGCATAGAGGATGTCGCTGCGATACGCGCCGCTTACTACTTGAACGCCGTTCACGCCTTCAAAGGTTTGCAGCGTAAGCGCGATGGCTTCTTCCGCCCGTTCTCCCTCCTCAGAGCCGGTAAAGGAACGAAACGATGGGGACAGCTCCACCACGGTTACCCCGTGTTCGGTTCGGATTTCGACGAAGTTTACCCCATTAGGGATGGCGCCTTCAAGTTCGGGCGGCAGCAGATCTGAAAGCTGGGTCAGCATCGTCATGGCACTGACCTTGGGATAGCGGACGGAGGTATCCGTCTGCACGTACTGGGATACCGGCGTGAATAAACCGGAATGCGGGTCAAAGGCATGGAGGGTTACGCTGGGCATCGTGCTGGGGATGGCCGAGAGAATCATTCCCTTGGGCGGACGTGTACCGTTCGCAGCGATATCTTCCAGTTCCCGCAGGATCCTGTCGCTTGATATATCTTCGGTCAGTCTTCCGAATTCTTTCTCCTGAGCGTTCAGGAACAGGATGGTCGGGTGCTCCGTAATGCCGTACCGGTTAACGGCTTCCGTATCCTCCGAAATGCTGAAATACTGGTAACGGTAGGCTGGCGAGGATGCTTCCATCTGTTCCATGACACCCAGCGCTTTGGAGCAGCCGCCGCAGCCCTTGAGCGCAAAGATGGCGATGGAGCTCACTTGGGTGTCACCAGTCCTCTGTTCTTCGAGAGGGGATGTCTTGAACAGCATGAAGCCTCCCGCAGCAAGCAGGATCAGGAAGGCCGCCCGCAATTGTCCACCGCCAGATTCGTGTGCGATTCATGTTTCTAAAACATCCTTTCATATCGAACAGGGATGCATCCGTGACGGATGTATCCCTGTTCGTTTGGAGTATATGGCTTCATGTCTGTCTTTAGGGCAGGAAATAATGGAGCAATGCCTGCAAATCACGCTGAGCGTGGTGATCCGCGAAGTCGCCGATCATCCGCTGAGCCTGTTCCGCATACGATCGGGCAAGCTCCTCGGTTTGCTTAATGGCGCCGCTTGCGGCGATACGCTGGATGACCTCGTCCATGTCAGCCTCCGCAGAGTGGGGGCCAAGCTGCATGATTTCAGGTGCAAGGGCTGGATCGTTGAGGGCGTATAGCACCGGCAGCGTAATGTTGCCGTTTCGCAGGTCTGCGCCAGCCGGCTTGCCGATGGCCTCCTTGGGCTTCGTGAAATCGAGCAGGTCATCCCGGATTTGAAAGGCCATGCCGAGCGACTCCCCGAATTGAAAGAGCCGTTCAGCGGTTCCGACATCCGCATGGGCTGCTTCCGCGCCCGCTTTCAGGCAGTGAGCCATCAGCAGGGCGGTTTTGCAGCGTGTTTTCTCCAAATATTGCTCCATCGTCAGTCCGAAGTCGAAGCGGTGGTGCAGCTGATCGTATTCTCCCATGCAGAGCTCGGTCACCAACGCCGCAAGCTCGGCTAATCGGTAGGCCTCCTCTTCGGAGATGTCTTCACTGCTCTTGTCGGACTCGTCATTCGGATGACCCGCGGCCCATTCGATGGCGCGGGCAATCATGTAGTTGCCGATGTGCACGGCCGTCTGGACATCGGTCGTCTCGTGCAGGGTCGGCATGCCGCGCCGCATATCGGATTGATCGATAATGTCATCGTGCACCAGCGAGGCCATGTGTAAGTATTCAAGCAGTACGGCGGTTTTCATGACGGCCCGCTCATGGCCGCTTTTCCCGAAACGGCTGCCGAGCACGACCATAAGCGGGCGCAGCCGCTTGCCGCCGGCGTGAATGAGATCCATGACGCTGCTCAGCACAACGGAGGGCGGAGTGAGGTCACGGTCTGAGGTGACCACCTCCCGGAGCAGGCGGTCGAAGGAAGCGAGATCCACTCCAATTTGGTTATGAATGTTCATCTGTATCAGCGCTCCTTTCCCCAGACAGCTCCTTACGCGCTCCGCTGCTCCAGATAGCTGCGGATTTCACGCTTCAGCTCTTTAAGCAGGAGTTCGGGTGAGACGTTCTTCATTAGTTTCAGCTGCATGCGCTTATGGAGGGGGAGAAGCCGGGACAGCAGCTTCCATTCCTTCCGTTTGACGGCAATCCGGTACAGGAGTCCGGTCAAATAATCGCCGTCCAGCAGCATACGCGTCAGTCTCTCGTTATCCTTCGCTTGCAGCTTGCCATGCTTGTTTAGCGCAGTATGAATCAGGATGCAGCAAGCCAGCACCGTCATTTTGCGTGAATAGGCAAGTTCATAAGCGCTGAGCATATCGGCGATGTCCCTCACCGGTCTGTTATCCATCTCCATCCAATCGATATCCGTTCCTGAATCGATATGCGACCGAAGCAGGTCGATCGTATCCTGTAATAGCTTCATATCCATCGTTATTGACTCCTTCCGGAAGGCTCGTGTTGATTAAGAGTGTGAATGCCAGTAGAACGGTTAGGGCTTGAGCTTGTTACGGCAAAGCGCGATACGATCAGCCCTTTCTATTGAATAGAGAAGAATTAGTCCGTATACACGTACCAGCGCCTTACGATCGGTATTCGCTTCCATACCTTCTTCAGCCAAGGATATACATAGTAGTCAAGTCCGAACGTGCTGCCTGATCCGCCGATTAAGGCGATCCCGGCTGCCAGATACCACAGCATTTCGTTAGGTGCCATCCCCGATACCCAAACCATTGCACCCATGGCGACGCTGGCTACGGCTGCAGGTGCCGTGAACAATCCGACGATCAGCAGGATACCGACGATCAGCTCAGCCAGGACCATCGAGGTCTGAAACACATAGGCAAGCGAGGTATAGCCGCCGTCGCCGGTATAGAACATCAGGTCCATCGACCAATCGACAATGGATTTCATAAAATCCGGAACCGGCAGGGCGGATACAGCTTCGGCAGTATAAGCAGAAGCGGCGGAGACTGCGTCTGCCGCTCCGGCACCGGCTGCATCGGCGCCTGCAGCGGAAGCTGCGCTTACGCCGTCGGCTGCTTTGGCAGGAATGAGGAACACTTTATCCGGATCATCAATAATCTTGTGGATTTTATCCCATCCCTGTGAGAGCCACATCCATCCGGCAAAAATCCGCAGCGGAACGAGCCAGAAATTCGGCGAGCGCTTGGCAAAATGCCCGCCCACGAAGCTGCGGTTGTTCCGGACATGGAAGAACTCATGCAGCAGGTAGTGGTATACCTTGTTGAAGCCGCAAACCTGGAACAGATAGAGCATGTTGATCAGATGTTTGACCAGCATGGCCGGGAAGCCGCTTAGCCTGAACATATGGCCCGGAACCCCCACGTTAGCTACTCCGTAGCGGCTGCCGATACAGACCATCGTGCCGTGGAACGTCGGTTTGTAGGATTTCATCGGTTTGTTCGATAATTCAGCCACGATGTTATGCGCAATGACCGGGGCTGCGAGTTCCGCATTTTCTACCATTTGGGGCACGGGTGCAGCCGCGCCCTCAGGAATGTAGAAAATATTGTCCCCGACGACATATACGTTCGGATGGGCAGGAACTTGAAGTTTGTCGTTGGTCAAAATACGCTTGCGGCCTTTTTGCTCGACATCCATGCTGCCGACCACATCGGAGCCTTCCACCCCTGCGGTCCAGATCACGGTACGGGATTTGATGTCGCTGCCGCCGACGGTAACGCCGTCCGGTTTCACTTCCGTAATCTTGGAGCCTGTGATGATGTTGACGTTCATTTTGCGCAGCCGTTTCTCGGCTTTGCGGATCAATGGCTCGGGCAGGATCGGCAGGATCTTGTCGACCATGTCGGCAACGTGCAGCGTAACCTCGCTTGGATCCACGTAGAATTCCTTACATAATTGTTGTGTGAACTCGGCCAACTCGCCGATCATTTCAACCCCGGTGAATCCGCCGCCGACCACGACGAAGGTCAGCATTTCTTTGCGGACCTGCGGGTCGCGCTCCAGCACGGCTTTTCGGAACATATTCAGGGTGTGTTCTTTCAAACGGACCGCATCGTCATACGACCATAAGGTAAAGGCGTGTTGATCTGCGCCCGGTATGCCGAAGAAG
The DNA here is from genome assembly GCF_003269305.1 of Paenibacillus sp. MDMC362. Classification (NCBI taxonomy): domain Bacteria; kingdom Bacillati; phylum Bacillota; class Bacilli; order Caryophanales; family Paenibacillaceae; genus Paenibacillus; species Paenibacillus sp. MDMC362. Next base: position 160,590 of record NZ_QLYT01000029.1, read on the forward strand.
GTCGGCTTGCTGCCTGTTCCGATGACCAGATAATCGTAGGAATAGGTTTGTTTCTCTCCACGGAGTGTTTGGCCGTCAAAGTCGATGCCGCCGATTTCATCCAGCACTACGTCTACATTGCGGAACCCGGAGTACACTTTCTTCAGGTCGATTTTGATGGAATCCTCCTCAACCCGGTTCGCGGCTACTTCATGCAGCTCGGTCAGCAGTGTATGATACGGCTTGCGGTCGATGAGTGTTATCCGCAAATCTTTCTGTTTGCGCAGTCGTTTAGCCAGCTTCTTGGCGGTAAGTATACCGCCGTATCCGCCGCCCAGCACGATAATCTGTTTCATGCGAATCTCCCCTCAAGGAATAGTTGTCTTCTATCTATCGCTCTTGTGCTTATTTGGCGCCTTCGAGTGCTTTCGTTGCCAGCTCTACAAATCCGTTGACGTGGATCGACACACCGGAGATGGCATCGGTTTTGCCGTCTTCCGCCGTTACGATGGCTTGCGGATCTTGTTTTTCAATCAAATACTGCTCGGCCTGATAAGCCTGTTCATGCCATTCAGATTGAGCTCCGCCGTTCTTCATGCCGTATTCACCGGATTTGGAACGGGCAACTTTATCGGTACCGCCGTCTTTATGGATGCCGTTCCAGCTGACAGCGGCGATCTTGCCTTTAATAACGGTAACGTCGACGGTTTCCTTCCAGCCGGACTTAGCGTCAAAATCAGCCGCTTCTGCGTGATAGCTGCCGTCTTTGTAAGGTCCTGCTTCAACAGGCCCCGCTGCCAGCGCTTTTGCTGCCAGCTCGGTAAACCCGTTGACATGGATCGATACCCCGGATACTGCATCGGTGCGGCCTTCGTCGTTCAAGGTCAAGCCTTCAACCGACTGCTGAGTCACCAGGTATTCCTCCATTTTGGCTGCCTGCTCATGCCATTCCGCTTGAGCACCGCCTTTTTCCTTCATGCCGTAGAAGCCTTTTTCGGAAAATGTCTTTTTGTCCAAGCCTCCGTCCTTATGAAGTCCGTTCCAGTTGGCGCTGACGATCTTGCCGCCTTCGACCTTAATGGCAACAAGTTCCTTCCAGCCGGAGTCTTCGGCAAACTCGCCTTCAGCGTAATATAAGCCGTCCTGCAGGGCTCCTTCTTGTGCAGGCTGTTCCGCATTAGTTGGGGTATCCGTGTTTTGGCTTTCTGCCGGTTTGTCCGTGGTGACAGGCTCTTTGTCTCCGTTGCCTCCGCAGCCTACGAGCAGCGCAAACATCAACATGACGGAGAGAGATAGAGAGAGTGTCCTTTTCATTCTGGTTTCCTCCTATAATTTTGTGAATTACTTCACAAATATTGTTCTTGAGTTCATTTTATTCTTAAAAGGAATAGTTATCGGTGAAAAAAATCACAAAGAGTGCCGGTGCTTCATGTTCGAGCTGATTCCCGGATTGCACATGAAGCACCATGGGTCAGATGATGCCTCGAATGTCATCCAGCGATTGGATGCCTTCGCTTTCCATCAATTCCATCAATTCTTCGGCCAGGGTATCGCCTGCGCGCAGGTTGATGAAGTTGTGGGTTCCGATCTGTATGGCTGTTGCACCAGCCATGATGAATTCGAGAATGTCCTCGGCGCTGCTGATTCCGCCGATTCCAACAACCGGGATGGATACTGACCGTGCTACCTGATGGACCATGCGGAGCGCTATCGGCTTAATTGCCGGCCCGGACAACCCGGCGTAGGCTCTGTCAAAAACGCTTCGCCGTTCCCGAATATCAATCGCCATCGCTTGGATCGTATTGATGAGCGAAAGACCATCAGCGCCTTCGGCTTCACACATGCGTGCCATCTCCTTCAAATCCCTTGCACCGGGAGAGAGCTTGACGAGCAGCGGCAGGGTGGTCGCTTTCCGGACTGCGCGAACCACCTCTTGAGCCTGCTCATTCTCAACGCCGAAGGCCAGCCCACCTTCCTTAATGTTGGGGCAGGAGATGTTGAGCTCGATCATGTCCACGGCTCGTTTGCCGGATGACCGTAACTTGAGGCTGGCTTCGGTAAGCAGCTCGGCCCCCTCCGTATATTCCCGCATGGTGCCGCCGCCAAGATTGACGACGACCGCCGTCCCGTGCGAGGTCATCACGGATAATTCATGCTCCAGAAAAGCGTGGATGCCCGGATTCTCAAGGCCAATGCTGTTCATGATGCCGGATGGCGTTTCATAAAGCCGTGTTCCTGAATTGCCGATTCGTGGAGTCAGGGTCAGTCCCTTGGAGATAATGCCTCCAAGCTTGCGAAGCGGATACAGATCCGCATACGGTTTGCCAAATCCAAACGTGCCCGATGCCGCCAAAATCGGGTTCGCCAGCGGTACACCCGCCAGTTCACAATCGATGGAGATCATTCCAGTTCACCTCCTTCGCCGGAAATACGGGGCCATCGGTGCATACCTTGCGGCTTGAGCCAGCGGAGGTTAACGTGCAGCTGTTGCATGCCCCGATGCCGCAGCCCATTCGCTTCTCGATGGAGACGTGGAGCTTGGCATTGGTACCTTCCGCTTTTTGGGCCAGACTGTGCATCATGGCAACCGGTCCGCATGCGAATATCGTGTCATAGCGGCTCGGGTCCACGGCATCTACAATGGTGCCGCCGGATTTGACGGTGACATTGCGGTTTATTTCGTGAAATCCGTTGACCGCGAAGGGCACCCCGGTATATCCCAGATAGACGCTGGATTGAGGAATTTCCTTCGCAGCCAGCAGCAGCGGGGCTGCTCCAATGCCGCCTCCTACCAGTGCCGTCCGGCCTTGCGGCTTAGGGAATCCTTGCCCGAAGGGCCCCTCCAGCTGAATCTTGTCACCAGCTTGAAGCGCTGACAGCAGCCATGTGCCAGTTCCGTGCACGCGATATAAGAAGGAAACGGAGTCCTCCGTCAGGTTATGGATGCTGATCGGTCGTGACAGCACGGGATAGGCATCCCAGCAGCGCAGCATGAAGAACTGTCCCATTCGTGCCGAATAGCTGCCTTGAACGGTAAGTCGATAGATGCGATGGGCCAGTCTGACATTTTGAATAACAAGGGCCACGTTCTCATTCTCCTCCCTTGGCGTACTTTTTCCGCCCGCTATGTTCCTTGCTACAGTATCACAGACCGATAATGCTACCTGTGACATTTCTCATATATGGGCGTATCCGGGCTTGATACCTTTTGTATACATATACGAGACAAAAAAAGGTGGGACCAGACATGAGGACACTGGTAATCGTTGCACATCCGGGTCTGCATGAGGGGTCACGGATCAATCGCGAACTAATCGAAACGGTGAGACATCATCATGAGGTGACGGTGCATGACCTCTATCATCGGTATCCGGATGGACACATCGATATCGAGGCCGAACATCAAATGCTGCTCCAGCATGACCGCCTCGTGTTTCAATTCCCTTTTTGGTGGTACAGTTCTCCGCCCCTTCTGAAGCATTGGTTCGACGAGGTGCTGACCTTTGGATGGGCGTATGGTCCCGGCGGTGACAAGCTCCATGGAAAAGAGTGGGACCTAGCCGTTACGACCGGCAGAGCCACGGAAGCCTGCAGCAGCGAAGGATACAACCGCTACACGGTGAAAGAGCTAACCCGGCCCTATGAAGTGACGGCGAGCCTGGTGGGCGCGTTGTACTTGCCGGTATTTACCGTTCATAATGCTATGCAGCTGACGGATGAAGAGCTGCGGCGTCATGCGGAGGATTTTGCATTGCATGTAACAGGCGTGGTGAGAACCAGGTAAAAGTATAGGAGATTATCCCTCGATTTCGACTAGCAGGCTAAACTTTTGCAAAAGAAAAAGCGAGACCTTGGGCTCTCGCTTTTTTCTCTTTTATAGAGAGATGCCGTTATCCGTTCGGCGGTGTATAAGCTACACCTTTTTCCAGCGCACCGGCTGCGATCTCTTGGATATAGTGGCAGGCCGCCTGATGGCCTCCGCGCTCATCGACTTCCCGAAGCAACGGAGCTTCGGTTCGGCAGCGATCCGTGGCATACATGCAGCGGGTATGAAACCGGCAGCCGGAAGGCGGGTTGATCGGGGACGGAACATCTCCCTTGAGAATGATGCGTTCCTTCTTGCGCTCGGGATCCAGCGTCGGGATGGCTGACAGCAGGGCGCGGGTGTAAGGATGCTGCGGGCGCCGGAAAAGGGAGTGCTTATCCGCGATTTCCACGATTGTCCCCAAATACATCACAATAATTCGGTCCGAAATATGCCGGACAACCCCGAGATCATGAGAGATAAACAGATAGGTCAGCTTGAATTCGGTTTGCAGCGACTTCATCAGATTGAGCACCTGTGCCTGGATGGACACGTCAAGCGCAGAGACTGCTTCATCGCTGATGATCAGCTTGGGATTCACGGACAAGGCGCGGGCAATCCCAATTCGCTGCCGTTGTCCGCCGCTGAATTCATGCGGGTACCGATTGGCTTGATAGGCGGCCAGGCCGACCGTTTCCAGAAGCTCGATGGCCCGTCCCCGCCGGTCCTTCTTTGGAACAACATTCTGAATGTCCATCGCTTCTTCCAGGACTTGCAGCGCTGTCTTCCTGGGATTCAGCGAAGCATAGGGGTCCTGAAAAATCATTTGCAAGTCTTTACGCCTTCGATTCATCTGGGCTTTGTTCAGGGAGAGCAGATCGCTTCCTTCGAACATCACCTCGCCGGAGGTCGGTTCGTCCAGCCTCAGGATAGCCCGGCCCGTGGTTGATTTGCCGCAGCCGGATTCGCCCACGATACTGACAGTTTCCCCCTCACGTACGGAGAACGAAATATCATCCACGGCTTTTACGACGTTGACGGTACGGCCCAGGACGCCGCCCTTGATCGGAAAATACTGCTTGAGATTTTTTACCGTTAACAGCTCTTTGCTCATGGCAGAACGTTCACCTCGCTTTCCGGCTCCCATTGATCGGTATATTTCCAACACCTAACTTGCTGGTTATCCTCCAGCGCCTGAAGCTCCGGCAGTTTGTCATAGCACAGCTTGATTGCATGGGGACAGCGGGGGGCGAAGCGGCAGCCTTCCTGCGGGTCATAGGGACTTGGAACCGAGCCTTTAATCGGCTCCAGCGTTTCCTTATCGATATCATGCCGTGGCAGTGAGTTCATCAGGCCAATGGTGTAGGGGTGCTTCGGATGTTTGAATAGGGTCCGTACATCGGTATATTCCACGACTTTTCCGCAGTACATGACGGCTACGTCATCGCAGGTTTCCGCGACGATGCCCAGATCATGAGTGATAAAAATAATCGACATCTGCAGCTTCCGCTGCAGGTCTTTCATCAGCTCCAGAATTTGGGCCTGAATGGTCACGTCAAGCGCCGTAGTCGGCTCGTCTGCAATGAGCAGATCCGGATTGCATGCCAGCGCCATGGCAATCATGACACGTTGGCGCATACCGCCGGATAACTGGAAGGGGTATTGCCGGACTCTTTTTTCCGGAGAGGGAATGCCGACCAGTTTCAACATCTCAACGGCTTTGTCCATCGCTTGTTTTTTGCTTAGATTCTCATGGATTTGGTAGGCCTCCGCGATCTGATCGCCGACGGTGAAGACCGGATTGAGCGATGTCATTGGCTCCTGGAAGATCATTGAGATCTGATTGCCCCTTATTTTGCGCATCTGCCGGTCCGATTGTTCGAGCAGATTCACACCGTTATATAGGATTTGGCCGCCGACGATTCGTCCCGGATGAAAGATCAGCCGCAGGATAGACAAGGACAAAATGCTTTTTCCCGAACCGGATTCGCCTACGATCCCGAGCGTCCTCCCCTTGCGTACGGTTAGGCTGATATCATCCACAGCTTTCACTTCGCCCAGTTCGGTGAAAAAAGAGGTGCGCAGGTTCTTGATCGTAAGCAGATTTGATGCGTGCTGTTCCATCTTGTCTAAGCTCCCTTCGCTTTCAATTGGCTTTGGAAATCGCGTGTCCGTGCGGACTCACAAATGAATCGCTTTTCGGTAAATAGCCGATCATGCGTCCGTATGGTACACACCCAGCTCGATTGTTCTGGATTAGCGATTGATGATATTAGAGGACAATGGTTCCGCTATTCCTTTGTTTTCTGCCTTTTAGTGGAGGTATGAGGACATGAGATCCGCTATTGCAAGATATTGCGGGCTAAATTCGTGATTTTGGGTGCATTAACGGATCCTCTGTCCGGATGGACTCGCAAATGGATCGGTTTTCGGTAAATAGCGAATCGTGTGTCCGAAAGGCCTCCTAAACAGTTCGATTGCAGTAACTAGTGGGTTAAATGTCCGCATAGCCTCGAAAATAGGTCGGTTATCAGAAAATAGCGGATCGTTGTCCGAATAGGCTCCCCCAACGGCTCGATTACAGTAATTAGTGGGTTTAAAATCCGCAATGGCCCGTAACTTCTATACATCGAAGGTGTGCATGGACTTAAAATGAGCTCAGTTGGCCACATTAGCTTATTTGAGGACTCAGGTTCCGCTATTTCATTAAATTCCGCCTTTTAGCAGCAGGTTGAGGACACCAGATCCGTTATTGCGAGATATTCCAGGAGTAATCCGTGATTTTGGATACATTAACGAATCGTGTGTCCGCATATACACGAAAATAGGTCGATTATCGGCAAATAGTGGATCGTGTGTCCGAATGGGCTCCCAGGTCGTGTGTCCCGATAGGCCCCAAATGTTCGATTAGCGGATCGTGTGTCCGTATGGGCCCCCCCAAACGGCTCGGCTACAGTAATCAGTGGGTTATAAGTCCGCAAATATAGCTCGGTTTTCGCCAGATAGTGAATCCCGCCGTGTCCGCCTACACTCAAACCGCAATAGACGGGAACTCGCCAATCAATCAAAATCAATGCGCTTGTTGAAGTAGCGGTAGGAGATGTCCACGAGTAGGTTTACGAGCACGAACATGATCGAGAGCACCAGTACGGTTGCCTGTACAACCGGAAAATCCCTTGCCCGGATCGAGTCGATGACGTAGCGCCCCATGCCGTTCACGGCGAATACAGACTCGGTCAGCACCGCCCCGCCCAGCAGGCCGCCGAATTCCAGGCCGATGACGGTGATGACGGGAATCATGGCATTTTTCAAGGCATGCCGGTAGATAATGACGCGCTCCCGGACGCCCTTGGCTTGGGCGGTTCGGATATAATCCTGGCCGATGACCTCCAGCATGCTGGAACGGGTCATTCGGGCAATAATCGCGGCGCCGCCGGTTCCGAGCGTGATCACGGGAAGGACGGTCTGCGACCACGTGCCCCAGCCGGAGGGACGGAACCAGCCCAAATCGACGGCAAAATATTGGATCAGCATCAATCCCAGCCAGAAATTTGGCATCGACAGTCCGAACAGGGCGATGAACATGACGCCAATATCGGCAGGCGAGCTTTTTTTGATGGCGGAGATGATGCCGGCCAGAATGCCAAGGAATACGGCCAGGATCGTAGAGTACACGGCAAGCTCGACGGTGATCCAGAACCGGCTTTTGAATATTTCATCGGCGATGGGGCGGCTGCTGCGGATCGAATCTCCCAAATCCCCCTGCAGCAAGCCGCTGACGTAGTTCCAATATTGAAGCGGCAGCGGATCGTTCAATCCCAGGTTCTCGCGGATCTTCTCGACCTGCTCCTTGGGTGCCCCTTCCCCGATAATGACCTGCGCCGCGTCTCCCGGAATGAGGTGCATCAGCAGGAAGACAACGATGGTTACGCCAATGACAACGGGTATGGTCTGAATCAGCCTTCGAATGGAATAGATGAGCATGGCCCGGCAGCTCCTTTCATTATTTTTTCATTTTCGGGTCAAGAACATCTCGCAAGCCGTCGCCCAGCAGATTAAATGCGATGACAACGAACACGATCGATAAACCGGGGAACAGGGCAACATGGGGGTGATCCATAATATAGTTGCGCCCATCATTCAGCATCGCTCCCCACTCCGGCGTCGGCGGCTGTGCGCCAAGTCCGAGGAAGGAGAGGCCGCTGGCGGTCAGGATAGCGACGGCAATCCGCAGCGTAGCCTGCACGATGATAGGGGATGTGATATTCGGCAAAATATGCCCGAAGATGATTCGTCCATCGCTTGCGCCCAGCGAACGCATGGCATCAATATATTCGAGTTTGCGGACGGCCAGCGTCGAGCCGCGCACGACTCTGGCAAAGGTGGGGATCGAGAAGATGCTGACGGCGATGATCACGTTGAACAGATTTTTTCCAAGGACGCTGACAACCGCCAAAGCCAGCAGAATGCCGGGGAACGCCAGCATAACATCGGTAATTCTCATAATGAGTGCATCCCATTTACCTCCGTAATAGCCGGAGATGATTCCGAGCAAGACACCAAAGGCTGCTCCGATGATGACCGAGATAAAACCGACCGAGAGCGTGAGACGCATGCCATGGATAATCCTTGTAAAAATATCTCTTCCGTTGTGGTCCGTACCAAACCAGTGGGCAGCGGACGGCTTTAGCAGTTTCGTAGAATAATCCACTTTGGTCGGATCATACTGGGTGAGCAGGGGGCCGAAAATCGCGATAAGAATCATCAGCAGGAGAAAATAGCCCCCGAATAAGGCTGCTTTGTTCTTCTTCAGACGGTGGTAGAAAGATTTCCATTGTGCAAGGCGGGTTCCACTAGGGAGCAATTCTTGTGCTCTGGCATCAGCGGTCATGTTAGGCACGTGAAATCATCCTTTCTCCAAGTATGGATGTCAGAATTGGTGTCGTAGAAACGTGAGGTAAATCTGGCTTCTACTGGTATAAATATCAAATAGTAAAATATATGTTAACTGTGTATGAAATATTTTCCTATTTTGATTGAGAAGGGGGAGTTAGTTTCACATGACAGGTAATAGAAGATTCAAATGGCTTGTCTGCATCCTGTTCATACTTACCGTAGTGATGTCGGCGTGCGGCAGTCCAAGCAAGAGCAGTAACCCCGAAACGCCGCCAAGCGGCACCAATACGCCAGCTCCTGAGCCGGGGGCCAAAGACCCTCCCGAAGGAACGGCCAATACCGGTGCGAATGAGCTTGTGATTGCCTGGCTTTCTGATCCGCCATCCATGGACCCTCATATGTCGACGGACCAGCAAACGAGTGTAATGACAACACATATCTATAACACGCTGGTGATTCATGATAAGGATCTGAATATTCAACCGGGGCTTGCCGAGAGCTGGAAAGCAATCGATGAATTGACCTGGGAGTTCAAGCTGAGACAAGGCGTGAAGTTTACGGACGGCTCACCGTTCAATGCAGAGGTAGTCAAAGCCAACATTGATCGTATGCAGGATCCGGAGGTGGCTTCTCCGCGCGCATCGCTTGTCGGCATGATTAAAGAGGTTAAAGTCGTTGACGAATCCACGGTGCAGCTCGTGACCGAGTATGCCTTCTCGCCGCTGCTTGCCCATCTGGCCCATTCTGCGGTGAGCATGGTTAGTGCGGAAGCCATCAAGCTGGATTACGAGAAGCTGAAGGCAGGAGAGAAGGCAGGCGCGTATCTGGCGCAGAACCCTGTAGGCACGGGCGTATTCAAATTAGAGAGCTGGAACCCGGGACAGGAAGTGAAGCTGGTTGCGAATGCCGATTATTGGGGAGATAAAGCGAAGGTCGAACGGGTCACGTTCAAGGTCGTAAGCGAAGAAGGAACGCGGATCGCGGAGCTGGAAACCGGTTATGCGCATATTATCGATCCGGTGTCACCGAGCAGCATCAGCCGCATTGAGAGCACGGACGGCATGTCCCTGAACCGTCAGGCATCGCTGAGTCTGTCGTATATCGGGTTTAACAATAACAAAGAGCCGTTCAACGACGTAAGGGTGCGGCAAGCCTTATCGATGGCCATCAACAAGGATGAGATCATCTCGGGTATCTACGAAGGCACGGGCATCCCTGCCGTCGGTCCGCTGGCACCGGACGTGAACGGCTATGATGCTACCGTCAAGCCGATCGAACATAACATCGACAAAGCGAAAGAGCTGTTGAAGGAGGCCGGCTACGAGGGTGGTTTCTCGACGACCATCTGGACCAATGACAATCCGGAACGGATTAAGATCGCCGAGTACGTACAATCCAAGCTGAAGGAGTTGAACGTCGAAGTCAAAATCGAAGTGGTGGAGTGGGGAGCATATCTGGCCCAAACCGCAGAAGGCAAGCATGATATGTTTGTTCTCGGATGGTCCACGGTAACGGCCGATGCCGACTATGGCATGTATGAATTATTCCATTCCAAAAATGTAGGGGAGCCGGGCAACCGTACCTTTACGAAGGATTCGGAACTGGATAAACTGCTGGATGACGGGCGCAAAGAGAATGATCCGGAGAAGCGCAAGCTCATCTATAAACAGGCGCAGGAGAAGCTGGTTGAGTTAGCGCCGATGCTGTATATTCATCATCAGGAGTATTTAAACGGAGTCAGCAGCAAAGTGGAGGGCTTCTGGCGGCATCCGAATGGCATCATGCAGTTGCATCAGGTGTCCATTCAGCCATAAGGACTGTCTGAAAGCTTTATAGCTTTGAATGATCATAATTTATAGAGTAGTTTATAGCAAAGAGGCCGCTATACGGGGCCTCTTTTTTGATGTTTTTAGAGTCCCTGGACAGGTGAGTAGGGCATAGCCACTGGAGCATTAGCTGTGCTAATTTGGATATCTGGTTAGACCCTGAAGCCATGCCGAGTGAACGGTTGCCATTTTTTTTGATGTCAAAAAATGATGTGGAAAAATCAAAATCAATATATTTATTGACATGTATATACGTTTAAGTGTATATTCTAAACATGAACACTTCAGCTATGCAATTAACCCTGTCTACGATCTCAGAGCCGAACCGCTTCAACATCGTTGAACTCTTAAAGCAAGGCTCGAGATCGGTCAGCGACATCGTAGAGATTCTGGGCATCGGCCAGCCCCAAGTATCCCGCCATCTGCGGATACTGAGCGAGGCCGGGTTGGTGAAAGTCCGTAAGAACGCACAGCAGCGCATCTATAGTCTTGAAGCCCAGCCGTTTCAGGAACTGGACGTCTGGCTCGATTCGTTCAGTCGACTATGGGAAGAAAGACTCGACAGGTTCGAGGACTATATGAGCGACTTCAACGGAAAGGAGAGTTAATCAATTTTTTAGTAGATCGGACAGATAATTACGGCTCTGCGCGCAGAGCCGATTTCACAGACAGGAGGAATTCATATGGGTGGAAAGAGCATTGTCACCAAAGATCGGGAGCAGCGGAAGCTGATCGTGGAGCGTGTCGTATCGATACCACTGAAGCTGTCCTGGCAGGGATGGACTAAGCCGGAACACATCGAACGCTGGTGGGGGCCAAAGAATTGGAGTGCCACGGTATACGAGATGGATGTCAGACCGGGCGGCGTATGGCGCTACAAACTGGCTCCCGAAGCGGTGGGAGAAGGGGAAGAAGCCTTTTGCAAGGCGACCTACTCCGAAGTGGCGGAGTTATCGAGGCTCGTATATACAGACACATTCACGGATCAGAACTGGAATTCCGTAGCCGGCAGCGACATGTTGACCTCGGTTGCGTTTGAAGAGGACGGAGACGGAACCAGGCTAAGCATCATAACCCATTTTGCAAGTGCGAAGGAACTGGAAGCTGCGGAAGTCATGGGAATGGTGGAAGGGTACACGGATACGCTGGAACGGTTCGAGGACGAAATAAGTTTGTACATAAAAGGACAATAAAAGGAGAGACGGATCATGAACTACGTGATGTCGAATGACGGTACCCGAATTTTTTATGAAAAGAAAGGGGCTGGTCCGGCTGTTATCCTTGTAGCTGCGGCAGCTTCGGATCACAACGATACAAAGCGCCTCGGTGAGCTTCTATCTGAACATTTTACCGTCTACAATTATGATCGACGGGGACGAGGCAGCAGTATGGATACGGCCCCGTATGCCGTTGAACGTGAGATCGAAGATATCGATTCCCTTATTCAGGAGGCGGGCGGCAGCGCGTATGTATTCGGAAGTTCTTCGGGCGCTGTTCTGGCGCTGGATGCGGCGAGCAGACTCGGAAGCAGTAAAGTTAGAAAACTGTTTTTATATGAGCCGCCGTTTATCATTGACGATAGCCGCGAACCCGTACCGGCGGAATACGTGCAGCATTTGAATGCGCTGATGGCCGAGCATCGACGCAGCGATGCCGTAGAATATTTCATGACGGCAGCGCTGGGAATCCCTGCGGAATATGTAGAATTCATGAAGGCAGATCCTTCTTGGCAGGTCATGGAGGGCATGGCGCATACATTGGCCTATGACGGCATGATTATGGGGAGCACGCAATCCGGTCAACCGCTGCCAACGGCTCGCTGGGATGTCGACGTACCGGTCATGGTGATGACGGGCGAGAACAGCGGACCTGTGTTCCATGGGGCAGCGAGCGCATTGGTTGACTTGCTCCCTCAGTGCGAGCATCGCATGCTGTCTGGTCAGGATCATTCTGCCGTGATGATGGCGCCGGAAGTGCTGGCTCCCGAGGTGTCGGGTTTTCTGCAGCCTTCGGCAGACCAAATACCGAGATAAGCGTGTTTGGCTCGTCAAGAAACCGTGACCCATAGGGCCACGGTTTGTCCCGTTCCGGTCGAAGTATTTATTCGGTCTTCTCAAACGGCTCAATAAAATGATTAAAGGCGCTGGTGCGAAACAGGTCGCGCCGGAATACAAAATGGACCTTGGAGCTGCGGTAACGCTTGGGGATTTGGAAGGCCTGCAATTTCCCGGCATCGACCCAGTCCTTAACGGAAGAACGCGTTAGCAGCGAGATACCCAGCCCGGCGGCAACACCGCCCATGATGGTGATTAGTGGCATCTACCTGATTTAGCAGGTCAGGGCGATGGATTCGCGCGGCCTGCTTTTTGCTGTGACGAACAAAGGGTTTCTAACCTGAGCAGTGTACCATGACAAGCAATGATAAGGATGATACCGCAAGGAAAATCTCATCCAAGCAAAATAAGTAAATTTTATTAAAAATAAATCCATGTTATATTAAATTTACTAACGCCTTTGGAGAGGGGATAGGATTCATGAGTGGTTTGAAGGAAATTGCAAAACTCGCGGATGTCTCGGTGTCTACAGTGTCCAACGTGCTGAACGGGCGCAAGAACGTGGGGCGGGAGACGAGGGAGCGGGTGCTGAGATTATGCTCGGAGCACGGCTATTTTCCGCATAAGTCAACCAAATCCGATAAAAGCAACACGATTATATTCGTCTTCAGCGACTTTGATCGCGATTATTATTTAAAGATCATCAAGGGGATCAGCCATTGCCTGACGGAGAATGGATACGACCTTATCATCTGTACGAATAAATCCAGCACCAATTTTATGCGCAGCAAATTTGCAAGCGGTACCATAAGTTTGGATCGGAATATGACGGACGAATATTTAGTCTCGGTAGCCACGCCGCAATTCCCTGTCGTTCTCATGGACCGGATTATTGATAACGAGTACGCCAACACCAAAAGCGTGATCGTGGACAATTACCCCGTGATGTGTGAAATGGTCCAGGCCTTGGTGGATAAACAGTTTACGAATTTCGGGTACATCGGCGGCCTGGAGTTTACCCTGGATCACAAGGAGCGGTTCGCCGGATTTATGGATACGCTTGCGAAGAATGGCATCGTGTTTGACCGCCGCAATTACTTCCATGGCGATTACAGCGAGGAAAGCGGATATCAGGCCGCCAAAATTCTGATCCTGAGCAATGCCTTGCCTGAAGTTCTGGTCTGTGCGAATGACAATATGGCTCTCGGCGCGATCAAAGCTTTGGAAGAGAACGGAATACGGGTCCCGGAGGATATCTCGATCACCGGATTCGATAACTCGGATGCGGCGGCTATGGCCGGTTTGACCACGATTGCGATCCCTCGTTATGAAAGCGGTTATTTGGCGGCGAAGGAGCTGCTCGAGATGATCAAGGGCACAACGGGCAGGGAGCCCTTTAAGCTGAATGCCACCATCCAGTGGAGAAAAACGGTGAGATAAACTTTATGATTGTAACTAGTAAAATATCAATAATTTTACTAGTTTTTTTTACTTAGTATTTTTATGAAAACGCGTACAATTTTTATTGACATTCTAGGTAAACCGCCCTATGATGGGTTTGTAAACGTTTTACTTTATAGAGTCCTTAAGGGGGAGGCGTGTCACTTGAAAAAAGTAAAAAAGGTATTTAGCATACTTACAGCAACGGCTTTGGTTGCAACACTTGCAGCCTGCGGTGGTACATCTGACAAAGATTCTGGAGCAGCATCCGGTGGTGATGGGGGAGATAAGCTGAAGAAGATTACGCTCTTCCAATCGAAAGTTGAAATTACAGAACCTCTTGAAGCTTTGGTTAAAACCTATAAAGAAGAAACCGGCAATGAAGTTGAAGTATGGGGTGCCGCAGGTGACGCTTATTCGCAACAGCTGGTAGCGAAGCTCAGCAGCAACCAGGGACCGACGATATTCAGCGTGGCTCCAGGGCCCGAGTCCGAGAAGCTGAAATCCTATTTCTCCGATTTGAGCGGCGAAGAGTATGTGAAGAACATCGCGCCTGACATGGAATTGAAGGTCGATGATAAAACGGTCGGCGTTCCATACGGCGTAGAGGGCTTCGGTCTCGTGTATAACAAGGATCTGGTGGATCCGGCTAACATGAAGGACCTGGATTCCTTCACGAAGACGCTGGAGCAGCTGAAGGCTGACGGCAAGAACGGTTTGAGCCTGTCCCAAGAGGCATACTTCCTGATCGGACATATCATCAACACGCCGTTTGCGCTTCAATCCGATCCGCTGGCCTTTATCGACCAGCTGAACAAGGGCGAAGTGAAGATGGCCGATACGAAGGAGTTCCAAGAGTGGGCTAAATTCATGGACGTGATCAAGGCCAACACCAAGAATCCGCTGGAAGTGAAATACGATAGCCAAATGGGCGACTTCGCTACGGAAAAAACGGCTATGGTGCACCAAGGCAACTGGAGTTATTCCATGCTTGCGGATTTCGGCGATTTCGGCTCCAAGGTGGGCATGATGCCGTTCCCGCTTGCCGGCAACGATAAAATCGCCGTCGGCGTGGCCAGCTACTGGGTCGTGAACAATCAGGCGGACGCTGAAGAAGTTAAAGCCGCGAACGCATTCCTGAACTGGCTCTTTACTAGCGACAGCGGCAAAAAAGCCATCGTGGACGATTTCAAATTCATTCCGGCTCTAACGAATATTGAAGCGGGCGATCTGGATCCATTGTCTCAAGCGGTGCACGAAGCAACCACGAAGGGTGAGACGATCACTTGGGCGTTGAACTACTTCCCATCGGGAATCATCACCAATGACCTGGCTCCGGCAACGCAGGAATACTTCATGAATCCGGGTATGACAGGAGAGCAGTTCCTGCAGAAGCTGGATGAAGTGTGGGCGAAAGCATCGAAATAATCGAGGCAAAACGATAACCACCTGAAATAACAATTCCATGAAAATGAAAGCCTAGCCTCAGACGTTCGGATGATGAGCGTTAGGCTTTTGTTTTTTCTAACACGAATTCAAGGTTTGATGCCGCCTTGCGGGAATCATCCGGAACGGAAAGAAGGTATGGATTATGAGCAAAAGAAAGGATAAAGCCTGGTTTGCCTTGTTTACGGTGCCGCTTCTGTTTATTTTCACGACTGTGGTTCTCATCCCGTTTATTATCGGGATTGTGTACTCTTTCGTAAATTGGGATGGCATTCCGGCAAATCCCAAAGTATTCGTAGGATTTGATAATTACGTTCAGCTGTTCCAGGACGAACGATTCCTGTCATCGGCTTGGCATACGGTTCAATTCACGCTGCTCGCGCTGGTATGCGTCAACATTCTGGGTTTGGGTTTTGCCCTGTTGGTAACGACGAAGCTCCGCTCGAGAAATGCGGCGCGAACGATGTTCTTTATGCCGAACCTCATCGGCGGCCTGATTCTGGGCTACATCTGGCAGTTTATTTTTACGGATGCCTTCAGCTTCTTGGGCGAGAAGACCGGATTTGACAGCGTGTTCTTTAACTGGCTGCTGCATCCGCAGTTTGCGCTGTACGCCATCGTCGCCGTATTCACCTGGCAACTGGCGGGTTATACGATGATCATCTACATTGCGGGCATCCAGGGGATTCCGGATGAATTGATGGAGGCAGCCAAGGTCGACGGCGCGAACCTGTGGCAGCGACTGAAGAACATCGTGTTCCCGTTGTTAATGCCTTCGTTCACGATCTGTCTGTTCCTGACGCTGTCCGGGGCGTTCAAAATCTATGACGTGAACCTGTCGTTGACCAAGGGCGGACCGAGCAATGCGACGGAGATGTTTGCGATGAATATTTTCAACGAGATTTTTGCTTACGGTAATTATGGTTTAGGTCAGGCAAAAGCGATCATCTTCTTCCTGATTGTGGCCGGACTTACGCTGACGCAAGTTATCATCACGAAGAGAAGAGAGGTGCAGATGTAATGAAGAAATCAGGGAAATGGCTGCTCGACATTTTGCTGTTCCTCGCCTCGCTGGTCTTCTTGTCTCCGGTCTTCATCATGCTGATTAACTCCTTTAAGGATCGTGCGGAGCTGTATGAGAATGCGCTCGCGCTGCCTTCCTCCTTCAGCTTTGAGTACTATATATCCGCGATGGAGAAGATGAATTTCTTCACCGCTCTGGGCAACTCGCTGTATGTCACCGTCATCTCGGTGATTATCGTCATCGTGCTTGCCTCCATGACGGCATGGATGCTGGTGCGGACGGATAATAAGCTGAGCAAAGTTATTTTCTTCACCTTCGTGGCGACCATGCTGATTCCCTTCCAGACGCTGATGATGCCGCTGATGCAGGTGATGGACTGGATTCGCACCAATCTGCACATTCCGATGCTCAACACCCATGAGGGGTTGATCTATATGAACGTCGGTTTTACGTCCAGTATGGCGGTCTTCCTGTACCACGGGTTCATCAAATCCGTACCGGTTGCGCTGGAGGAGGCAGCTACGCTGGACGGCTGCTCCAAGCTGGGCGTGTTCTGGCGAATCGTGTTCCCGCTGCTGAAGAACATCAGCGTGACCATCGCGATCCTGAACGTCATTGCGCTGTGGAACGACTACCTGCTTCCATCGCTGACGTTGTCGGATAAAGGGCTGCGGACGATCCCGCTGTCAACCTTCTATTTCTTCGGGGAGTTCACTATTGTGTGGAACCAGGCGATGGCCGGCTTGACGCTGACGATCATCCCGGTTGTCATTTTCTATATTTTCGCTCAGAAATACATCATCAAAGGGATTGCGGCAGGTGCGGTAAAATGAGGCGGATCATTACGAGGGCCGACGATTATGCTTCCAGCCGTTCCGCCAATGCTGCAATTGCCAAGGCCGTTGAGGCCGGGTTCATTAAAAACGTGTCCATCATGGCGCCCGGTCCTTATCTTGGCGAGGCCGCGCAGCTGATGGCGCATCGCAAGGACATCTGCTTCGGCTTCCATATGACGCTGAACGCGGAGTGGGATAACGTACGCTGGGGACCTGTTGCCGCGAAGGAACAGGTTCCTTCGCTTGTCGATGAGGCCGGTTATTTCTATCAGGATCCGTTCCTGTTTCAGGATCATCCGCCTTTGCTGCAGGAGATCCTCTTGGAATGCGAAGCCCAGCTTGATAAACTGACCGCAGCAGGCTTCAGCATTTCTTATGTCGATTCTCATATGCTGCCGGAGCGCTTCATACCAGGGCTGCAGGAAGAGCTGGACCGCTGGATTGAAGCGAAGGGGCTAATTAACCATCGCCATTACTACAATTTTTTCCCGGGCGGCGTACCAGGCGGGGTCGAGTCGTTTGAAAGGGTGCTCGGCGGCTTAACGGATGACCAGTATTTCTTCCTGTCCCATCCGGCATTGTATTCGGAGGAAATGGTGCAGTGCGGCAATGCTCAAGTGGATGGGGAGGAGCTGGCGTGCGGACGCGATCAGGAGGCTTCTTTTCTTGCACGGGAGGACTTGAATGAGATTAGTGAGCGGCTTGGTTTTCGTGCCATACGTTATGATGAAGCGGTGCCATTACCTGGTGTATAATGGAAGGGTCATAATGAAATTATCTCATTGATACAGGGAGAGGCGAAAGGAAGATGAACATGAAAACGGTTCAATTATTGCCAAGAAGCACCCCCGAAAATCAAGGAATCTCATCTCAGTCAATCGAACGCTTTATCCGATCGATTCAGGAAAAGGAGCTTGAACTCCACAGCTTCATGCTGGTACGGCATGGACATGTCGTGGCGGAAGGCTGGTGGAAGCCGTATCAGGCGGACAAACCGCATATGCTGTTCTCGTTAAGCAAGAGCTTTACTTCTACCGCGATCGGACTTCTGGCCCAAGAGGGACAGATTGCGCTGGAGGACCGGGTGATCGGCTTCTTTCCGGAATACGCTCCTGAAGATCCCTCCCCGAATCTGTCCGCGATGACGATACGCGACTTGCTCATCATGGGGACCGGACACGCGCAGGAGCCTGCCATGCCGTCCGATATTTGGACGGCTGATTTCCTTAAACAAGCGGTAGAGCATGAGCCCGGTACCCACTTTGTATACAACAGCGCAGCGACGTACATGCTTTCGGCCATTCTGCAAAAGGTTACCGGCATCACGCTGCTGGATTATTTGCAGCCCCGCCTGTTCGACCCGCTAGGCATTCATGGAGCCACATGGGAAAGCTGTCCGCAGGGAATCAACACCGGCGGCTGGGGACTTAAGCTGAAGACCGAGGACATTGCCAAGTTCGGTCAGCTTTATCTTCAGAAGGGCTTATGGGAAGGCCAGCGGCTGATCCCGGAGGCGTGGATCGAGGAGGCGACCTCCAAACAGATATCCAACGGACCTGCGGATTCCTCTTCGGATTGGACCGAAGGGTACGGCTATCAATTCTGGATGTGCCGACACGGGGCTTACCGCGGCGACGGCGCATTCGGACAATTCTGCGTCGTGCTGCCGGAGCAGGATGCGGTCATAGCGATTACCTCCGGCCTCGGGGATATGCAGGCCGTGTTAGATGAAGCATGGGAGCATCTGCAACCTTCGATGAGGCCTGATGCGCTGCCGATCGACACCGGAGCGGAGGCTTCTCTTACCGAAACGCTGCAAGAGCTTAAGCTGAATCCGCCAAGCGAAGAAGCGGCATCCCCGG
Organism: Paenibacillus sp. MDMC362; assembly: GCF_003269305.1. Lineage (NCBI taxonomy): Bacteria > Bacillati > Bacillota > Bacilli > Caryophanales > Paenibacillaceae > Paenibacillus > Paenibacillus sp. MDMC362. Next base: position 179,758 of record NZ_QLYT01000029.1, read on the forward strand.
TCGAGAAGGAAGTCTCCGGGATCGTCTATGATCTCGAAGAGAATGAGGCGAAGCTGCGTTCGTTCTCCGTCCGGTTTGATGATGACGGCGCGGTAATGGAGCTTGAGGGGGAACACGGCGTCAATTCGGTTGTCTGTGGTCGCAACGCGTGGAAGACGGGAACCACGAAGCTGATCATGATGGCGGATAATGAATATGCTGCCTCCATGACCTGGAAGGATGAACGGACGTTGAAGCTGACCATCCGACTGACAGAGACGCCATTCTACTTAACCACGGAATGCACCTTTGGTGAGGAAGGCATTCATCTTGCGTACTGGATGAATCAATCGTTCGAGGGCAAGGTGGTCCGGGAGATTAAGGGCAAGGTTAAGGCGTAAAGCCAGTAAAAGAATCGCTGTACATAAAGAAACCTCTCCATTGTCATGGAGAGGTTTCTTTACATGTCGTAATCAGAATCGCTCCGACACCGCCTTTGCCTGTGTAAACAGGAGCAGGTAGTCGCGCCCGCCGGCTTTGGAATCGGTCCCGGACATATTGAAGCCGCCGAACGGGTGGATGCCTACCAAGGCGCCGGTGCATTTCCGGTTCAAATACAGGTTGCCGACATGGAAGTCGCGCCGGGCCTGTTCCAGGTGCGCGCGGTTGTTCGAGATCACCGCGCCGGTCAGCCCGTAATCGGTATTGTTGGCGAATCGGATCGCTTCGTCGAAGGAGGCTGCCTTCGTGAAGGCCACGACCGGACCAAAGATTTCCTCCTGGGAAATACGGGCGGTGCTGGCGACGTCCGCGAAGATCGTCGGCTGTATGAAATACCCCTCCGGATCGCCCGGGAATCCGCCCAGTACCAGCTTCCCTTCACTTTTTCCGATTTCAATATAGTCGAGAATTTTACGGTACGCCTTATCGTCGATGACGGGTCCTACCTGAGCCTCGGCATTGGAGGGGCTTCCGATCACCAGCTTCTTGGAGCGGTCGATCACCTTCTGCAGCACGATATCATAGACGTCCTCGTGCACGATGGCTCTGGAGCAGGCGGAGCATTTCTGACCGGAGAAGCCGAATGCGGAAGCGGTAATCGCGTCCGCCGCGAGCTCCAAATCGGCTTCGTTGTCCACGATGATTGCGTCTTTCCCGCCCATTTCGGCGATGACGCGCTTGATCCATCGTTGCCCCGGCTGCGTCTTGGCTGCGCGTTCCTGAATCCGCAGTCCGACGTCGCGTGACCCCGTAAAGCTGATAAACCTGGTCAATGGGTGATCCACCAGATAGTCCCCCACTTCCTGACCCGGTCCAGGCAGGAAATTAACGACGCCCGGAGGCAGGCTGACCTCTTCCAGGAGCTCCACGAATTTGGCGGCAATGACCGGCGTGGTGCTGGCAGGCTTCAGCACAACGGTATTGCCGGAGACGATGGCAGCCGTGGTCATGCCAGCCATAATCGCGAGCGGGAAGTTCCACGGCGGAATGACGATGCCGACGCCAAGCGGGATGTAATAGAGATGATTCTCTTCCTCCTCGTGAACCGTCAGCGGCTGGGGCGCGCTCAGGCGCTGCATTTCGCGTGCATAGAATTCCATGAAATCGATCGCTTCGGCCGTATCCGCGTCGGCTTCGGCACGCGACTTGCCGGCTTCGAGAGTCATGAGCGCGGAGAACTCGAGCTTGCGCCGCCGCATGATCGCCGCGGCCTTGAACAGATAGCGTGCCCGTTCGCTCGGCTCGGTGTGCTTCCACGTCTCAAAGGTGCGCGCTGCCGTCTGAATGGCTTGTTCGGCAAGCTCGGTATTCGCTTGGGACACGACGCCGATGACTTGGTGTTTGCGCGACGGATTGACCGAATTTGCGGTGCGCTCCGTATGGATTTTGGCACCGCCGATGACCATTGGGTACGATTGGCCAAGCTCGGCTTCGACCCCGGATAACGCCGCGTCGTATAACTTGTTGTTCCATTCGTTGTTGAAGTCCATAAATGGTTCGTTCCGAAAAGATGCTCGCATGGGGAGGCCCCTCCTTAACATGATATGAATCGAAGCTTCTGGCCAATGGTCCAGCTGCGAATGCGTCATGGTGGCATGGTTAGGAACTCCTGGTGAAAACCTCTATGTAAGATATGTATGTCTTCCTGCATGCCGTCATGATTTTTGCATATGAGTTAGATAGAGTGCATTTTGGTTTACCTTGCAGAGGGGGCGCGCGCATGGACGGAACCGAGCTTTACCGTAAAGTGATCCTCACGGTGTCCGGCAATAAACTCGTGAAATGGTTGTCGATCAAGTACGGCCGGAAATTGGCGGGCCGATTCATTGCCGGCGATACCTTGAATGAGGCGCTGGATGAAATCGAGAGGCTGAACGCGAAGGGCATTCTTGTCACGCTGGACCATCTGGGGGAGGGCATCCGGACGCTGGACGAAGCAGCCGGGTATCGGGAGGAATATTTGAAGCTGGTGGAAGGGATCGCGAGGCGTGGAGTGCAGTCGAACGTATCGCTGAAACCGACGCAGATGGGCATGGCGCTGGATCTGGAGAAGGCGTACGAGAACATCAAAATGGTGGCGAAAAAGGCGAAAGAGCACCGCAATTTCGTTCGTCTGGATATGGAGGATTCGCCGTACACCCAGGCGACGATTGATATGACGCTGCGGCTCCATAAGGAGGGGCTGACCAACGTGGGGACCGTAATGCAAGCTTACTTGTTCCGTACGGAGGAGGACGTCAAGAATTTGATGCATGCCGGCGTAAATCTGCGGTTGGTCAAGGGGGCGTACAAAGAGCCGGGAACCATCGCCTTTCAGCAGAAGCGGGAGGTCATTGACAACTATAAGAAGTTGATCAAAATGCATTTTGATCAGGGAGCCTACGTCGCGATTGCTTCGCACGACGACAACATCATCGACTGGGTGAAGGTGTTTGCCGAGCAGAGCCGCATAGACAAACAGGACTATGAATTTCAGATGCTGTACGGACTGAGGATGAATGATCAGGCTGCCCTGGCACAGGACGGCTACCGTATCCGGTGTTATATGCCCTACGGAACGATGTGGTACCCGTATTTCACCCGGCGGCTGGCAGAGAAGCCGGCCAACCTGATGATGGTGCTCAAAAATATGTTCAAGTGAGCGGGGGAAAACGGCCAATTGCAATGGAAGCGAGAACGGCAGCTCTTTCTAGCAGCTGTCCTAGAAGGAATAATACGCCTCCGAGCAGTCCATCAGGAAGGAACGCTCCAGCGGCAGGCTGCCTAATCGCTTACGGGTGATGTGCTGTTGCAGATTGGCCTCCAGATCGGCGAGGGCTGATGCGGCGAGCTGCATTCGTGCGGATCCCCACTGCTGCTGCTTCTGGGCATAACGAACGGCCCCGGTAACGGGCATACCCCTCAGCCTCGTAAAGACGGATGCCCAGCGGACCAGATCCGCGAATTCTCTTGTGCTTGGCAGCGCATATTCGGCATACCCGGCCGCGTCTTTGCAGCTGATTTTGAACAACCCGCAGTTCCAATCTCGGTCGCTCCAGGGGATAAAGCGTTCAGCCGAGCCCCGGTCGAAACGAAATATCTCCATGCAGCGGATGAGCTCTGCATTTAATGCAGGCGTTGCGGTTTCGATGACGGGGGCTAGTGCCGCCTCGATGAGTTTCGTCATGATCTGCGCTCCTTTATGGGAATGTTATATGCACGATAAATAGGCCTGGTGAGCAGAGTAACCCCGCTCTCCAGGCCTATTTATCGTTAGAGGCCCTGCTACAGTGGCCGCTTCGCTCAAGGCTCGGGAGCTCAGCGTAAACGAATGTTTCGAATGATGGATGAATCATACGCCGGAGGACTCTAAAAGTAAATGGCCATATTGAACGGATACATTCCGAAAATCGATGAAAACCGTAAAAGAAAACGCGTACATTCGGCCGTGACATCTATTATCATGGCAAAATCGCGGTATCTCGATAGATTGCGATAAATGCAAGAAAACAAGAGAAATACATAGTATAGAGCAGAATTCAAGAGATAATCGAGAAAAATCGGTCGGATCCTGTTCGACATAACGCTACATGTGTTTTTGCTCACATTTACTTCCTGCAAGGCCGGACGTATGATACGAACTATGAATTGACGGACATCGGCGGCAGGCATACGGGCAGCCGTTCCATGAAGAACTAAAGGCTGTGTGAGAGCTGCCGGGCTCTTTATGGATCGAATCTCGGGCGAGGGCACCATGGGCCTTCGCTGGAAATGCAGGTTGAAGCGACTCTCACCGCTTGAACCTGATGCTGTGCTGTTTTGCCGGACCTGGATGTTAGTCAATGGCTAATAGAATAACATGCTACTCGTTTGTAATTTTCGCTGAGTCCTTGAATGGAAAAGGAACGGGGGAACCAGTCGGGAGATGAACTTGATCTCTCAGGGGTGAATCCCATGGACAAGATAACGGTCTATGGGTAGGGCGACTCTCACGCCCGAATCCGTCAGCTAACCTCGTAAGCGTATCGAGAGGGGCAACGATTGTCGTGGACTTGGGCCACGGTGTATTTCACCGTGTTCTGATGAAGAAGCCTGCGGGAAGAGTTCTTCTCTTTCCCCAGGCTTCTTTGTTGTTGTCTTCTCTTTCTGAACTTCTTAGGAGGAGAACAAAAGATGGAGAAACCGCAGGAGTTTATTCTGGTATCCGCGCCGAACAAGGCCGGGGAACAATTTATCCGCCAGCTGATCTATATGGACATTTCGTTTGCGGCCATAGCCAACAACCGGGTTGAGCAGGAGAGGCTGCGAGAACTAGGCTGCACCAACATGATTGTTATCGATACAAGGGATGAACAAACCTGGATCATTCCCGAGTTTCCCGTGAGCAAGGTGTATTTGTTCGAGAGCAGCTTGAACCTGTGCTGCCGCTATTTACGGATCTGCCGGACATGGACGACGGAGTCGATTTATGTGATTACCCATTCCAGCAATCCGCGATTGATATACAGGGGACTGGGTGCCGATGTGGTGCTTCATACGAACCATCATCAGGTATCCTTCCTGATTTCATCCATTGTCAGCTAAGCGTCTTGGCTGATGTGACCATGAGGTTTTAGGAGGTTGTATTCATGCAGGATTTATATATGGTGCTTATCTTGGGAGGAACCTACGGGCTGCTCATGCTATTTATGTCCTGGTGCGGACGCGTGGTTTCGGAACCGGAGGTGGATTAATCGTGACGATCATTTTAATATGCACGCTCTTTATTTTTCTATATTTGATTTACGCGTTGATTCACCCTGAAAAATTCTAGGGAAACAGCTGAAGGAGGAAGGCATTCGTCATGGGCATTTTACAAATTGCCATCGTAATTCTCGTTCTGGTGCTGCTGGTAAAGCCGCTCGGAACTTATCTATATCAGGTGTTTCGCAATGAGGGGAACGGCACGGATAAATGGTTCTCCTGGTTGGAGAAACCGATCTTCGCACTGATTGGCTTGAAAGAACGCAAGGGAATGACATGGAAAGGCTATGCCATTAGCTTTGTGGTAACGAATATTGTGCTGGTCGCGGCGGGGTATTTGATTCTGCGCATGCAGAGCGTATTGCCCTTCAACCCGAACGGCATCGACGATATGGAATCGACCTTGTCGTTCAATACGATCATCAGCTTTATGACGAATACGAATCTCCAGCATTACAGCGGGGAGTCGGGGTTATCCTATATGGCCCAGATGGCCGTCATTACCATGATGATGTTCACGTCCGCGGCGACCGGGCTGTGCGTGGCGATTGCGTTTATCCGGGCGGTGACCAGCAAGGGTACAACCGTCGGCAACTTTTTTGAGGATTTCGTCAAAGCCCACACCCGGGTGTTCATCCCGGCCGCATTTATCATTGCGATGGTGCTGGTTGCACTGCAGGTGCCGCAGACTTTGCAGCCTGCGCTCAGCGTCACGACGCTTCAAGGAAGCGAGCAGCAAATAGCTGTGGGACCGGTGGCTGCGCTGGAATCGATCAAGCATCTGGGCACCAATGGGGGCGGGTTTATGGGGGCCAACTCGGCGCATCCGTTCGAGAACCCGTCCCCGCTGACCAATGTGATCGAGATTCTGTGCATGTGGAGCCTCGGGGCGGCGCTTCCTTACACATTTGGTTTGTTCGCGAAGAGCCGCAAGCAGGGCTGGATTATTTTCTCGGTGATGATGACCTTGTTTATCGGATTCCTGTCCTTGAACTATGCGGCTGAAACGAACGGCAATCCGGCGCTGAACCGGCTGGGCATGGATACCTCCCAAGGCAGCATGGAGGGCAAGGAGGTCCGGTTCGGAATCGCCCAATCCTCTCTGTTCACCACGGTGACGACTGCGGCCACGACCGGGTCGGTTAACAACATGCATGATACGCTCACGCCGCTTGGCGGGATTACGCCGCTGTCCCTGATGATGCTGAACTCCGTTTTTGGCGGAAAAGGCGTCGGGCTGATGAACATGCTCATGTATGCGATATTGGCGGTGTTCCTGGCTGGTCTTATGGTTGGCCGAACACCCGAATTTCTAGGGAGAAAAATAGAGGCGCGGGAGATGAAGCTAATTGCGGTTGTTATCCTGGTGCATCCATTGATCATTCTGGCTCCGACCGCACTTGCGTTGATGACGGATGCAGGGCAGGCGGGCATTGCCCATGCGGGCTTTCATGGCATCTCCCAGGTATTGTACGAATACACGTCTTCCGCAGCCAATAACGGTTCCGGATTTGAGGGTCTGTCGGATAACACGCCGTTCTGGAATGTGACAACTGGACTGGTCATGCTATTCGGACGTTACATTTCGATGATCGCCTTGCTGGCAGTGGGCGGCTCGTTGATGCGGAAGCAATGGGTTCCCGAGACGCTCGGGACGTTCCGGACAGATAATAAGCTGTTTGCCGGCATTCTGATCGCGGTGGTTCTGATTATCGGTGCATTGACCTTCCTGCCAGTACTTGTGCTCGGTCCGATTGCTGAGCATCTGACGATCCGTTAATAGAAAAGGTGGCTATTTCCATGAATAATACGAGAAAAAAAGCGATGTCCCAAGAGATGGTCCGTCAGGCGCTGAAGGACAGCTTCACGAAGCTGAATCCCGTCCTGATGATGAGAAATCCGGTCATGTTTGTTGTGGAGGCCGGGACTCTGGTTGTTTTGTTGATGACGTTATTTCCATCCTATTTCGGGACAGAGGGCAGTATCGGATTTAATGTGACGGTATTTGTCATTCTGCTGTTGACGCTGCTGTTTGCAAACTTCGCAGAGGCGCTTGCCGAAGGACGCGGAAAGGCGCAGGCCGATTCCCTTAAGCAGTCGAAGCAGGAAATGACGGCACATAAAGTGATGGAGAACGGAGGGGTGCAATCCGTGCCCTCCACGGATCTTCGCAAAGGAGATATCGTGATCGTCACGCAGGGCGAGATGATTCCCGGGGATGGGGAAGTCATTGCGGGCCTTGCGTCCGTTGACGAATCGGCGATTACCGGCGAGTCCGCCCCCGTCATTAAAGAAGCCGGCGGCGATTTCAGCTCGGTCACCGGGGGGACGCGGGTTGTCAGCGATACGATCCGCGTCCGGATTACGAGCGATCCCGGGGAATCGTTTATCGACCGGATGATCTCGCTTGTTGAAGGAGCCTCTCGCCAGAAGACGCCGAATGAAATTGCGCTGAATACGCTGTTGATCGTCTTAACGCTGATATTCCTGATCGTTGTCGTTACGCTCGCTCCAATTGCGAAGTATCTTGGCATCGAGCTGTCCGTTCCGGTGCTGATCTCGCTGCTGGTATGCCTCATCCCGACCACGATCGGGGGATTGCTGTCGGCGATCGGGATTGCCGGCATGGACCGGGTGACGCAGTTCAATGTGCTGGCGATGTCGGGCAAGGCGGTGGAGGCAGCCGGTGACATCAATACGATGATTCTGGATAAGACGGGTACCATTACGTTCGGGAACCGGATGGCCAGCCAGCTGATTCCCGTCGGCGGCGAATCGCATGCATCGCTTTCGCAATGGGCGGGCGTGAGCTCGCTGCTGGATGAAACGCCGGAAGGACGTTCCGTGCTGGAGCTGCTGAAGCAGGAAGGTCTCGAAGCAGATGCAAGCATGACGGCTGAGGCGGATTTCATCGAATTTAAGGCAGAGACCCGGATGAGTGGGATGGACCTTAAGGATGGGCGAAAAGTCCGCAAGGGTGCGGTAGATGCCGTCAAAGCTTGGGCGCTGTCGCAAGGAGGCTCCATCCCTTTGGATTTGACGCCAAACGCTGACGCCATCGCGACAGAGGGCGGAACCCCGCTCGCTGTTGCCGTGGATAACCGCATCTATGGTCTAATCTACTTGAAGGATACCGTGAAGCCGGGAATGAAGGAACGGTTTGACCAGCTGCGCCGGATGGGCATCAAGACGATTATGTGCACGGGCGACAATCCGCTCACCGCAGCAACGATTGCCCGAGAAGCAGGCGTCGATGATTATATCGCCGAGAGCAAGCCCGAGGATAAGATTGCCGTCATCCGCCGAGAACAAGCCGAAGGCAAGCTGGTTGCGATGACTGGTGACGGTACGAACGACGCCCCGGCGCTGGCCCAGGCCGATGTGGGGCTGGCGATGAACAGCGGTACCACCGCAGCCAAGGAAGCAGCCAATATGGTGGATCTGGATTCGGATCCATCGAAGATTATCGAGGTGGTTGCCATCGGCAAGCAGCTGCTAATGACGCGTGGCGCGCTGACCACGTTCAGCGTCGCGAACGATGTCGCCAAATATTTCGCCATCATTCCAGCGATGTTCGCAGCTGCCATACCGAGCATGAATGTTCTGAACGTCATGAGATTGGGTTCCCCCATGTCGGCGATTCTGTCGGCGCTGATCTTTAACGCGATCATTATTCCGCTGCTCATTCCGCTTGCGATGAGGGGCGTAGCCTATAAACCGATGAGCTCGTCGAAGCTGCTCCAGCGCAATGTGCTGGTCTATGGCTTAGGCGGCGTGATCGTACCGTTCCTCGGAATTAAGCTGATCGACATGATTGTCCATCTATGGATCTAGATATGATAATCGTACCGGGGAATAGAGATAACTCGAAAATGGTTTATGTGGAAGATATGAAGGAAGGGATCGAGGAACCATGAATAATCCATTGCAAAAATCATCCGCTGCAACCCGCGCCGGGGCGGGGGCAGTCCGCGTCTCTCTGGGCATGGCCCTAAGAACGAGCCTTGTATTTATCGTGTTATGCGGGGTTCTCTATCCGCTGATTACGACGGGAGCGGCGCAGCTGCTCATGCCGAAGCAAGCCGGCGGCAGCTTGGTCACGGATTCCGGCGGAAAGGTGGTCGGATCGGAATTGATCGGCCAGAACTTTACGGAGCCTCAGTATTTTCACGGCAGGGTGTCCAGCATTGAATATAACGGAGCCGGCTCAGGCAGCAATAACTATGCACCTTCCAACCCGGACCTGATCGATCGGACGAAGGCTTCGATTGAAGCGTGGAAGGAGAGCAACCCGGACGTTCCGGTGAGCAAGGTTCCGATGGATCTGGTTACGAATTCCGCCTCCGGATTGGATCCACACATCTCGCCGCAGGCCGCGAATATTCAGATTCCGCGGATCAGCAAGCTGACCGGAATTACGGAGGCAGAGCTTAATCAGTTGGTAGAGGAGCACACAGAGGGACGGGACTTGGGCGTGTTCGGTGAACCGCGTGTCCATGTGTTGAAGCTGAACCTGGCGCTTGCCGAGCTTCTTGATTGATCATGGACCTCTTTCGGAGAAAATCACCGGAGGAAATCTTAAGGTCGATTGCCAAATTCCACCATGGAAGGCTTAAGGTATATATCGGGGCCGTAAGCGGTTCGGGGAAAACCTATCATATGCTTCGCGAAGGACATACCTTGAAACTGCAGGGCATCGATGTTGTCATATGCGCGGTATCCACGATGCAGCGTCCGGGAACGGTCGAGCAGGTCCGGAATCTGGAGCGGGTGCCCAGCATCCATTGGGTGGAGGACGGCGTAAAGAAGAAGGATCTTGATCTGGACCTGCTGGTGCAGCGCAACCCGGAGGTGGTGCTTGTCGATGGGCTTGCCCACCGGAATCGGAAGGGGGCGAAGCATGCTACGCGGCTGGATGACATCCGATTTCTGTTAAGCCGGGGAATTAGCGTGATCACGACGGTCAATGTGCATGAGCTGGATGACGTCCAGGATATTGCAGTCAAGCTGACAGGCATTAAGGCTAGTTATACGGTTCCTGCCGATACGCTAGAAAATGCGGACGAGGTGGTGCTTATTGATGTAACGCCTGAAACGATGCTGGAGCGGGCACAAGGCGGCTTGCTCGGGGGTGGAAGCTTATGGAAGGAGGGTAATTTGGCCGTGCTTCGGGAGCTAACGCTTCGCCTTGTAGCCGAAGGGGTAAACCACTCGCTGGAGCGCCACCGCAAGGAACGGGGATTGGTCGGTCCATCGGGTACCCATGAGCGAATACTGGTATCCACCCAATACCATTGGAACGGATCCATCTATATGCGGCGCGGACAGCAGATCGCGAAGAGATTGAACGGTGAGCTTATGGCCGTTACGTTTGTGAATCCGAGGTTAGAGCTCACGAAAGAGCAGGCGGCCTTCAAGCGATCTTTGCTGAAACTGTCCGAGCGTATCGGCGTCAAGCTTGAAGAGCTTCCTCTCCGCTCGCGTAGGAAGCTGGCCGACGTGCTTGTTCAATATGCGTTGGAGCACCATGTGACCCGCATTGTGCTGGGTCATTCGAAGCAGACCCGCCCGCAGGAGATGCGGCAGGGCTCGCTCCTTCAGGATCTGCTGAAGAAAACGCGCGGGATCGATATTTTTATTGTGGCGGATCGGGCGGCGCATGACGGAGAATGGATCATCCCGGCGCAGATCCATCCTCGGCGAGTTTCCTCCGATTCGTTTCACCGATTGAATGAGCAAGAGCTGGACCGGAAGATGGAGCAGGTCAAACGCGGGCGGTTTAAAGTCTATATCGGGGCTGCCCCGGGCGTGGGCAAGACGTTTGCGATGCTGCGCGAAGGCAATGATCTGCTAAAGAAGGAATTGACGGTTCTTACCGGACTGTTGGAGACACACGGACGGATGGATACGCGATCACAGATCGGTGATCTTGAGGTTCTTCCTCGCAAAGGGATGGACTACCAGGGATCACGCCTTGAGGAGATGGATACCGATGAGATCCTTCGTCGCAGGCCTGACGTAGTTCTTGTGGATGAGCTGGCGCATACGAATGTTCCCGGAAGCAAGCACAAGAAACGGTATGAAGACGTGCTGGATATTTTGTCGGCCGGCATCTCCGTCATTACGACCATGAACGTGCAGCATTTGGAGAGCTTGAATGATGCCGTCAAGCAAATGACCGGCGTTCGTGTTCGCGAGACGGTGCCGGATCATATTCTGCAATCGGCCGATGAGGTTCAGCTCATCGACGTTACGCCGGAGTCGCTGCGGCAGCGGATGAAGGACGGGAAAATTTATGCGCCGGAGAAAATCCCGCAAGCCCTTGGCCATTTTTTTAAGACGGGAAACCTCATTGCCTTAAGAGAGCTTGCCTTAAGAGAAATTGCGGATGATGTAGACGAGAGACTGGAGTCATGGCAGCGCAGCAGCTCGCTGCGGGGGCCGTGGCGTCGCGAGGAGGTTATCTATGTCATGATTGGTGAAGGTCCCCAGGGAGAACGGCTCATTCGCCGCGGCTTCCGGATCGCCCATCGGCTGAAAGCGGCCTGGTATGTGGCATTCCCTCTGGAGCGGCATCACAGTCTGTCTCTTGATGACGAACAGCGCCTGACGGCGCTTCAGACGTTAACGGAACGTCTCGGGGGAACGTTCACCGTGCTGCCGGTAAACAAGGGGCCAACCCGCGCCGTTTCTTCCCAATTGGTCGCAGCAGCAGATGCGGTCAAGGCTACCCAGTTGATTATCGGACAGCCGCAGATGGCCGGATGGAAGCTGTACGCCCAGCGGAGAATGATCCGGGGCCTGCTAAGAAGCGCAAGGCATATGGATGTGCTGGTGGTTGCGGATTACGATCCGCACGTTTGACGGCTTCAGCGCAGGGAGCTGAACGTTTTTGAGAGGACCGGGGACAAAAGAGGCGTCGGAAATGCTGAAAGTGCAGGAAATACAGGAAATACAGGAAATACAGGAAATGCAGGAAATGCAGTAAACCGCAGTAGATGCGGAGACGCAACAATTCGGAAAGCAAGAACACCGAGAACGAACATGGAACGAACATTCCGGAAAGCAAGAACACAGAAACCCAACAAACGTGGAAGTGGAAGAACGCAAACATGACGAGCGGGTTATGCAATCCTAACGCAATTGACACGGATAACACCAAAAAGCCCACAGACCTTTAACTTAAATGGTCCTGTGGGCTTTTCCATGCTGCCAAACTGCTGATACGCAGGCTTGTCCTATGATTCACCCGACAATGTGCGGTCGCCGGTCAAATATTTCTCGGTCAAGATGGAGAGCAGGCGAATACCGACTTCATTCTCTCCGCCTTCGGGAATGATCAGGTCGGCGTACTTCTTGGAGGGTTCGATGAACGCCTCATGCATCGGCTTGACGGTTGTCAGATACTGATTATGGATCGACTGGATGGTCCGGCCGCGGTCCTCGATATCGCGGACGACCCGGCGAAGCAGGCGTACATCGGGATCGGTATCCACAAACACTTTAATGTGAAGCAGCTTGCGCAGATTCTCATCGGACAGCACGTGCAGGCCTTCAATGATGACGATGTTGTTCGGCTTCAGTTCGATGGTCTGATCCGTGAAACGGGCATGAGCGGTAAAATCATACACCGGCGCGAATGCGGGTTGTCCGGTTTTCAAAATGCCGAGATGTTCGACGAGCAGCTCGTTGTCAAAGGCGAACGGATGATCATAGTTAATCGCTTCGCGTTCCTCGAAACTGAGCTCCTTATGATCCTTGTAATAGTTATCCTGCGAAATAAAAGTGACTTTATCTGAACCAAGACGGTCAATGACAGAGCGGGCAACCGTCGTTTTGCCCGATCCGGTGCCGCCGGCGATACCAATTATGAGCATGGCGAATCCATAACCCTCCCTAGAGTTTGCAATTTTATTATTGTAGCACAGCATGCGCTTATTTTCACTATGGGGACATAGAGCAAAAGATGGGATTTCCCCTATGTTCTTTATTCTTACCATGGAATAGCTAACCGAATCTGTATGTCTTATCATAGAGGATAGACTAACCATTGAACTTTTTTCGGAGGGATGATCATGCATTATACGGCAATTTATCCATGCAAGCCCGCCCTATACATCCAGCAGGGAGAGCATCGTGGGAACATTGATTGGGACCGGTATGAAGCGGTAGCCCTGAGCGATACCGTGACCGGGCTTGCTGCGAAGGAAGCGACCGAGGTTCGCGCCTGCTGGAGCTCCGACTACTTTTATGTACGGTTTGTTTGCCAGGATTCTCATATCGTATCGGAGTACCAGCATCGGGATGATCCGCTGTATGAACAGGATGTCGTGGAATTGTTTATAGACGAAGCAGGAACGGGAATGGAATATATCGAGCTTGAGGTGAGTCCGAACAATATTGTTTTTGACGCCTTGATCCAAAGCGATGGACGAAAATCGATCACAAGCAGCGATGTGAAGTGGGATCTTGCCGGTCTTCAGACGTCGGTAGAGCATGACGGTAACGGAAATATGATTTATGATATTCGCATTCCGGCTGCGAACTTCAAGAATCCCCTGCAAGGGGGGCGAAGCTGGAACGTGAATTTTTACCGCATTGATGAGGACATCCAAGGAAACCGGGAGTATCAGGCGTGGAGCCCAACCGGTGAGGTGAATTACCATATTCCTTCGCGTTTTGGGAAGCTGGAGTTCGTCGATATGATTTAGCATGAAAGGCTGGCGGTCCTCTGGGGAGTGATCATACTGGTGGCAGCCACGTTGTTGATACCCGGTTACTTTATTGCGCGCACGTATGGGCTTTTTCAGAATGAGGTGGTCCTGACCAAATACCAGCTGATAAAAAAGCCGGTATTCACATATGATCCGGACGCCAAGGCGGATGGGGAGATGGTCAAAGAAATAATCACCGCAGGCATGACACGTTCCAACGGCCAAGGAGGATCGGGAGTCGTAGAGGACAAGTATCTGAATGTCACCCGATTGTGTTCGAGGAGAAGCTGGGCATCAGCATGCGGGTCCAGGTGGATAAGGAACGCAGGCTGGCCACGATCCATCTGGAGCGGCTTAATAGAAAAGCAGGTATCCCAAAAGCGAGGTGTTTTACATATGCAGCATACGAAAATGACCCAAGAGGTGGACCTCACCATTTCGCACCATCAGATCCAAGTCCGCTCTCGGGACTTTGATGAGGATTTGTGCCAATGGGGAGAAACCAATATCAAACAGGGCGTTGTCATTCATCCCGGTTATCTCACCTTTGATCCTATCCCTGATGATGCTTTCGGCGCCTGGGTGAAGCTGGCCTTGAAGGAGGCGTTCATCGAAGATCCGAACGCGCAGCGGCGGATGGTCGTGCCGTTTGACGTTCTGGATCCCGGGAAGCTGGAGCTGTTGTCCGTCATGTCACACGCCGCTATTGAGCTTCCGCTGCAAGCAGGGCGATATGCACTGTATTTTGAGATTTGCGAGGATGAAGAAGTGTATTATCGTCTCACTTTTGTACATGAGGGAGAAAGGGTTCTAGCCCGGTATCTGATGGATGATGAATGGGGCGGCCAGGCTGGAGAAGCATTGACGTTGGGGTATTGTTGACGGGATTTTGCGCTACGACAAGGCTCGGAAGGTCTCGCTTGAGGTAAACGATTCTAACTTAACATGAAAATATGAAGAGGCCGTCTCCGTGTTGGAGAGGGCCTCTTTTTTACCGCAGACTGTGCTGTCCCTGCTTAGGAAAGATCCCGTGCAGGAGGCGCAGACTTTGAATGGGGTAGTTTCTATGTTATTTTGCAGCGGTTACCGTAATCTGGCCATGCTTGCTTTGATCTGCATTCAGATTCAGAATGTCTGTCAGGAAAGCAAGCGGAACATAGACGTGGCCTTTTTTCATGACAGGAGCCGAGCCCAGCGAACGTGGGGCCATTTTGCCGAAAGTGTAGGCATCCTTGTTCAGCTTCACCGCGCTCCAGACGGCTCCCTTGGAGATTTCCGTGGTTTTGCTCTTGCCGTTCCACTTGACATTGAACTGAAGCTGGCGCAGCACGGATACCTGAACCATGAATTTTCCGTTGTTATCTTTGTAATAAGCGCTTGATTTCAATACGGCTGCAGCGGGCTTTATGTCGGATCCTTTACCCGGCAGCTTTACGGCAAATTCCGGTGTACCTGTGGCTCCAGGGGCGATGCTGTATTTTTGGAATACGATATAGGCCTTTCCGTCCGCGACATAGAAGGATTGCTCCGCGTTTATGCCTTGAAACCCGTCTTCGTTCGCGAAGTAATGGTCATGATCAGCGGCAATCGCCGTTTTGACCGCTTGATCCACGATGGATTTGTAATCCTTGCCGAACAGGTCTTCAAGCGTCACGCGCTGTGCTTCGGCTTCGTTCGTGAAGTTGTACGTATCCACGCGAGGATCGCCATTGTTCATCCCGATGCCTTCGGTGATGACCTTAAGGGAGATCAAGCTGCCGTCTTTGCCATCCGATGTAAGCTCATAAGTGATGTTCAGCTGATAAGGGTGCATGGTATAGCCGTTCTTTTGTGCATTTGCAGCAGCTTCCGCCGCTTCTTTCTCCCATTTGTCCATATCCTTGAAAGCATGGGATTCGATAATGTCATTCACCTGGTCTTGATATTTGGTGTCAGTCAAACCTTGGAATACAGGGATCTTAATATTGGTTTCCAGCCATTTTTCCTTGGATTGCAGCGTTTTGGATGTTACCAGTTGCGGGGCAACGGCTGGAGCGGTCACCCGATTCGTGCTCGCTGCAGCTTTGGTTTCGGCATGGACATGAGCGGATGGCAGACCCGAAGCGGAGATCATAAGGATGCCCGCTAATCCGGCAGCCGCCAGGGTTTTGGTGATTGGGGTTGTGTGTTTCATTGTTTTTTTCATGATATATTACCTCCAGGTATATGGTTTGATATTTACTATTTGTGATCTGCCGCTCGCCTTGATCTATCGGATGTATTCGCTGCTGACGAGTTGGTCTGCGATTACTTCCGTTGGGATCGTAAATTCCACGACGCCCATATAGCCGGGTGCAACTTCGTATTCATTGAAGCTGATGACCAGTTTACCGTCTTGGTTGATATAGAAATTTTGGTCCTTGGCGATCGCTTGGAACAGATCCTCTGATGCATCGTTCTCCACGCCAGGCTGCTCAACCCAGTAGATGTTGTCCGGATTAGCCTGCATCTGACGGCGCATCTGCTCCTTGATATTGTCGCTGATGACCTGGATATAACGATCATCCTTGAACAGACTTGGCAGCGTGATCACCATCTGGTTCTTCTTGTCGATCGTATCGTATTTTCTGGATTCGGCAGAGCCTCCAGCAGATTCGACAATATAACGCGAAAGCGTCAGCAGTTGTTCATTGTCGGTGATCACTTCATAACCGCTAGTAAGACTCAGATGCGCGTCGCCTTCTTTATTTAATAGGGCCACTTCGTCTTTGAAGTTCTCATACAGTTTCTTGTTTTCTTCCAGGTATTTGTTATTCAGGGTTTGCTCAAGCTCCGTATTTCCTAGGTTGGCAATGCCGGGTGTTTCGATATGCACTTCCGTGTTATCGTCTTGCTCGGCATATTCACGAATGGTGATCACCTTGATGATATGGCCCAGAACCGGCACATCGGACATGGCCTTGGCGAAGGCAGGGCTAGTATTCACTCCGGCGAACAGCAGGATGCATGCAGCTGCGCTACTAGCGAGCCAGGGCAGCGCTCTATTTTTTTTTCGTCTGGTTGCTATGGTCTTGTTGACAATCGAGCTTAGTTCGTCAGGAATAGGAGTGCTCTCGTACTGCTCTTTCATCCTATTCAGCTTGTCATGCATTATCGTTGTGCCTCCTCTTGATCTTCCTCGCTTAAGTTCACCCGCAGTCTCTGTAGTCCTTGGTATAATCTCGTTTTCACCGTGCTGACGTTCTCATGGAGCACTTCGGCAATTTCCTCAATCTTCATATCTTCAAAAAACCGGAGTATAATGACGACCCGATATTTGTCGGGTAACTCCTCCGAAGATTGGGCCAGATCCAGATTTGGATAGTGGTCATGGCTGCCGGGTAATATAACCTCCAGGTTCTCGTCGTCCATGACGTGGACTTTTTTCTGTTTTCTAATGAAATCGAGGGAGGTTGTTACAATAATTCGGAAAAACCAGCTTTTTAAAGAACCCGTCTGCTTCAGCTTTTCCATGGATATAAATGCTTTGTGGATCGCGTCCTGAACGATATCGAGGGCATCCTCTTTATTTCTAACGTAGCTGTATGCCAGCCGGTAGGCGCTGTCCTGATGTTCGGTTATGCATTGGATAAGAAGCTTCTCAAGCTTCCGGCCGCCTCTCATGTAAATATGACACTCCTTTGGGCCCGCGCGGGTAACCATCAATTGCAATTGACTTACGGAAGCAAGACGTGCGAGTGTTGCAAAAAGTTTGATTCTGCGAAAAAAATTTTAATATGCATTTCTGTCTCATTATTCAGCCCATCCTTCCAGAATCGCAACAAGAAAAAGACCCCAGTTTTCACGGGGGTCGGAGACGGGTGGGTTATTCGTGCTCATATTTCTGGATAACAATCGCCGAATTATGTCCGCCGAAGCCGAAGGAATTGGACATGCCAATCCGAAGCTCGGCGTTTCTGGCCTGGTTCGGTACGTAATCCAAATCGCATGCCGGATCGGCATGTTCCAGATTGATGGTCGGTGGTATAACCCCTTCCTGCAAGGATTTCACGAGGGCGATGGCCTCCACGCCTCCGGATGCGCCCAGCATATGTCCGGTCATCGACTTGTTGGCCGTTACCGGAATACGGTACGCCTCCTTGCCAAACACCTGCTTAATGGCCGCTGTCTCCGAACGGTCGCCGATGACCGTGCTTGTGGCATGGGCGCTGATGACATCCACGTCGGCTGGGGCGAGTTTCGCCTCGGTCAGGGCCAGCTTCATCGCCCGTGCCGCGCCGTTGCCGTCTTCCGGCGTGGCGACCATATGATAGGCATCCGAGCTGGCACCGTAACCGATGACCTCGCCCAGAATGACGGCGCCTCTGCGTAAGGCATGGGAGAGCGACTCCAGGACGAGGATGCCGGCACCTTCCGCCATGACAAATCCGTCCCGGTCTGTATCAAACGGCCGGCTGGCCCGGACCGGTTCATCGTTGCGGGATGAAAGGGCGGTTGCGTTCGCGAAGCTGGCCAGCGAGATATCGGTCAACGCCGCTTCGGAGCCTCCCGCAATAATCACGTCGGACCGGCCAGCCTGGATGTTAAAGAAAGCCTCGCCGATCGCGGTATTGCCGATCGAACAGGCCGTAACCGGGGCAAGCGTAGAACCCAGCGCTTTGTACTTAATGCTGATGAGCGCTGCCGCCATATTGGGGATCATCATGGGAACTAGGGTAGGGCTTACCCGCTCGGGTCCTCGCGATGACAGCGTGTCGCTCTGATTCATTAACGTTTGAATACCGCCGATGCCGGAGCCGACGTATACCCCCATCCGCTCATGATCGATCTGATCCAGATCGAGTCCCGACTGGCTTATGGCTTGATCCGCCGCAGCCAGCGCAAACTGGCAAAAGCGGTCCAACCGCCGAGCTTCTTTTGCGCCGAACAGCGCGTTTGCGTCAAATTCCTTTACGGCACCTGCTATTTGTACCTTCTGTCTTGATGTGTCCAAAGTTTCTATATGTGTAATACCGGACTCTCCTCGTACAAGCCGGGACCAGAACGTATCAACATCATGGCCCAGCGGCGATATGACGCCCATACCGGTGATAACGACTCTTTCCATGTCAACAGCCTCCTTTAAGACTTTAAAACTTGTCAATCTTAAGGTTATAATGTCACGTGTAGTATCCTATTACAAGATACCGTTTATCCTAGTATAAATACTGCTATCCTTAGTTGGATGAAGGAGGCTTATAAGATGAATTCCCAGGTTAGACTCCAAGCTTTGTCGGCTTTCCTGAAAGGACAGCGTGCCAAAATCTCGCCCGAGTCCGTCGGATTGCCGCCGGGAACTCGAAGAAGAACACCGGGCTTGCGCAGAGAAGAGGTGGCCCAGCTGGCGGGTGTCAGCACGACTTGGTACACCTGGCTCGAGCAGGGACGCGACATCCAGGTGTCGTCGTCCGTGCTGGACTGCGTCGCCAATGCGCTGCAGCTGAACGCGGATGAGCGAAGATACCTGTATTCTCTGGCGCTGGAGAGCGGGGCGGAGCCTTATACGGTCAAACAAGAAGCGGTGCAGATCAGCCCGTCTCTGCAAAAAATCATCACTGAGCTGAAATATTGCCCCGTCATGATATCGGATCGGATGTGCAACATCGTAGGATGGAACCGTGCGGCTGCGTACGTGTTCCTTGATTTTGACCGCATTCCGCCCGAGGAGCGGAATATGATCCGGCTGCTTTTCACCCGCAGGGAGTTCCAGCGGCTGGCGGTAAACTGGGAGCAGTTCGCCAGCGGCTTCCTGTCGATGTTCCGGTCCTATTACGGTCAATATGTCGAGGATGAGTGGTATGACCGTTTTCTGGAAGAGATGAAGCAGGGGCATCCGGATTTCAATCGGATGTGGGAGCAGAGCCAGGTCAGCTATGCCCCGGAAGTACATCTGGAATTCCGGCATGCCAAGGCCGGAAAAATGGTATATGAGCTCACGTCGCTCAAAGTGTACGGAAATGATGATCTGCGGTGCAGCATTTATACGCCAGCTCCGGATACGACCACGGAAGCCAAACTGCGGCAGCTGATGGAAGAAAAGTAAGCGGAGAGAGCGGTACCAGTGACGCTATCTAAGGGGATGGCGGTGCTGGGTGATGCTTTCGAAGGGGAGCGGCGGCGCTGGCTGCTCCTGTTGCTCCCGGCGTAGGGATTCAGTTGCTGCTTGCTGTTGGTGCGGCTGAGGTAAGGGCCTCCAGTTCCGTGTGTAGGGATCTCGTTGCAGTTTTGCATTAGCTGCGCCTGAGGGAGAGGACTTCAGTTCCGATCGCACTTGCTGCGCCAAGAGTAGGGATCTCGTTGCTGTTGCACTAGCTGCGCCTGAAGTAGAGGACTCCAGTTCCGATTGCACCTGCTGTACCAAGAGTAGGGATTCCGTTGCTGTTGCACTAGCTGTGCCAAGAGTAGGGGTTCCGTTGCTGTTGCACTAGCTGCACCAAGAGTAGGGGTTCCGTTGCTGTTGCACTAGCTGCACCAAGAGTAGGGATTCCGTTGCTGTTGCACTAGCTGCGCCAAGAGTAGGGGTTCCGTTGCCGTTGCACTAGCTGCACCAAGAGTAGGGAATCCGTGCCGACACTTACTGTTCTTGAAGTCATCTACTGCTTGTTGCTCCCGA
>NZ_QLYT01000111.1:0-743 GCF_003269305.1 Paenibacillus sp. MDMC362
CAGCATCTCCGAAGGGAGGCTGGGGGCCTCCGGGCGCTCCTTGGGCAGCGGTTGCCGCTCGCCAAAGGTGGGCTCGGGCAGGGTAAGCTCGGGGGCAGCGGTGAGCAGATCGGCGGCGCTCATGCTGCACCCCCCGCAACGGCGTCGAGCCAATCTGCACCGGCTCGAGGGGGTACGGCCAGCCTCACCCGGCGGCCCTCGGCCAGCAGCCGCCTCGCCAGCTTGCGGGCAGCCTCGAGGCCGGCGGGGTCGTGGTCTGCGGCGATCACGGCCTCATGGGCCTCGATGGGGAGCACCACCCGCTCGAGGCCGATAGCGCTTACAGCGGCCCACACCGGCCAGGCGGTGGACTGGTGCACGGCCAGGGCGGTCTCAACGCCTTCGGTGAGGGCCAGGGGTTGGCCGGGCTGGTGCTCGAACAGCCGGATTGCACCACCCAGCGGGTGCGAGCCAGCGGCCAAGCGCTTTTCCTTGCGGCCTGAGCCGTCCTGCTCGAGGAAGGTGAGGTGCATCCCCACCAGCCCGTGTGTGGGGTGCTGCACGCGGGCCAGCATGAGGGGCTTATCTCCCCAGCGGGCCAGTCTCAAGGTTGGGGGCGGGGTGAGGCTCAGGCCGCGAGCCTTGAGATAGCGGGTCAGCAAGGGATGCTGTGGCTTTGCGGCGTCCCACCACCGGCCCCAACGGGCTACCTGCTCGGCCTCGGGCGTGGCGGGGGCCGGTGCAGGGCGGTAGTAGCCGGGGGC
>NZ_QLYT01000112.1:0-4621 GCF_003269305.1 Paenibacillus sp. MDMC362
TTTTGATCACGAAGCGAATCAGGAAGCAGCTCGGCATCGAATCTTGAATTCAGCCGGTCCTTCCGGTGCTCACGTACCCAAAACGTACGCTCCGCTCCTCAGTCCCTAACTTCATCCAACCTTCTTGGTGCTGAAAATCGACCTTTTTGAACACGTACTATAAGGAGATTCTCAGAATTTTATCATGATCGGTATAGTTCACGCCAGCACCAAGGCCTCTTGCAAACACCTGAATCGGAACGTACGTCACGCCGTCGATCACTTTTGGAGCGACCGTAACGGTTTCCGATTTGCCGTTGTAAAAGACGGTTTTGCTGCCAATCGTGAGTGTTATTTTATGATTGCCTCTTTGCACGCCAATGCTGGCCGCTTCGCGATTCCAGGTAACCTCAGCTCCCATTCCTTCGGCGATTTCCCGCAGCGGCACCAGATTGACGTTGTTATACACCAACGGCTCACTGCCAAACTTCACTACGCTGCCGTTAACGAAAACTTTAAGACCCGACTTGGCATAAGCCGGCGCTGCCGGCTTCGGCGCAGCGGACTTTGTTGTACTGTTCTTCGATGATTTGGCTTTTGGCGTGGATGAGGACGACTTGCTGCTTGAAGAGCTTCCTCCGCCGTTATGATAATGATACTCGCCATATGACAGACCCCAGCGTTCGCAATTCGTACGGCAGGTATGCCCTCCATTGGCATCCGTTCTTCCTGGATGAGCAGAAACAACCGAACCGGACACAAGCAATAAAGCGATGGTGCAGCACAGCATTTTTTTCTTCATAACAAACAGTACCCCCTGGTATAATATTCCTCCACTATATTCTAGCATATTTCTTATATAGCAGATGGTTATATAGAGCCACATAATATAGAAGAAAGAATATTGTCATGCTGATGATCGCTTGCCTTGTTTCATTTTCAACCCCCGCGTTTATTCGTTACATATAACAGATCCTTTTGTGCCAAAATATTGCCAGAAAGGAATGAGACCTTGATGAATAAAAAGAAACCTGAATATGACGGACAGTTCCCCGGCGTTGACCCTATTCCCGAGCCCGATCGTCCGGATCAAGCCGCAACCGACAAACTCGACGATCTGGTCCTTGGTATTTTGGAAGACAAAGATGAATCGAAAATCGAGATCGATCCCGATACGGAAAATTACGATAAACTTCGTAAAAAGTAAGACAAGTCTCACTTCAATATAATGTAAAAAATGAAATCAATCTGTAAAAGTGTTCAAAAATAATTTATCGTTCTCATTTTGAGAACGATTATTTTTATGTTATCATTAACATAGAAGCTTGGGACGAAGGGGGAGTAACCGTGAACCGTTTCTTAAAAACAGCAAGAATTCTTTGGATGCTGGTACTTGTTCTGGTTACGGCATTTGCCCTTTACATTCCCGTCCAGGAGTACTACAGCAGCGAAACCCATGATGAGCGGTATGTATACAAGCACGACCATCATCTGAAAGCGGCTGTTCTGAAACACTCGCAAATTCTCTCCAAACTTAAGGCAGCCGGCAATGCCTTGCCGCTGTTCTTATTGATGTCGGCCGTTCTCATGCTGCAGGCTCCCAAAACACGTCTGCCTTATCGGCCGATCATTCCGCTTCGACTCCGGCTTTTATTATTATTCCCCATTAAATACACATCGAAGTTCGTTTAGTATCCTCCCCTTTTTCGCATTCAAACTGACTGCGGTTTCTTAAATTCGCCCAATTTCTCATTTCTCAGGCAACCCTTCGATCAACCTGTGATGATTTACGTATGCACAGAGGTTTATTAAAGATTTCATCCTGAATGGATTGTTTTATTTGGCTGCGTATATTTTGAGAACCGTGTGACCGGTCTGCAAAAAACTAAACGAGTATTTTTAGGAGGATTTTAACCTATGCATGTTCGCGAAACAGATTTGCCCGGAATTGGTAAGAAGTTCGTAATTGATACCCGCGGTGGCGATAAACTGGTCATTATCATCCACGATGACGGCCGCCGTGAAATGTACCATTATGAGCATGACGATCCGGATGAAAGCATCTCCATGATTTCCCTAGATGATGATGAGGCTCGCCAAATTGCTGCGATCGTTGGCGGTCTCACTTATAAACCTAAAGCGCTGGAAACGATCGACATGGCGCTGGACGAATTGATTATCGAATGGTATCGCATCGAGCCGCATTATTACGGGGCAGGCAAATCGATCGGTGATTTGGGCGTACGCCAAGCCTCAGGTGCAACCATCATTGCGACAGTCGATAAAAACAGTAAACAAATCAATCCCGGACCTGACGTTATTATTTCGCCGGACTCGACTCTCGTTGTCGTCGGTGAACGTCAACAACAGCGGCTATTTAAACAAATCTTGATGAACGGACGTGGTTGATGAATGGATCATTTGGTTTTAGAAGTTGGACTGGCGATTTTCCTGATCGCCCTGGCGGGGTTGCTATCAGCTAAACTCCGGTTTTCCGTCGTCCCTTTCTACATTCTGGTGGGGATGGCGGTAGGGCCTCATGCTTTTCATTTTGGATCATTCGATTTTCGTTTTATAGAAAGTGCTCCGTTCATCGACTTCATGGGACGCATCGGCGTACTGTTTCTTCTGTTCTATCTTGGCCTTGAATTCTCGGTCGGCCGGTTAATCAAATCAGGGAAGTCCATCGTTGTCGGCGGCAGCATCTATATTGCCATTAACTTTACACTTGGACTGATGATCGGGATCTTCTCCGGATTCCCCGTGGCGGAAACACTCATTGTTGCGGGAATAACCACCATCTCCTCAAGCGCGATCGTAGCGAAGGTGCTGGTTGACCTGAAAAGAACGGCGAATCCCGAAACCGAGATGATTCTTGGTATTATCATGTTCGAGGATGTTTTCCTGGCTGTTTATATCTCTATTCTGTCCGGCCTCGTATTGAGCGGATCATCATCGCTGGGCGGAGTATTGTTATCTGCGGTGATCGCCCTCGGATTTATGCTGCTTGTCCTTATTATTGGCCGTAAAGCCGTACCGCTTCTGAATAAAGCATTAAATATACGGTCGAACGAATTGTTTGCCTTGGTTGTTTTTGGTGCGTTGTTCCTCCTCGCAGGATTCGCTGAGACGATTCATGTCGCCGAGGCCATCGGCGCTCTGCTCGTCGGGCTTGTCCTGGCTGAGACAGAGCATAGAGAACGTATTGAGCATTTAATATTACCATTCCGTGATTTCTTTGGAGCCATATTCTTCTTTAGCTTCGGTTTAACGATTGTACCTTCCGAGCTTGGCGGAGCTGTGTGGTTATCGCTGATCGCTGTTATCATCACGCTCCTTGGTAACTTTATTGCAGGCATGCTTGCAGGACGCAGTGCGGGATTGTCCTCCAAAGCATCCTCCAATATCGGTCTGACCATCGTATCCCGCGGAGAATTCTCCATTATTCTCGCGAATATGGGTAAAGCGGGCGGGCTTGCAACCTTCATTCAGCCGTTCGCAGCCCTGTATGTGCTGATACTGGCCATCCTCGGACCGCTGCTCACCAAGGAGTCCAAGCATGTGTATAACTTCTTGAACAAAATCATTAAATTTAAAGACCATAAGGAGAAGAAACCGGTTAAACCGAAGCTAAAGGATGAAAGTGCTAGCGGATAAAGGAGGGTACATTGCCTATGGTTCAAGCCCCGGTTCGGGTGACGAACGGTCCGCAAAAGGCCGTAAATAAGGCAAGTACACGAAGAAGAATGAGCATGGCTGCCATCGGAGGCCTGATAGCAGCATTCGGTTTAGATTTATTTCTTGTTCCCAGCGGCATCATCGCGGGCGGCGTAACGGGAATCTCTGCGCTCGCTTCGCATCTGACGGGACTTCATACAGGCATGTTTCTGTTTGCATTAAACCTGCCTCTGCTCCTGCTGGTTTACCGTAGGTCCAACCGGGAGATAGCCGTCATTGCGACTGTCGGGCTGCTTACTTTTTCCGTATGCTCGATCCTGTTTTTTCCGGTTCCCGCTCTCATTGACAGCAAAATCGGGAGCGCAGGCATCGGCGGCATTTTCCTTGGGCTGGGCATCGGTCTCGGCCTTCGTTACGGCGTCGTTCTGGACACACTCCAAATGCCCAAGTTTCCGCAGCAGATATCACATCTGTTAACCCGTTTTAAGCTGCCGTACGTCCATATCATGGTCAATACATTCGTGCTGTCATTGGCCGGACTGCTGCTCGGCTGGGAACGGGCGATGTACTCTGCGATCGCATGCCTGATGGCGCTGGAGACCGGACGTATTACGACTTCAAGCCTTCCGCTTAAACGAGAGGTCCGGATTCGCAGTGTGAGCGAAGCGGAAATCAGACACAGCATGAAATCCATCATGGGGTATGATACCCAAGCTGCTGATACGAAAGATGACGCTATGTATGATGGCGACACCATCGGTTCGACGCAGCTGGTCTATCGGGTTCACATTCTGGAGATGCCCAGGTTCAAATCCATCGTGAGAAGCCTGGATCCGAATGCCGAGATTACCATCATTCAGAAGTAAGTTTCTCTCTAACATGTAAACAGGCCGGCTAAGGGGTTGCCCTTGAAGTGACCCCCAAAAGTTAGACATGGTTATTTCATTAGGCAGCTTTCTCAAAA
>NZ_QLYT01000030.1:0-188301 GCF_003269305.1 Paenibacillus sp. MDMC362
ATGGTATCGCCACCTATCCTATTGACCTGCTACAGGGCCAACGTTCTGGTACTGACTATCTTGCGCACGTGAGGCGGATTACCTTCCGAGCAAGAGTACTTTAAGTTAAGCCGGATTACTTCTAAGCGAGAGTACCTTAAGTAGAGGCGGATTACCTACTAAGCAAGGGTATCTTAAGTAGAGCCGGATTACCATCAAATCAAGAGTACTCAGGGTTGAGGCGGTTTACCTTCTAAGCAAGAGTCTCTAAGTTTATACCGGATTACCCAAGACACAGGACTTCAACTGGTTCGAACCTTAGAATCCTTAGCCATACAAGCTTCATGCGCGTAAACAAAATGATATCCCGCTGAGGATTAAACTCTTCCAAATAACAAAAACCCCGTATCGGCTCAGTGCCTCCGAAAAATTGCAAGTTTTTCAGTGGCCGTGTCCGCATACGGGGTTTTCTACTATACAATGGTTATAGAGCGGTATCTGGTAGCCGCCTAGGAGTTCCACAGGCATTCCACTGTGCTCCACCCTTCGGGGCCGAGTATCCAAGATCGCCAATCCTCCGTTTACTCCTTGATATGACGATTACGCCCAGTCGCGCCGCAGCGTGAAGAGATCCTTTAGCTCATCGGTGGACAGCTCGGTAATCCAGCCTTCGCTGTTTGAGATAACCTGATCGCTCAGCTGCTGCTTGCTCTCCAGCATCTCATCGATCCGCTCTTCGAGCGTCCCCATGGAGATGAACTTGTACACTTGGACATCCTTGGTCTGTCCCATCCGATAAGCGCGGTCGGTCGCTTGATTCTCGACCGCGGGGTTCCACCAGCGGTCGAAGTGGAACACATGGTTCGCCGCGGTCAGATTCAGACCTACGCCGCCGGCCTTGATGGAGAGAATCATGACATTCGGCTGCTCTTCGGGCGGCAGCGTCTGGGATTGGAACTGCTCGATCATGCGGTCGCGCGTCCGCTTCGGCGTGCTGCCGTTCAAATAAAGCACGGGCTCTCCAAGCTCCTGATGCAGCACCTGCCGCATCATCTCGCCCATGCCGATATACTGGGTGAAGATCAGGCAGCGCTCGCCTTCGTCCCGCAGCTCCTTCACCATGGACAGCAGCCGCTCCAGCTTCGCCGAACGGTTGACCACGGCCTCGGTATCAAGCAAGCCGCCGCCTCCCGGCAGTTCCGGGAGCGGCTCCTTCGTCAGCAGAGCCGGATGGTCGCAGAGCTGCTTGAACTGCGTCAGAGCTGCCAGAATGGCGCCTTTGCGCTCGATGCCCTCAAGCTTTTGCATGCGTTCCAGGAGACTGTTCACGGTCTGATCGTAAAGCGCGCCTTGTTCGGCCGTAAGATGGATATAGGTCTTCATCTCGTTTTTGTCCGGCAGGTCGAGCTGAATCGCAGGATCCTTTTTCTTGCGCCGGAGCATGAAAGGCTTGATCAGCTTTTGCAGATCGGCCGTGCGCTGCTCGCTTTTGTCTTTTTCGATGGCCTGGATAAACCGGAGATTGAACGCCCGCAGGCTGCCGAAATATCCAGGGTTAATGAAGTCATAGATGGACCACAACTCGGACAGCCGGTTCTCAATCGGTGTGCCGGTCAGCGCGACGCGATGCCTTGCCGGAAAGCTCCGCACGGCGGCGGATTGCTTGGTGTCCGCATTTTTAATGTTCTGGGCCTCGTCGATGCCGATCGTTTCCCACTTCATGTCTCTTAACATTTCTTGATCAAGCGTCGCCGTAGCATAAGAGGTAAGGATAATATCGGCTTGGTAGGCCTCATGATAGAAATCCTCGCTGCTGCTGCGTTTCCCGCCGTAGTGCAGCATGACCCGGAGCGACGGGGCGAACCGTTCAAGCTCCTTCTGCCAATTGCCAAGCACCGAGGTCGGACAAATCAGCAGGGAAGGGAGGCGTCTTTCTTCCCGCTCCATCGTCGTCTCCTTCACGTGCAGCAGGTAGGCAATGAACTGCACAGTTTTGCCAAGACCCATGTCATCGGCAAGGCATGCACCGAGCCCGTAACGCCGCAAAAAGGCAAGCCAGGCAAAACCGTCATGCTGGTACGACCGGAGCTCGGCTTTCAGCCCAGCCGGGACAGGGAGGCTCGGCCATTCGCTTTGCCGGCCGAGTTGGCCGATAAGCTTCACGAGGTGCTCGTTCAGCTCCACCTCAAGCTTGATCCGTTCCGGGTCCCGCGTTTCCTCCGCATCCTGCTGAGTCTGCTCCGTCTCATCGTTGTTTCCGAGCAGATGCAGGTGCAGAATATCTTGAAACGATAGGCCTTCCTCACGGTCTACGCCCGCCATCATCTGGCGGATTTGGGCGACGAGGGCGGGGTCCAGCGGAATCCATTGGCCCCGGAACCGAACCAGCCGTTCGTTCCGGGCAACAAGCTCGGCGAATTCCGCTTCGGAGAGGGTAGCTTCGCCGATGGCGATGCGCCAATCGAAATTGACCAGCGCATCCAAGCCGAACAGAGAACCGCCGCTGCTTCGCTCGGCGTTCTCACCCTCGCCCGAGCGTACCTTCGCCCGCAGCTTGGGCTTCTTCTTGCTGGCAGCTTCCCACCATGCGGGCAGCAGGACCAGCCAGCCTGATTGGAGCAGCCGCTGGCTGTCGTCGGTCAGGAACTGCCATGCGGCCTCGTCGGACAGCGGCCTCCCAAGCACGTCTTCAGCCGGAGCGTGAAGCACTCTTGCCGGCAGTGCTGCCTGCAATCCTTGGAGCCAGCCGGAGGCCCGCTCCTTGATATGGGGTGTCCATGTCTCGGGCCACGATCCATATGCCAGCCCGTCTTCAGCAAGACGAACGGCTGCAAGCGCCGCGGCGTCTTGCTTGTCTTGCAATACAAGACGAAGACGCCATTCAGCTTCTTCTTCGTCAGGCTCCAACAATTGCAGCAGCGGCCGGAATGGAGCGGTATCCGGTCGCCATCCTATAGCGATCAGCCAAGACTTGTCGTCCATGCCCTCGGCTGCCGTGCGGTTCGGCGAGAAGAGAAGCGGGTATTCCCTGCGCAGGTCAGCCGCCGCCTCTTCGCTGCCGTAACACTGGTCTTGAACGGCGGCGGAGAACGCCGCCCGCAAGCCTTCATTCCATATCTCGTCTGCTTTCAGCAGGGAGAGGCGGGACTGCTCTTCCGCTGTGAACGCCTCTGCATCCCAGATCCATTGCAGTTTGCCCGATTTGAATGCGCTCAAGCTCGGCGCGTATTGCGTATCCTGAATGCAGGCTGCCAGCGAAGGCGCAAGTTCAATGAAAGGAAGGCAATCCTCGTCCCATACCCATTCAATATGTTCGAGCAGCCGTCCATCCGCAAAGAACGGTATAACCTGCTCGGAAGGCAGGATGACCACTTCCATATCCTGAACGGATTGAACGGTAAGCTCTGTTCCGTAGAAGGAAGCTTCGTGCCATGCGAATAAACGGTGCTTCAGGTATTGCCCGGACACATAACCCTTCATGATGGTAGAGCCGTATATGACGGCATCTCCGTATTCGCTTAGCGCCATGTGGACCGTGATGGTTTCTGTGTGTCTGCTCATGATATCAGCTTTCCTCTCCGCAGCTCTTCCTGGAATGCGCGAAGCCGACTGTTTCGTACAGATAACGAGATAATGAACAGATCCCAGCGCTCCTGCTGCTTGAGCTTTTTATATAGCTTGGCCAACCGTTTGAGCAGCTTGACGGCTGCTTTATAGCCGGCTCGGTTCTTATGAAGGATGTACCGCTCGACGGCTTGATGGTAAAAAGGCAGCAGCAGCTCGGGCGCGTTCTTCTCGATCGGTGCCAGCTCGCTGACCCGGAGCTCCAGCGGCTCCCGGCCTGTGCTTAGTTGATAGTCGATCCATTCCCGCCATCTGCCGTGCGTGATCAAGGCGTTCTGATAGATGTCCTTCGAATAAGGAAGCATGTCAGCGAGACTGCTCCACATCCGTTCGGCTTCCTCTGGCAAGTGCTCTATGACGGCATCCCAGTAGTATTGATAGCTGCTGAGATGCTCGTTGCGGTGACTGCCAAGCAGCGGGCCGATCTCCGGGAGCCAGCGGGCCAAGCGGTCCCATTGCTGTCCTGAATGCAGCATGTCGAAAAAGCCAAGGACGGAAGACGGGGGCAGGCTGCTGACCTTATCTGCTTCCCTGATCAGGTCCCAGGACGATTCGTCTTCTCCGAGATAGAAGGCCATTAAGCTCTGCGCCATATTCCATGAGGCGCGTGAAAGGCTGCTGCCGAATTCGGCTTCGGCTGCCTGCAGCTGCTCTAACTCCGCCTGGATGAAGCTGCTGTCTTTTTTTGCAAACGGATAGATCCAGTACATCCAGAGCTGCATATAGACCTGGGCGTAAAATTTGCGGTTCCGCGGCTCGCTCAGCATGCTTTGCCGGGCATGCGAAATGGTCTCGGTCAGTCGCTGCCTGAATGCCCCCCCATGTTCGCTGACCTCCAGCCCTTCCTGGAAGATGCGCTCGATTCTGGCCAGGATATGATCCGCTGCCACCTGTGTATGATAGCCGATGTAGGAGCCGGAGGAATTCCAGGCGCTGGCGGGCTGCTTAACAAGCTTCTCGAGAATGAAGAGATGCGCATGGAGCTCGTATAACGGATCCAGATCCGGCGGAAGCGGGGGTTTAATGTGATGGAGGGAAGCCAGCGCATTTTTGGCGTAAAACGAATTCTGCGTATTCGTTCCCAGCGAAGCCGTGCAAACTTCGAACAGCTCATGCCATGCGGAGATCGGATGTTCGGGCAAATGGTCCGCCTTGACTCTCCATTTTGATGCTCCGGCAGACGGTCGGTCCTGCGCTGGGCTGAAGCCGGACTCGTTTCGGTCATACGAAGAGGTGGAAGCATACGTGGTGGAATGCGCATTAACCAGGGCGTGAATGGAACGACCCTGAAGCTGAGCATAGTCAAGCAGAACAGCCACCATATGCTTGCAGCCTTCGTTAACGGGACAACTGCATTTGCTGTCGCTCAGGGAGTGAAGATGAAGCTTCGTGCGGTAGGTTTCCGTTCCATCCACGGAAGCCTCGACCACACCGGACTCATCCGCCGATTCGCTGGCGTGGACACGACCTTGCTTGTAATACTGAAATCCCCGTTTAATGGTCAAATCGCTGAAAAATCCGGCGGTTTGTTGAATCAGCGTCTGCCATTGTATATCATCTAACGTTTCGTTTGAGTTCATCATCGGACGGTCTCCTAAGAGAAATAATTCTAAGTATCCATTTAATCTATCATATTCCCATAGATGAAGAAACAAGCCAGGGCAGCTTCACGCTGGAAAAGCCCGGCAACAGGCTGCACGGGCTTTCTTTTATGGGCGGGAGCAATATGTTTTCGTCCTAAATCTAATACGTAATCGTAAACCGGCCGATCTGATCGCATTCCTCGGCGAACCAGACCTCGCCGCCGGAATCCACGGTAATGGCATGAGGTTCTGCAGAGGGGGTAGGGATTGGATACTCCGTAATGTCCCCGTTACAGGTAATTCGACCGATTTGATTGGTTCCCCATTCGGTAAACCATAGATCCCCGGAAACGCCCGCCGTGATGGCATGGGGTCTTGCATTCGCGGACGGGAGCTTGAATTCCGTAATTTCCCCGGCCGTGGTGATTCGACCGATTTGATTGCCGTTGATTTGGACAAACCATAGAGCGCCATCGGCACCTGCGGTGATGCCGACAGGTCCGGATTGCTTTGTTGGAATCCGGTACTCGGTAATTTTCCCGTCCACTGTAATTCGGCCGATGCAGTTGTTCTGGTTTTCCGTAAACCACAACGCGCCGTCCGGACCGGCTGTAATATAGGAAGGGTACGATGCTTCGCGTGGTAAGTCATATTCCGTGATAATGCCTGCCGGCGTTATACTTCCGATTCGGTTGCCGATTAGCTCGGTGAACCATATGGCTCCATCCGGACCCTCCGCCAGGCCGTAAGGGGACGAATTGGCTTCAGGCATCTCGAATTCCGCAAATGTTCCTTCCATTGTCATCCTTCCGATTTTATTCGCTTGGTACTCCGTAAACCAGAGGTCACCGGTATGGGCAGAGAGGATGGACATGACCCCGGCATCCGGAGTCGGCACTTCGAACGTGCGTAATTCCCCATCTTTGGTGAGCCGTCCGATCCGGTTTCCTTTTTGTTCCGTGAACCATATGGTCCCATCTTGTCTTGCCGTAATACCATAAGGTCCCGATTCCCGATTCGCTGTCTTGTATTCCTGTGCGGCGATCTGCATGCAACCATGCCTCCTGTTTAGAAAGTAGTTGTTAGGAATGCTTTATAAGACGGATTCTTCATTTGTCTGAGCGTAAACATGTCTCTCGCTCCGGTTGCCCGTAATCGGGGAGGTTCAGTCTTGGATGTTTGGATGAGTGCCTGTCATGGATAATCTCCATTCTCTCAATTGGTGTTTTTAAAATAGAAAAAGCCTCCCACTCCGAGATTTCGGAATAGGAGGCTAATATGAACAAGGAAGATGCGGACTTTCATATAGAAGTCTCAAACATCCACCTGTCACATATAAAAAAAGCCGCACGGATCCTATCCCGAAAACCTCGTATCGAAATCGAAGTGTTTTCCAAGTGCTTGGGACAGGATTAGTAGATCATTGGCTTTTGGTTCACCCTTTCATTTCTGGCTGCCTAGACTTTACCACAGGAGATTCAGTGGTTTCAACCCTGAATTACCTGAAGTTCACCTTCACAACCGCCGGTTTCTTTTCTCATCGATGTAGAGTTCGAGCGCGGTTATGGCCCGGATCATCAATTTAATGAGGAGATACAAAGCATATAAACCGAGAAGTGCGAATAGCCCGTATACGATAACGCTAAGCATGGAAAACATGCCGAAAAAGGATATTCCCTGGTTCAAAGATCTCACCTCCCTTCAAGGTATGGTTTTATGAATCGATATCGAACACTCTATTTGTCGTTAGCCTTAAGATCAGGTGACGGCTGGACTCACAGCTAAAAGCTCGGATACAGGAGAGAGAGCTTGCCCGCTCCATGACATTCATATCGTTGGTATTCCGAATGAAAGCCAATACCCTTGAATCTTGCTTATTCCATAATATAACAATCAACTCTGATTCTAACATAACAGAAGGGGCGTGGTCATGATTATTGACATGGAATGGGGTGAATGATTGGATGCCCGGCAGGAAGGGGACGACAGAGGAAGTAGTTACATCATTTTTGGATATGAACGAACCAATCCCGGTCACGATGCGTTTTAGTTATATAAACCTTATATTACAACCCAAGGAGATTTAGAGAACATGATCACCCGGAAATGGACAAGAATAGCAGTAAGCGGCGCTATAGCGGCCACCATGCTGATGAGTACCTTCGTACAGGCTCAGGCTGAAGCTGCACCCAAGAAGGAAATGGAATTAAACATCAATCATTGGATTGTTACGACGGATGTTAATCCCGTCATCGTGAATCAGACCACGCTGGTTCCCTTGCGCGTTATGAAGGACTACTTGAAACCCATGGAGCTTCACTGGAACAACAAGAACAAGACGGTAACTGTCAACACAGATGCCGATCAAGTCACATTAGAGATGGGAAGCATGAAGGCGAAGGGAAAAGGGAAGGCATATTCACTATCCGTTGCCGCAGCGTTAAAGGATGGCCACGTTATGGTTCCGATCCGATTTATAGCGGAGCTGTACGATGCAGAAGTAGGTTGGGATCCGAAGGAGAGAATGATTTACATTTATACTCCGGATGTCGACGTGTCAACGGCGGAGGAGAACGGGGATGTAAAGCTGTATCCGGTAAGCGTTACGAAATACGGCAGATATGAAGGCATGGTGGTCGAGGTTGAGGGAAGGAAGCGGGTCTTTGAAGACTGGAACGGCGGGGACGGTACGCGTAAACCCGTCATTCAATATCAGGATGTGACAGGCGATGGGAAGTCTGATGTTGTGGTGTTCTACGTGGACGGGACCGGCACGGGTCTTTACATGGGGGAGATGCATGTTGTCGACGCCGAGACTCTGAAGGAAATCCCTATCGAATCATTGGAGCAGGCGGTATTGAGCCATGTACAATCCAACATCGAGAAGTATGCGGATCACTTTGTTATCAAGCTTTGGATCGACGGGAAGGAGTATGTCCAAAGGGTCGAGGATGATTCCAAGGATAAAAGCTACTTATATGATAAGGTTGGCTTCGGGGCCGTCGTCAGGCACAAACTAGCGGAAGGCCAGCTTGTTACGGAAGCGGCAGGGAGCATAAGTCCGGCCGGTTTTGCCGGGAATCTGCAAATAACGTATCGATTTCAAGAAGAGTCGAACCGGTTTGTGGTGGATAGCATCGAATACAGTCTGGAAGAGTAGGAGAAGTAATCGTTTATTGCACACGGAACTTTAGAACTACATATAAACGCATATGCAATAAGAGGGTATAAACTTGAACGAGAAGTCATTAATCTTGAAAGAATGATAGGTCTTACTAATAAAAGGGGTGCTGCGGCGCCCTTTTTTGCGTTTTTTTTATTCAATTCATCCTGAATTATCCCCTTCCTTATCTCCAAAAAAGGAATGAATGGAAGTGGCATATATGGAACATATGCAAGAAGATTTTTTCACCATTCATAGGCCTTTATTACCATTTACTTGAGTCTAAAGATTCCTCTAAGATAGTTAATAAACCTGACACATTTTTGCTAGGAAAAGAGAGTGATTTCGAAGTAAACGCATTCAATGTCAAGTAATATAACAAGTCCATACCATGTGGGCTTTGAACGAGGTGTTTTTGTGCAGCAATGGCTTGGGAAATCGCTAAAGCATAAATTGTCGTTACTTATTATTGTCGCTACGCTGGTGCCGCTGCTGTTTCTTGGTATTTTCTCTTTTAACATAGCCAAGAGCCTGACGGAGGAGAAGGCCAAGATTACAGGAATGAATACGCTTCGGCAGCTGGAAGCTTACCTGGATACGATGGTCAAAGACGTGGAGAATATCTCGCTGTTTCTCATCGGGCATACCGGAGTTCAGGCCTATCTGAAGACCGAGCAGAGCAACTATGTCCAGCAGACGACGGTTATCAATTTTTTGACGAACCTGGCCTTTTCCAAGGATTATATCGCCAACATCATCGTCGAACCGCTAGGAAGCAAAGATGCAATCTCGCATAAATCTTTGGTACGCTCCGAGTTTCGGAATATTACCGAGGTGGTCCCCGACTATTACGAGCAGCATCCCAAATGGTGGTCCTTTGTTCATCGCCAGTGGACCTTCGAAGGCGTTAGGAAAGTCATTACGTTGGCCAGACCGATCCGAAGCACGGATAAATATAAGCCGATCGGGAACCTGCAGATCAACCTGGACCAGGCCGTCATTGCCAATCAATTCCGGCAGGCCGTTCTAGAGAAGACCGGGTTTGTCCTTCTTCTTGACGAGAATAATCGGATTATCGCCGGTCCGCCGGATATGGAGACCAATCTTACGCTTACAGATTATTATCCTGCGATTGGAGAGTTTGAGGGGCTCAGCGGCAATATTGACTATGGCGAGGGGAGCAACAAGAAGACCATTCTCTATAAGAAAATGTCCAGCGTGAACTGGAAACTGGTCGGCATCATTCCTTCACAGGAATACCGTTCCCAGAACCAGTACTTCATCAAATTGACGGCGGTTGCGGTCTCGGTGGCCATCCTGCTCGCCATTATACTGGTACTTTTCCTGATCCAGAAAATTACGAATCCGCTGTCCGTGCTAACGAAGTTTCTCAAGAACTCAAGCCCGGAGGAACCGCTGCCTGCGCTCCCGGTTAAGACGGTCGATGAGGTCGGACAGCTCATTATCAGTTATAACCGGCTCAGCTCGCGAATTGTGAAGCTTACCGATGAAGTGAAGCTGAACGAGTCGCTGAAGAAGGAGGCGGATATGCATGCGCTGCAAGTGCAGATCAATCCGCATTTCCTCTACAATACGCTGTCATCCATCCATTGGCTGGCGCTGATGAACCAGGATGTGAAAATTGCCGAGATGGTGGGCTCGCTCAGCGATTTCCTGCGGTTCAGCCTCAATAACGGGCAGGAATATTGCACGATTCAGCAGGAAATAATGCATGTCCGTCATTACGTGAATATCCAAACCATCCGCTACCCGGAAAAGTTCAAGTTTGAGGTTCATGCGGAGGAAGAGCTGTATCAGCACACCATGTTAAAGCTGCTGCTGCAGCCATTGGTTGAAAACTCCATGCTGCATGGTATTTTGAGCCGTGACGGGATGGGGACGATTACGATTCGCGGACACCGCGAGCCTGAAGGGATCCACTTTGTGGTGGAGGATGATGGCATCGGAATGACGACGGAGCGCCTGAAATGGCTTCAGGATCAGCTGGTTGAGAATCCGCTCCAGTACGAGAAGGGGCAGACCCCGCGCGGAAGCTACGGGCTGCGAAATGTCCATAAACGGCTGCTCCTTCATTACGGCAAGGATGCGGGCTTGCGTGTGGAGAGTACGGAAGGAGCCGGAACGCGTGTGATGTTTACGATACCTGATTTACCTGAATTTCAACAATCCGAATTATCCAGCAAAGGGGATGGCGACATTGAAGGTACTGATCGTTGATGATGAAGTGATCATTCGAAATGGTCTGAGTACAGTGATCAATTGGGCTGATAACGGCTTTACGGTGCTGACGCCCGCGGCTTCAGCGGAAGAAGCCCTTCAGCGTATTCCCGTTGAAATGCCCGAAATTATTTTTACCGATATTCGCATGACAGGCTTGAGCGGACTGGATATGGCACATGAAGTCAAGCAGCAGTATCCCGAGATCGAAATCATTGTTATATCGGGATATGATGAATTTTCATATGCGCAGCAGGCGATGCGGGAAGGCGTAAGTGACTATTTGCTGAAGACGAGCAGGCCCGGGGAAATTATCGAGGCTGCCGTACAAGCAAGAGAGCGTTTGTTACAGCGCAGGCTTAGCCAAGCAAAAGGAAGGGCGCAGGAGTTGGTAGTCAGCCGGGGTTTCCTGAGAAGGCTGCTTGCTTCCGGCACTCCGCTGGACGAGCATGCGGAGGCCGAATTGTGTGAGCGATACCCGGAGCTGCGTTTGGAATCGAACGGCTCGGTGCTGCAGATCTGGATACTGTCGGTATATCCGCTGCATCCGGAACAATCGAACGTTAGCGATCTGCATCGATTAATCGGCACGGAGTTGGCCGAAACGCTGCAATGTGCATGGCTGGAGTGGAACGGCGCCCTGCTTCTGTTGGTGCGGGCAGAGCCGAATAATAGCTGGGGGCGGGTAGATTCCGCTCTGCGGAAGATGGAATCTACGCACGCCTGCCGCATCACGGCTGCCAGCGGCCGACGGATCGCAAACGCCAAGGAGCTGCACATTGCGCTGGCTACCACGGTAGAGGCCAGCTCCTACGAGTGGCTGCTGCAATCGGAACGGCATATCCGTTATGAAGATATCGAAGGACGTACAGGTATCCGCACGGTCTGTTCGATGGAAGAAGAAACCAAGCTGTCATCCCTGCTGCGTTCGGGAGAATCCGCCGACTTGCAGGCATGGGTGACGGATTTGCTGCGCCGTATCCAAAGTCAGAGTCAGGCGACGCCTGGCTCGGTTCAAGCATACCTGCATTCCCTGCTCGTGTCGGCGCAGCGCTGGCTCATACGGGCTGCAACCTCTATCGGATATGCAAGTCCGGTGAAAGTGGAGGAGACGTACGATATACGCGATTTGAAGAAGACGCCGGAGAAGGTGATGATCGATTCCCTCGGGCTTGTCATGAAGCAGTATCGTGAGATGGTCTCAACCACCAGTCCTGTCCAGCGAGCGATATCCTTCATTCATGAGCATCTGGGACAGAGCTTGTCTCTTCAACAAGTGGCGAAGCATGTTCATATGAACCCTAACTATTTCAGCGAGATGTTCAAGAAGGAAACCGGACAGAATTATATCGAATTCGTGACCCAGGCGAAACTGCGAAAAGCGATGCACCTGCTTAGGGAAACGCCAGCCAAAATCAGTGAAGTCGCGAATGAAATCGGCTATGAGGATATTAAGTATTTTAACCGCCTGTTCAAGAAATGGACGGGACAAACCCCGTCGGAGTATCGGGCGAATCCTGAATTTTGTCCCTCTATGGACTGAATTATATCCCCTATGTAAGCGTTATATCCTTTTATATACTTGGACTAATCATCTAAGACGTTTCATCATTTTCGTATATTAAAAAGGGGGATTGACCATGAGACCAAAACGTAAAATAGGTCTTGTACTGCTGATGATGTCACTGGTTCTTGCAGCTTGCGGAGGCGGGCAAAGCAAAGAGCAGGCCGGAGGAAATGAAGGCGATCAAGAGAAGGTCAAGCTGACGATTTGGCATAACTTTGCCGGTGATGACCTGCGCGCAAAATCAGTCCGAAGCTTTATCGATCAGTTTGCACAGGACCATCCAGAAGTGACGCTCGATGCACAGGCGATTCCGCCGGACGGTTATCGTCAACGTCTGAGTACGGTTGCGGCTGCGAATGAAATGCCGGATGTATTCTTCGTATATGCAGGAAGTCAGTCGGCCGAGCTTCATCAGGCGAAACTGCTTCAGCCGATTACAGAGGTGCTCGATGCTCATTCGGATTGGAAGGATAAATTCCTGCCGGGAGCGTTTGATCCGTACGAGTTCGAAGACGGCCAGATCTACTCCGCTCCACTAGGCATGTCGGCAACTTCGATTCTCTATTACAACAAAGCATTGTTTGACAAACATAACGTAAAGGTTCCAACGACTTGGGAAGAAATGATGGCGGCCGTTAAAACGTTTAACGATAACGGCATAACGCCGATCGCGCTCGGAAACAAAGCGCCATGGGTTGCGCAATCCACCATTATCGGATCGATTGCCGACCGTGTGACAGGCACCGAATGGTTCAAGAAAGCGGCAGCACAGGATGGTGCGAAATTTACCGATCCTGAGTTTATACAAGCGCTTGGATATTTCAAAGAGCTGGTAGATAACAAAGCCTTCCAGGAAGGCGCGAACAGCATCGACAACACGCAAGCCGAGCAGTATTTCATCCAAGGCAATGCAGCGATGATGATCAGCGGTGCATGGACCCTCACGAACCTGGCGGCTTCTTCCTCGGAAGAACAAATGAAGGATATTGAAGTCACGACATTGCCTGCGATTCCGGGCGGTAAAGGTGAAGCTAACACGATCTCCGGCGGAGCTGGCGGCGGTTTGGCTCTTAGCAGCAGAACGGAAGGGAAAGCGAAAGAATTGGCGCTGGAGCTGATTTATGCGGTCAGCGGACCGGAAGCTCAAAAAGCGATTGCCGAGAGCAACTCCATGGTGATGTACGATACCGAAATCGATCAGTCCAAAGTTACTTCCTTGTACTACAAAGCCTTTAACCTGGTGAAATCCACAGGCATTACGCCGGTCTACGATGCTTATCTGTCTGCAGAGGCGGCTGAAGTCATCAACAACGGTCTGCAGGAAATTATGATGGGCGGTCCCGTCGAAGGTGTGGCCCAGAAGCTGCAGGACGCGCAAGCCAGATCCGCTACTCCATAAGAAACCATTCACCACTGCATAAGGATTAGGAGGGAGGAGGCTGCCATGCCTACAGCGATGAGAAGCAAAGGATTTATAGCCATAGCTCTTCTTCCTGCGCTTCTGTTGTTTCTGATATTTGTTATTATTCCGGTCTTCTGGTCAGCTTACTACGGATTTTTCAGTTGGAAAGGGTTCGGAGAAGCCACATTTATCGGCCTTGATAATTATATAGAGATGTTCAAGGATCCGATCTTCTGGCGGGCGCTTCGAAACAACCTGATTCTGGTCGTATCATCCATTATCGGTCAGGTTCCAATCGCGTTGATTCTGGCCATTGTATTGTTCAAGAATTCGTTCTTCTCCAGGTTCATCCGGTCTGCCGTATTCATGCCGATGGTTCTCTCCACGGTTGTTGTCGGTCTCATCTGGGGTTACATTTACCATCCTCAGTTCGGGATCGCTAACTATGTGCTGGAGATGCTCGGTCTGGAGTCATGGACCCGTGCCTGGCTGTCCGATCCCAAAGTCAATATGCTGGCGATATCGATCCCGATTAACTGGGCGAACATCGGCCCTTATCTGGTCATCTTTATCGCAGCGCTGCAAAATATCTCACCGGAGATCCATGATGCGGCCAAAATCGATGGGTCCTCCGGCTGGAACAAGCTGATGCAAATCACGCTGCCGATGATCTGGAGCACGGTTGTCGTAACCATTGTGCTCTGTATCTCGGGAAGCCTGAAAGCTTTTGATCATGTTATCGTCATGACGGGCGGCGGACCGGCGCAATCGACCGAGCTGCTTGCCACCTATATGTACAACAGCACGTTCAGCGTGTACCGTTACGGTTACGGCTCCGCCGTTTCCACGATGATTATGATCGTCAGCGCCATTCTTATCGCACTTAACTATTTCGCAACGCGCAGAAAGTCAAGTTAAAATGAAGGAGGGAGCGATGTGAATTTACAGACGACCGGGACCGGAAGTGCCTCAGGGAAACGCGTCATCACGAAGGGGTTAACCGGGTTCGTAAAATTGCTGCTGATTGTGTATGCGATTCTTACGCTCTATCCCTTGTACTGGCTTTTTACGAGCGCGTTTAAATCGAATCAGGATTTCTTCACCAACCCTTACGGTTTGCCGAAAGAGTGGATGACAGAGAATTTATTCCGGGCATGGGAGCTTGGAAATATGGGCAGAGCGATGCTGAATTCAACGGTTGTGACGATTACAGCCGTCGTTCTGACCATCCTGCTCAGTGTACTTGCGGCGTATGTACTGTCCAGATTCGAGTTTCGGTTCAAAAAGCTGGTGGTCGTGTTGTTTACGACCGGGCTGCTGATTCCGATTCACAGTACGCTGGTGCCCTTGTTTATTATGATGAAAAATATCGGTCTGCTCGACACGTACGGTGCA
The DNA here is from genome assembly GCF_003269305.1 of Paenibacillus sp. MDMC362. NCBI lineage: Bacteria > Bacillati > Bacillota > Bacilli > Caryophanales > Paenibacillaceae > Paenibacillus > Paenibacillus sp. MDMC362. The sequence continues at coordinate 14,952 of NZ_QLYT01000030.1, forward strand.
CTCATTCTGCCGTATACGGCGTTTGAGCTGCCGATCGCGATCTTCTTGGCGATGGCCTACATGTCATCCATTCCTAGAGAGATTGAAGAAGCGGCCATGATTGACGGCAGCGGCTGGTGGGGAATCTTCGGCAGAATGATTCTTCCGCTCTGTACGCCCATCGTGGCAACGATATCGATTCTGGCATTCCTCCGATTCTGGAATGACTTCTCCTTCGCACTCGTATTTATCAATACGCAAGCGCTAAAGACGCTTCCGCTCAGTTTGTCCTTGTTCTCGGACGGCTTCGGCACGGATTACAGCTTGACGATGGGAGCGATGGCGATCGCTGTCATTCCAACGATTGTGGCCTACCTGATCTTGCAGGAGCAGATCATGAAGGGTATGGTGGCAGGATCCATCAAAGGTTAATTCGCCCGATTCAAGGAAAATCAATATTCTCGAAAGAAAAGCCTCTTCCGGTTAACGGAAGGGGCTTTTCGTATTATTAGGTCAACCAGGAATGATCAAGTCGCGCGCCTCCCCTCGAAAATATTCATGCACGATTTTCGGCTACGCGGCCCCGGCATATCCAATATAATAGGAACACCAGGACACTAAGAGCGCGATTAGGATGGCTTGAAAGCGATAGCCACAGTGTAAGTACAGAGATCGAGGGAGGAACCCAAGTGATATCAGCTGCGAATCGACAGGAGTATTACCAGGCACTGCTCGAAAAGAAATCGGAGTACGAGGGCGTTTTTTATGTTGGCGTGAAAACAACGGGGGTATTCTGCCGCCCGACATGCCCAGCCCGGAAACCGAAGATGGAAAATTGCGAATTTTACAAGACGGCTCAAGAAGCGCTGCTGGCTTCCTACAGACCCTGTAAACGATGCCGTCCGCTATCACACCCCAATCAGGTGTCAGACCTGGTCCGGCTGCTCGTCGAGGCGGTGGAAGAAAACCCGGAGAAAAGATGGACCAACCAGGACTTTCAGAAGCTGTCCGTGGATGCTTCGACCGCAAGGCGCCAATTCAAGAAGCGGTTCGGGATGACCTTCGTTGAATATGCACGGGCCCGGCGGATGGGACTTGCCCTGAAGCAAATCCGGGAGGGGCATGCCGTCATCGACGCGCAGCTGTCGACCGGCTACGAGTCCAGCAGCGGCTTTAGGGATGCATTTTCCCGCATCATGGGCGCGGCGCCTAGCCGGTCGGGGCACCATAACATCTTAAAAGCTTCATGGATCGACACGCGTCTCGGACCGATGATGGCCATCGCAGATGAGGAGGCGCTGTATTTACTCGAATTTGTAGATCGTCGGGGCTTGGAGCGTGAAGTTGAGCGTCTTCGGCGGAGAACCAAGTCAGCAATCGTTCCGGGTTACACAGCTCCGATTCGTTCGATCGAGCTTGAGCTCGGCACGTATTTTGACGGGAAATTAACGGAATTCAAGACGCCCTTGTTCCTGTTAGGATCGCCGTTCCAAAAAGAAGTCTGGGACCAGTTGCAACAGATTCCACCCGGACAAACGTCTTCGTATGGCGAGATCGCTGCAACAATCGGAAGGCCCACCGCTTATCGTGCCGTTGCCCAAGCGAATGGAGCCAACCAGCTCGCGATTGTCATTCCATGCCACCGTGTGATCAATACGAGCGGCGAATTGGGCGGATACGGTGGAGGATTGTCTCGCAAGCAGTGGCTGCTGCATCACGAGAAATCGATGAGCAATGCAACCATACATGAATAGTAGACTTTGGTCGTAGAAAATGGTCTTACCTATAGGTAAGACCATTTTTGTATAGATCGTGCAGTCATTGGTATGACGTAATGATATATGGAATGTTTAAAATTAAGAGCATACCTTACATCTGAGGAAAAGGGAGCGTGAACATTGTGCAGAGCCAAGGACAATTGCCTGAGTGGGCAAACAATTATTTGCAATATATTCAAGTCCCGATAAGGGAGGCTTCACTGGAATATTTAACCGAAATTTGCACCGCACATCATCAGCGTGTACCGTTCGAGAACATTACCACGTTGCTGCAATATCAAGAATATCATCAAAAAGGAAGATTGGAGCAGGATGAGAAGAGATTCGTAGATCAGCTGTGGCAGCTGAATGCGGGAGGCACTTGTTATATGATTAACAGCAGTCTTCATCAGCTCTTGAACCAGCTTGGTTTCCAAACCCGCTATGCGCTGCTGGGCGGGGGGCATGTTGGATTACTCGTTCGGATCCCGGGTGGGCAAGAAGAAGTGTACGTGGATTGCGGAAACTCCGCCCCTTTTTTCGAACCCGTTCGTTTGGAAACCGATCCCGAACAAGTATCCCAATATGCAGGGATTGAAATCAGATTACGCCCAGGGGATGAACCGGGAACATATACGTATTATCGGTATGTGGATGGTCGGCTGATTACAGAATTGGTTTGGTCATTCGACACGCGGGTAACGTATCAGTTCGATGATTTCCAGCCGGCCATTGCAAATTATTTTCAACCGAATGATCTCTTCACCTCTTCGTTACGGTGTCAGCTGTGGCAATTGGATCAGCAGCGCTCGCTGTCTCTGGTCGACAATGTGCTGAGTATCCGGCATGCAAACGGGAAGGTAGAAAAACGCATTCTATCCGATCTCAGTGAGCTGCGAGAGGTTATTGATCAGGAATTTCGTCTTCCCAAGCTGCCTATTGAAGATGCCGTGAGGGTTCTTCAGGAACTCGGATTTGATATTTTTAAAGGCAGCGGTATAACAAATTCCCTTGAGTAGAACGTTAAGAAACATACACATTCATTCTGTCGATAAGTCGACGGATGGTTTGATCGTGGAATGAATTGGAATGAGCACGACTCGATCTGTTACGGATATGCTACAATTTAACTAGTTATAGCGCTCGTGACTTCATTCAGCAGTGACTACAAATACAATCAATCCGAAAAATACGGCGCTCAGTTGGAGGTTAGAGATGAATCTTACCAAGAATAAGAGTTACGTATTTTTCTGGCTAGCTTCCACCATTTCATATTTTGGCACGTATATTACCACACTCGCTCTCCAAGTACTGGTGGTGGTTAATCTGGAAGGCAGCACCGTTGATGTGGGCTGGATCAATTCCTCGAGGTGGCTGCCTTATGTGCTGCTGGGATTGGTGGCGGGAGTGATTATTGATCGCGTCAGTCGTCGGAACATCCTGGTACTGACCGATCTGGGGCGGGGGATCTTGCTAGTAGCGATTTGCCTACTGGCATTGTTCGATGGAATCAGTGTGGGCATTCTGATGATCATCATGATACTCTTCGGGGCGATGTCGTTATTCAATGATGCTGCATCTCAATCTATTGTGCCCCAACTCGTGCCGAGAAGGTTGTTATTGCCCGCTTATGCACGGTTGGAGCAAAGCGCAGCCGTTGCGGAAACCAGCGGCCCCGCAGCTGCCGGTTTATTAGTCTCCATCGTTACGGCTCCGTTTGCAATCTTGGTTAACGCAGCTTCGTATCTGTTTTCAGGGCTGGTTATGGCTTTCATTAAACATCAGCCCATACCGGAAAAGGCCTCGAATGAACGCATAGTTGAATTGATAAAGGAAGGATTGCGCTGGGTCTACCGGCATCCGTTTCTCAGCACGCTGGCACTCAATACCCATGTGTGGTTTCTATTTAACAGTATGCTGGGTACGGTGCTGGTAACTTACGCTCTCACCGAATTAGGGTTTCATGCGTCAACCTTGGGACTTGTCATGACATCAGCCGGGATTGGCGCTGTTATAGGCACGACGTTATCAACCCGGGTCAGCAAGCGATTTGGAATTGGACGCAGTATCACGTTTGCCAGACTCTTGTATGCACCTGCGGTCCTGTTCATGGTTCTGGCACCACCCACTGACAACGGTGATCTGTCGATTCAGACCTTCCTCATGATCGGGTTTGGGCAACTGTTTTATGGTTTAGCATTAGGTATTGAAGGTCCGATTGAGATGGGTTACCGGCAGACGATCACACCTGCACACTTGCATGGGCGTATGAATGCCACCATGAGGTCTATCAACCGCAGTATGATCGTTATTGGAGCGCCTCTGGGTGGCTTCATCGCTGATTTATTTGGATTTCGCACAGCATTAGGCGTTGTTATCACCGGACTGGCTGTAGTCGGAGTTTGGTTCGTGTTCTCACCGATGCGGGCTGCCCGGATGGATGATACAACGGATGTGAGTAATTAGATCGATACGTTCTGCACGAATTATGCGGGTTTTGATCGGCTTTTCCCGAAAGAAGGGGAGACGGCCAATTTCCTGACTTCGGACGGGCTCAGGGCCATCGGCACGCTCTTGGTTGTGGCCGTATTTATGGTGTTGGCCTATGCCTGTACTTTGACCAGCGGCTCCTTGATCCGTTTTAACGGGATGGACCCTGCCTTCCAATACGAGCAAGGAAAGAAGCTGCTGTTTATCGGATTGGCCTCTGTTGCATGGTTTGTCGCCAGCTTCCAGTGGTTGCTCCCGTACATTGTCGAGATCAAGCCGCGGGAGTGGAATCGCAACCATCTGATAGGGGTCGGCGTTTATTTCGCACTTGTTTTTGCTGCCGCCGGCGGCGCGATGCTATGAATGTATATATGAGGGTTCGGATATAGGAATAGCAGGCTCCGGGAAACCGGGGCTTTTTTAATTTGGTTCAAATTACCTATATATGTTGTCGAAACATGGTATAATATTCCGGATTCTCTTAGAGGGAAGATTATACATATATTGGAGGACTATTCTGTGAAAAAGATGTTGTTTTTTCTGGTGTTCATGATTGCCCTGTGTAGTATGCCGGGGGTAGGCACCGCAGCAAGTTCGGGAAACATCACGGCTTCCAAGTTAAAGGAAGAGGGCGTGGTTCTCAAGAACAACACCATGGTTCCGGCGGCCGCTGTCACCAAGGCACTGGATATGAATTTCGAAATGAACAACAAAACCAGGCAAGTTTCCATCTGGAAGGGTACTATGAAGGTGGTGGCAAAAAAGGATTCCAAATACGTGAAAATCAACGGCGTGACAACGTCTTATGCCGCGCCAGTCCAACTGGTTGAGGGCAAGCTCATGATTCCAGTCCAGCTGCTGAAGGATGCCTTCAAAATCAAAGTTACCGCAGATTATGATTTGCTGGATGACTACTTGAAGAATGTGACGCTTCAAAGCGAAACACATAAAGTCACGGTGCCGGTAAACGATCTTTACGAATCCTATTATAAATACATTGGAAAGACAGCGTGGATTTTTAAGCACAACATGATAATAAATAATGCCCAGGGAAGCATTGCGAACGGCGTCGGTAATCTGGCACAGGTGAAAATAACCAAGATTAAACGCGATGGAACCCTTGGCGATTGGTTGAACGTTTACTTTACACATAACGGCAGGACGTATTATGCCGAACTGGATGCCTACGATTTTGAATCCGGCTTCATGACAACTAGTCCGTATAAGCAATTTAATTTTCCAGAGAAATATTGGAAGAAAATCAGGGAATCCGTAATCAGTACAGGAATGACGACCGAGATGGTTTATCTGTCATGGGGATTATATGATCGTCATTATGAAGATATTTATTCATGGGGAACGACCGATATGTGGGTCTATGAATCCTCGTATGGGTCAGACCATTATCTCTACTTCTATAATGGCATTTTAGAGAATATTTCGAGTTACTAAAGTACAAAGCAGCCTTGCCCCTGTCTTTAAGGAGGAGCATGGGCTGCTTCTTTATATTATAGTAGAAAAAAATCAGCGAGGGCTTTTCTCCTGTCCCGGCCTTGCCGGCACCGTTGCCGTTTCCCGGAATTTAACCGGGGATACGCCATAGTTAGCTCGGAATACCCGGTGAAAATAGGAGTAGCTGGCAAAGCCGCAGGTTTCCGCGATTTCCTCCAGCGTCATCGTGCTGTATTTGATGCGCTCGACGGCTGCGTTCAGCCTGATCTCGAGAGCGTACTGGATCATGGTTTTTCCGTAATACTCTTTAAACAACTTTACCGCACGGGATAAGCTTAGCCCGACATGGGAAGCGGCCTCCTCCAGCTTGAAGGTAAGGGTGGCATGCTCCTCCACGAATCGCTTCAGCCGCAGGGCAGTGAAGGCAAGGCGATCGGTCGGCTTGATCTCGGTAATGGCGCGGTCCAGGCAGAGGCAGAGACTGCGCAGCAGGTAGTCGGTTAGTTCCCCGATTTCCCCTTCAAGGCCGCGCCGCTTCTCCAGCAGCATCTGTCTCCACAGCCCCAGCAAATAATCGTCGAGCCCGACGTGACTGACGACAGGGCGGGGGATGCGGTTCCACCAATCATCAATCCATGAGCCGTCGCAGAATATAAAATAATCCCCGCTGGATACCCGGCCATCCTCGCCGTCTTCCTTCACCCGCAGCTCGTATTCATCGCCGGGCTTCAGCAGCAGCAGGTCGCCTGCCTGCACGTGATGCTCGATGCCGTTGCAGTAGATTTCGCAGGAGCCTTCGGTTTGGAGTCGGAACAGATAGGTTGTCAAGCCGCCCCGATGGCTGTTGCTGAATTGCTGAAAGTGATAGGAATAGTCGCAGATGAGCAGCCTTGCTTCCATAATGGTAACAACCCCCAGTAAAAATATGAGCAGATAGTTCATGTTGCAGCAATATTGTTTATGTTCATTTTAGCCTATTTGCATGTATGATAGTAGCAGATAGAGCAGTAACTCATTTTTGGAATCGAGGTGCGCTATAATGAGAAGAATGAACATTGGTTTGCAAATGTATACGCTGCGCGATGAAACGGCACAGGATTTCCGCGGTACGCTCCGCAAAGTCGCTGAATTGGGTTATGAAGGCGTGGAGTTCGCAGGTTACGGAGACATTCCGGCCGAGGAAATGAAAACGCTTCTTCAAGAGCTTGGCCTGAAAGCGATCGGCAGTCACGTGGGCCTGCATCTGCTTCGTGCAGATCTGCAGAAGGAAATTGATTACCTGAAAACCATTGGCGCTAAATATATGATGTGTCCATATGTGGCCGAAGAAGATCGTAAAGATGCCGAGGACTGGAAGAACCTCTTCACCTTCCTGGAGGAAGTGGGGGCCGAAGCCCGCAAGCAGGGACTGATCTTTGGATACCATAACCATGCATTCGAATTCGAAGCCGAGGTTGATGGCCAGTTCGTCTTTGATGCGATGTATTCCGCAACGACGCCGGAATCCGTGCAAGTAGAGATGGATGTATGCTGGGTACAATTCGCCGGACAAGATCCGCTTTCCTACATTCCGAAATACGCAGGACGTCTTCCGCTGCTTCATCTGAAAGATTTCAGCAAGGATGCGGAAGGCAACATGAAAACGCTGGAGCTGAGCCAAGGCTCGGTTAACCTGCCGGGCGTCATTCAGGCTGCATCCGATGCGGGCACGGAATGGCTGATCGTCGAGCAGGACGTATGTCAGAATCCGCCGCTGCAAAGCGTGGAGAACAGCATGAACTGGCTGAAGCAGAACTACCTGAACCAATTTTAATTTATGAGCACAAAGGAGACTTTCGATGAGTAAAATTAAAGTGGCAGTGTTTGGCTGCGGCGCGATCGCCCAGCGCAGACATATTCCTGAATATGCGAACAATGCTAACGTGGAGCTGGTGGCTTTTGCCGATCCGGTGAAGGAACGCGCCGAAGAGATGGCAGCTCAGTATGGCGGTAAAGCCTACGCAGACTACCAAGAACTGCTGAAGAACGAGAAGTTGGACGCCGTTAGCGTATGTACGCCGAACTATCTGCATGCTCCGATGAGCATCGCGGCTGCGAATGCCGGCCTTCATGTGCTGGTGGAGAAGCCGATGGCTACAACGGCTGAAGAAGGAGAGCAAATGATCGAGGCCGCCCGCAAGAACGGGGTGTACCTGATGGTAGGCCACAATCAGCGCCTCATGCCTCCGCACGTAAAAGCGAAGGAAATTCTGGATTCCGGCAAGCTCGGTAAAGTGCTTACTTTCCGTACTTCCTTTGGTCACGGCGGTCCGGAGAGCTGGAGCCTGGATGGACGGGACAGCTGGTTCTTCCGCAAAGAAGAAGCGATTATGGGCGCCATGGGCGATCTCGGCGTGCACAAATCCGACTTTATTCGATATTTGCTGAACGATGAAATCGTGGAAGTGGCAGGTTTCATCGGTACGGTCCATAAAGAAGGAACCGATGTGGACGACAACGCGACTTGCATCGTTCGCATGAAGAGCGGGGCCGTGGGCACGCTGATGGCGAGCTGGACGCATTACAGATCCGGTGATAACGGAACGGTATTGTGGTGCGAGAAGGGTGCCATGAAGATCGGTACCGTTAACGGCGACGAGGTGATCGTGGAGCTGACCGACGGTACGGTGGAGACCTACAAGGTCGGCGTTATGGCAACCAATGAGAAGCAGGTTCCGAGCGGCGTCATCGACGCTTTCGTTGAATCCATTCTCACGAACACGCCTCCTAGCATTTCCGGTGAGGAAGGACTGCGTTCCTTGAACGTGATCCTGGGTGCATTCGAATCCCAAGAGACCGGTAAAATCGTGAAGCTGTAATAGATATACAAAAGAGAGCCGTCTACATACGGCTCTCTTTTTCTGTTGTAGGCTGTGAAGCCGCCTTGTACGGCTTAGAAACGAACCAGATTGTCGATTCGTACAGGCATGCCGGTGGCGATGGCGCGGTTGGCTGCAATTCCTGTCAGTATGGATCTCGCTCCATCGATATGGTTGGCTGCACGGGCATATGGATCCTCCACAGGCTCCCCGAACAGATCATTCAGGAGAACCGGGTCGCCTCCGCCATGTCCCCCTTTTTTCTCTTCGACATGAACCTCGTAAGGGGCATCGAACATCGGAAGCACCCGCAGCGTTTTGCCGATTAACGCGCCTTCTTGGCTTTTGTCGCCCAGTGAATTGACGTAGGATTGTTCAATAATGTTCATCTCGATCCGGCCTTTGGTGCCGTTGATGGAAATGCGATAGCCTTCCCACGGCTGGTAGGCGACAAGGGAATACGTCAAAATGGCTTTGTTCTGGTAGCGCACGAGGACGCCCATCGTATCCTCGATGTTGATGCCGTCACCGAATACGCTTTGATCCCGCTGGTAGCCGTCCTCCGGCTCGGCATCCAGGTACATGGCTTTGAGATGCGCATCCGAATCCAGATGGAGGGCGAACGGGTCCTCTTTGGCAATCTTGTTGCCGGTGGCACGATTGTAAAATTGCGTAACGCCCCGCGCTTCGGCATTCTCTCTACCATAATACATGAGATCGCCAAATGCGAACACGGTTTCAGGATGGGAACCGATCCAGAAGTTGACCAGGTCGAAGTGATGGGTGGATTTATGGACGAGCAATCCGCCGCTGTTCCGCTTGTCCCGGTGCCAGCGCCGGAAGTAGTCTGCGCCGTGGCGGGTATTCAGCAGCCATTCGAAGTGAACCGAAGTCACCTGGCCGATGGTATCGTTCATGATCAATTCCCGTACCTTGGTATGGTGTGGGGCGTAACGGTAGTTGAAGGTGACCCTGATGTTTTGTCCGGTCCGCTTGGCGGCATCCAGAATGGCCTGGCATTTTTCCTCGTCGATCGTCATCGGCTTCTCGGTCACGACGTCGCACCCAAGCTCCATTGCGCGAATGATGTACTTGTGATGCGTCCGGTCGATGCTGGTCACGATGACGAAGTCAGGCTTCTCGTTCTCGATCATCCGGTCAAATTGGTCCGCGGGGTAGGTAGGTACCTCGGCGTATTTATATTTTTCCCGCAGCAGCTGATTCGCATAATTCATGCGGGTTTGATTGATGTCGCAAAAGGCAGCAAGTTCGGATTTGTCGCGGAAATTCTGGGCCAGTGCGCCATAAAAGAATTCGGCGCGGCCGCCGGTGCCGACCAATACATAACGTTTCTTGTCTCTCATCTCTATCGCCTCCTTGAATATAGCTCTAGCCTATAACAAGGGAGCACTGCTTTCGCCGCATTTCATGCGTAATCGCTTTCAAATGCCGCATATTTTGCTATAATCCTAGGAAAGGGGGCAGCCGCATGACCAAGCCGTTTCGAGCAGATTACCACGATCCCACCGGATATTTGAACATGGAGTATGACCGCCGTATTGGCTATTTCTCGATGACGGTCGACCATCTCCACGATCATTATGAGCTGTACTACCTGTTATCGGGCGAGCGGATCTACTTCATCAAGGATCGCTCTTACAGGGTTCGGGCCGGTGATCTTGTCTTCGTGGATCGAAATGCCGTTCATAAGACGCTGGACAGCGGCCGGCCCGACCATGATCGCCTTGTCCTCTATATAAGCTCGGAATTGTTCGCTGATCTGGCCGTGCCGCCTGAGCTGGCCGAAGGGCTGAAGGAGCCGTTCGGCTGGGATATTCCGATTCTAAGGCTTCCTTCGCCAGCGAGTGAAGCGGTGGAGCGAATGGTCGGCGAAATGGTGAATGAGATGATCCATCCCCAAGCGGGAAGCAGCTGGCTGCTGCGGCACCGAACGGTCGAATTGCTGCTCTTCGCCTATCGCAGCCGGCATTTGGGTACGGTTCGTTCGGCCGATACGGAGCCGGTTCTTCATCCGAAGACCCAGGCGGTGGTCCGGTATCTTAACGACAATTATCAGAAGGTTTTAACGCTGCCCGAGGTAGCGGAGGCGTTCCGAATCAGCCCGCACTATCTCAGTCGGTTGTTCAAGCAGACGACGGGGTTTACCTTTAGCGATTATCTGAACCTGCTGCGGGTTAAGGAAGCGCAGCGCCTCCTGCGGGAGAGCGATGATTCCATTACGGATATCGCCTGGCGATCGGGCTTTAGCAACTTCTCCCATTTCGGGAAGATGTTCAAACGGACGGTTCAGCTGTCGCCGAGGGCATACAGGAAGCAGTATAAAGAGTAGGGGCAATTTGACCTATAGAACATAATGGGGGGAATTTACGTCTATGACATAGAGGGAGTTGATGTTATGCGTTTGATGTGCGTGATGCTCATGGTTGTTGTTCTAATATCAGGGTGTGCCTCAGAACAGGGTATGGACAGCGATGCTGCGCTTGATAAGGTTATGGACAAAGTACCAACGTGCGGGGCGAGCTTAGAAACGATGAACCATGTTATCGAAACTACAGAGAACGAAAATGGCTTCAGGGTCATTATCAGACAAGATTGTGAACCGAAACATGGTGAAGGGCCGCAGATGCGAACAACCTATACGTATGTGGTAACTTCCAATAATGATGTACAGTTAGTTGAAAAGGACGGATTATGATTGCTTATTGGAACAGCCTGAACAGGAGCGGGGGATCCCGTCTGTTCAGGCTGGTTAGCCGACTTTTCTTTTTATGGATTACTCGTAATAAGTGTGCGTTATTGTCTTTAGCTATTGACGAAGACCCCGGAAAAATTGCCTTACATCCGAGATTAACAGATCCGGCGCATCGATTCCCGGGAAATGGGTTCCCCTGTCGTATTCGTTCCAGTGCACAATGTTGTTGTTCTGCTCTCCGACATGTCGGAGAGCGACATCGGACTGTTGGAATACGGCGACGCCAACTGGTGTCGGGGATGGATCCTTGTGCGCCCACGCAGCAGGGTCATGCGAATTTTCGTAATACATGCGTGCCGAGGAATTAGCCGTTCCCGTCAGCCAGTACAGCATCAGATTGGTTAGGAACCGATCACGGTCAACCGCTTCGGGATAGTCCCCGAAGCCATAGAATAATTCGGATGTCCATGCAAGGAGCCCAACCGGTGAATCGGTCAGACCGTACGCCAGAGTCTGAGGGCGGGAGGACTGAATGGCGTTGAAACCGAAACGTTCGCTCATGAACTGCCCGAGCCGTGCCAGTCGGATATTCTCTGCATCGGTGAACGATGCGGCCACCGCATCATCTGCCGGACCGAAAGGTACAAAGCCCATCGTGGCGGCGTTCACGTGGACGCCGGATACTTGAGAGGCCGCAATACGCCCCAATTCCGGTGCAATAATGGCCCCCATATCGCCGCCCTGAACGCCATAACGTTCATAACCAAGGCGGCTCATCAGCTCGCCGAAGGCTTTAGCCGTGCGGCCGGAAGTCCAGCCTGCCTCGGTTGTTGGACCGGAGAGACCGAAGCCGGGGATGGATGGGATTACCAGATGGAATGCATCCCGTGCGTCTCCGCCGTAGGAGGTTGGATCGGTCAGCGGTCCTATCAGGTCAAGAAATTCTACGGGAGATCCAGGCCAACCGTGGATCAGCAGGAGCGGCATAGCCTCCGGTTCGGCAGAAGGGATATGGAAGAAGTGAATATGGGCACCGTCGATGATGGTGGAATACTGCGGGTGTGCATTCAGCTCTTCTTCCGCTTTGCGCCAGTCATAAGAGGTTCTCCAATAGTCTGCCATAGGTTTGACGAATTCAAGCGGAGCGCCGTAATTCCAGCCGGTGCCCGGAAGCTGGTCCGGCCAGCGGGTCAGATCCAGCCGTGCGTTCAGGTTGTTGAGCTCTGCCTGCGGGATGTCGATGCGGAACGGACGGATCTCCGCCCCCGTGTTCAAATTACGGCCGGATGTCGTTTGATGGGTCATGATTTATTTCCTCCTCTTATTGTGTTGGCTTATGTTTTTATTATATGAGGGTGTTCCTGACAGCATTATGTCAAGGTTTCGGGAGTGCCTTAAAAGAAATCGATCGACTTCCATGACGTGGCTCATATTGCAAAATTGATAACGACAAGGGAAGATTTAGCGAGCACTCTTTTCTGATAAGGACTGCGTATAAAGAGGAAAATAAACACTCTGCATGTTCATATGAATGGAGGCCAAAAGAGGATGAAGATTGAACGCCTGCTTGCAATTACCATGATGCTGCTTAGCCAGCGGCGGGTGAGTGCCACCGTGCTGGCCGAGAAATTCGAAGTATCGTTACGTACGATATATCGTGATATGGAGACCATTAACGGCGCCGGGATTCCGATCGTGTCCTATACCGGAGCGGATGGCGGCTACGAGATTATGGAGCAGTTTCGAATTGAACGGCAGCTTGTCACCTTTGAGGATTTGCAGTCTATATTAGTAGCACTCAAGGGTGTGCAATCCTCCCTTGATGATCAGGAGATGGAAACGCTGCTGACCAAAATCAAGGCGCTGGTCAAACGGGCCGACCAGTATCAGATGGAGGAGACCGGAGATACGCTGCTCTTCGATACTAATCTGTGGCATGGCGGGGGAATATCGGACAAGTCTATCCTCACCACGCTCCGTCAAGCGGCGAGAAACCGGACGGTCGCTTCGTTTCTGTATACGAATACGACAGGCGAGGCCGAGCAACGTTCCGTGGAGCCGATTGGCCTTGCCTGGAAAGGCTATGCTTGGTATCTGTATACATACTGCAGGCTTCGGGAAGATTACCGGACCTTCCGCATCTCCCGCATGAGTGATCTGCGCATTCATATCGAGACATTCATGGATCGGGGCGTCACGTTAGCAGAGCTGGACGCCAGATGGGGCAACCAAGAAACAGGGCCCGGCGTGAATCTTGTGCTGCGATTCCAGCCACGGGTGCGGGTCCAAGTGGAGGAGGCGTTCGGCCTACAGCATGTGCAGGTCCAGGAAGACGGAACGCTGCTGGTTCGGGTCACGTATCCGGACAATCATTGGCTGTACGGCATGCTGCTTGGCTATGGACCGAATTTGCACATCGTGGAGCCGGCCTTCGTGGCCGAACGGGTGAAGAAGTTTGCGGAGCAGGTCGTGAAAGTATACGAGGGCATTTGAGTTGGTATCCTATCTTCGCAGGGCCTGCCGTCGCCTATTCGGACAACTGTTATTTTGGGGCCGCTGGTGGTGTGCGAGAATGCGACAACCAATCAGCCCTATGCGAGAAGGGGGTAATAGTGGCTGTAGCCCTAGTCCCTAATAGAGGCACCGTGTTCATCGAGTTGGATCTGGCGTGACTGTGGTGCTTTTTGGTGTGCATATGGTATCTTGGAAGTGAATGAAAACGCCATGTTTGATAGATTGGTTTGAGAGGATCGACAGTCAAAATGAAAACAAAAATACAAGAGTTGCCGCTGTCGCCGGGCGTATATCTTATGAGAGATTCGCGGGGAATGGTCATTTACGTTGGCAAATCCAAAAGTCTCAAGAAGAGAGTACAATCGTATTTTTACAACAATAAATCGCACTCCCCAAAAGTGAAAAGGCTGGTTCAGCATGTCAAAGACCTGGAGCATATCGTCACCGACACGGAGTTTGAGGCGTTCATGCTGGAATGCAGGCTCATTCAGGACTTAAAGCCGATGTATAACCGCAAAATGAAAAATCCGCTAGGTTATAGTTATATCATATTGCGGCAAAAGCGAGATTGGCGATGGCTGGAATTTACGGATACACTGGATGAAGGCGGTTCCGACCGGCTTCGTTTTTTCGGCCCCTATACAGCCAGCAGACATAGTCTTCAACATGCCGTGCAAAAGGTTAGGGAATGCTGTAAAATCGCCTGCAATCATACACCTGCCGCTTCTTTGGCAAATACTCCCTGCTTGAATTATTCCATTGGCCTCTGTCTTGGCAAGTGTCTTGGCGGCGAAACTGCGCGGCGATTTGATGAAATCATGGATCGATTCATTGCTTTGCTTCATGGGGACGACCGAAGTTTATATGATGAAATGGAGCGAAACATGCTCGATGCCGCAGCGCGTTTCGATTTTGAACAGGCTGCAAAATACAGGGACGGCATGGAGGCGGTGAACCTGCTCTTAAGTAAACGGGATGTGATCGAGTTCGCTGAAGAGGATCATAGCATCGTTGTCTACGAGTATTTAAACGAAGATACGATCAAGTTATTCCTGATAAAGGGGAACGTTGTGCTGCACAGCGAGCGATGCTCTGTGGCTGCCACAGCGGACATTGAATCGTTGAGGCAGAGGGTCAAAGCCTTGATTCTCAGCTATTTCACGAGGGATCCGGAATGCGATGCTGCCGAGGTTACCCGGCAAGATATCGATGCTGTACAAATCATCTACAGCTATTTGCAGAGCAGCGCCTGCCGCTATCTTGTTCTTCAGGATTCATGGCTCGAAGACGGTGGGGAGCCTGATATGGAGGCCGCACTGCGGGATTTTTTGAATCATTATGTTGTGTCATCTTAACTGGATCATGAACCGGGCTGCTGCAGCCCGGTTTTTTATTTACCTGTATATGTTGAGGGGCCACTGGGTGGAGATAGTATCGTAGGAAAGCTATCCTTGATTAAGGTTTATTAAAAAATCGCCCCATCGGCATCTCTCTCGTAAAAGTGATCCCAAAATACCTATATTTCACTTCAATTTGGGTGATGGGCTCATCGTTATAAAGACGGACGCCGTAATTAAGCGGAATACGCGAACCTTGATTGAGCGCGGCTCTCTTCTCGTCCGGCAAGAGCTCGGGCTTTAGCGGCACCTCCCAAATATCCACGAATTCAATATCGGGATCTTCATCAAGGCCGCTGCCGCCGACCAGATGAAGGGTATAACTGATGCCCAGCTCGGCCTTGGCAGGCCTCATGCCAGTATTCACCCGCACGTCCAGCAGCTTCACATCGGCGAATCCGTTATTGATCACCTCAAATATCATGGTGTTTTCATCCGTAAAGGATGTAAATCCGCCCACCTTGATAGGCGTGGGGCGAAGGAACAGCAGGTATAGAAGGATGGCCGAGAGGAGCAACCCCGGGCCCAAATACCCGAGCCGGCGGAGAGGTTTGGATTTTGGTTTCATGGCAGAGCAATCTTCCTTCTCTTATTAAGTAGACAGCTTTACAACCGATTTGCCTTCCTCAATATCCGCTTTCATCGCTGACAGATATTTCCGAGTGCGTTCATCCATCTCATTCCAACTTACGAATTTGGCGAAGTATACATAGGAGTAGATATTACGAAAGTCGATGAAAAATGGAATTCGCTCGATCCATTCCTCACTCAGCGTATTCTCTTGAAGGTAGCCGGATAAGAACGAGTCGAAGAATCGGGCCACAAACTCGGCTTTCCGGTTTTCCGGAACCGTCTGGACCGCATGATAGATGGCAATGGCGATATCGTAGGCGAACCAATGGTACGAGACATCCCCGAAATCGAAAAAGATCATCTCCCCGTTATGTACGTGAAAGTTGTGATGGTGAAGGTCATTGTGAACAATCCCGTAGCTTTCCTCATCCTGCGGGAGGGACGCTAATTCCTTAAGATACTGCCCCCACTGAGCTAGAACTCTTTCACCTGCAGCCTCCGGGAACGCATCGGTAAAAATCACATGATCATTCCATTGGGGAAACGCCATTCGGTGCACGAGTGAGGAAGCGGTAGTGTCCTTTTTGCCGAGCTTATGCATACGGCCCATCCCGCGTCCCCACTGCTTGATTATCGCAAAATCCGATGTTACATCCGTTAAGGGGCTGCCGGGAGCCTTCGTAAAGGCAATGACATGGTATCGCTTGGAATCGTGGGTGATCTCTTCGATAAGAAGATCCCGTGCAGATCGAATGGACTCGGCCATGTTCAGACCCTGCTCGGCGAGATAGGCCATCCACGTCAGTTCGCGAATGATCGAGGCTTTGCGGTATTTGGACGCGTCCAAGAATTTCATAATGAAGCGGCGTCCGTCTTCACCGTTGTATTCAAATACATTCTGATCGAATCCCCCAAGTAACTTCAGCGAATAAGAACCTTGGCCGAATCGTTCGGCCCCTTGATCCAAGACAGCCTGTTCCATGGAAAGTCCCCTTTATCGTATTCTCGATATGATGCTCATGCGTTCATACCGGAAAGTTACTGTACTAAGTTACTGTACTCACTACCAACTACAGTCTAACGAAGATCGAGGGTGGTTGCAAAAAATGGGAGAATATACGAAAAAGGCGCTCCCTTAGGAGCACCCTTTTTATTATTGTGGTCTGCCTTCAAACGTCTGCGCCAGCTCATGGAAATTTAGCTCCTCCGTGCTGGGCAGCACGATATCCGCATGAGGGAAATGCGCGGCGTTGCCGATCGCGACGGCGAACATACCGGCGCCCTTGATGGCTTCAACACCGGATGCGGCATCCTCTACGCCGATGCAGTCGGCAGGCTCTACGCCAAGCTTTGCGGCAGCGGTGAGGAAGATCTCCGGGTCCGGCTTGTTGTTCTTCAGCTTGGTCACGTCGACAATCACGTCGAATTGATCCATGATGCCAAGCCGGGTCAATACGGCAATGGCGTTCTTGCTGGCGGACGCGATGCCGGTCTTCAGGTCGGCCGACCGGATGTCTGCAACAAACTCCGTAATCCCCGGCAGCAGGTCGGCAGGCGTGATCGTTTCGATCAGCTCGACGTACAGCTTATTTTTGCGGTCGGCCAGCTGTACCAGCTCTTCATCGGAATAGTTTACCGGCGTCTCTGCCTGACTTAACAGGAGCTTCAGGGAATCCATGCGGGATACCCCTTTGAGATTCTCGTTGAACTCTCTCGTGAAAGGAATGCCCAGCTCGCTTGCCGTGGCTTTCCATGCCTGATAATGATACTCCGCGGTATCGGTAATGACGCCGTCCAAGTCAAAGATGACAGCCTTCAGCTTTCGTGTTTCGTTCATATCGTATAGCTCCTTTTTGAGATATCGGAGAGTACGAACCCGAAATAAGGCCCTTCCTGATATCGCAAGAAAAATGACGGTTTATCGTAGCCTGTTTTCCAGGAAATTTGTCGATCGATCGTTGTCCTTGTAAACCGGGAGTGAGGCCCTGCGCATAGGGAGGGCAATCGCCTCATGGCCTAAACATCGTTATCTGCTCTGCCAAGCATGCTTCACAGGTTTCCCGGCTTCAAGCGTTACGGCCTCGTCGTACAGCTTGATCTCGATGGATTCGCCTTCGACGATCTCCAAGGCCACACCGTCCTTCTCGATGGATACGCCGATGAGGCGGCCGCGGAAGTTCAGGCGGAACGCATACTTCTCCCAGTCCTTCGGAATGGCCGGGGAGAGGGATAGTCCGCTTTCCTTCAGGCGCATGCCGGCAAAGCCGTAGACGATGGACATCCAGGTGCCGCCCATGTTGGCCATATGCAGGCCGTCCTTCGTGTTGCCGTGCGTATTGTCCAGGTCCAGGCGTGCCGTCTCGATGAAATACTCATAGGCTTTGTCCATATTCCCGACCTTCGAGGCCATGATGCTGAAGATGCAGGAAGACAGCGACGAATCATGCGTCGTGATGCCTTCGTAGTAATCATAGGAACGCTGGATCGTTTCCAAGCTTTGCTCGTCTTCCAGCAGGAAGTGGGCGAGCACCGTATCCGCTTGTTTACACACTTGATAACGGTAAATGGTGAGCGGGTGATAGTTGAGCAGAAGCGGATATTTGTCCTCCGGCGTGTTCTCGAAATCCCATACCGCTTTGCGGAGGAACGTATCGTCCTGCGGGTTAATGCCAAGTGCTTCATCATATGGGAGGAGCATGGCATCCGCCGCTTTCGCCCAAGCCGAAATTTCATCCGCGGTTACGCCGAGCCGGTCGCACAGGGCTTTGAAGCCTTGGGCATCATAGGAATTCAGAATGGCGCAGCTCTTGGCGGCCCATTTCAGGTTATGCTTCGCCATGACGTTTGTGTAATAGTTGTTATTCACGCAGCAGGTATATTCATCCGGCCCCGTCACCTCATCGATATGGAAAGCGCCGTTATAATAGTGGCCGATATCGGCCCAAAGACGGGCGGTTTCGATCAGCACCTCGGCCCCGTAGGACAAGAGGAAATCCCGGTCCTGTTCGGCGAGGTAATATTGAATATAGCTGTAAGCGATGTCTGCGCTGATATGGTATTGCGCCGTTCCCGATGGGAAGAAGGAGGAGCATTCCGTTCCGGAGATCGTGCGCCACGGGAACAGCGCGCCTTGGCGATGTCCCATTTCCCGCGCTCTGTCTCTCGCCTGCTCCAGCGTGGAATAGCGATACAGCAGCAGCTGGCGTGCAATGTCCGGCTGCGTCATCAGGAATACCGGGAACATGTAAATTTCCGTGTCCCAGAAATAATGGCCTTCATAACCTTCGCCGCTCAGTCCTTTGGCGGAAATGTTGCTGTGCTTGTCCCGACCGGCGGATTGCAGCAGCTGGAATAGATTGAAGCGGATGCCTTCCTGGAGCCGGTCATCGTTCTGAATCACGATGTCGGCCGATTTCCAGTAGTCGTTCAGATACTCGGCCTGTTCGGCAAGCAAGTCCTCGAACGTAGAATCCTTCAACTCCTCCTGCAGCTGAATGCCGCGCTCGATCATCTCTTGCCCGTGACGAAGACTGTCGGTATACAGATTGTATTTCGTAAACTGGATCGGTCCGGTCAATGGAAGGGCAGCCGTGAAGGTAACCTCTCCGGTTCCGGATTCGAGCCGAATGTCCGCATCGGCATCCAAACGGTGACGGGTCACGCAAGCTGCACGCAGTTTGGACGCCATCGTCTCGTCAACGACATAGGCATCGCTGCCCTTGACGCCTGCCTCAACGACGGTCATCCGTTCCGCATGCCCTGCGCCTACTCGGGGATCGTTGGCATTGGTGTAGTTCTTCACTTTGCCGTTCACGGTGGAAACGATCCGAACCTGACCGTTGAAATTAACCGGCTCGATCTGTACGTCGATGGCAAACAATTCCCGGTGCCTGAAGGACACCAGACGGCGGAAGGTCAGCTTGATCTCTTTGCCTTCGGGCGACTTCCACTGTACGATTCGCTCCGAATACCCCTTGTCCATATGCAAGCGGCGTTCATGGGCAATGATCGTTCCATGATCGAGGCGGAAAGGTTCTTTTTCGTCGCCTAGATAGATCAGGACCGTCTGGGCATCAATATTGTTAACGAGTTTTTGCTGTGTATCGGGAAAGGCGAAGAGCTTCTCGCCGTAAGGGATTTCAATCATGTCGTGGAAAGCGTTCAGGTAGGTACCGCGGATGGTGGACATGCTCTCTCCGTAGCCTTCTTCGAAATTGCCGCGTACACCCAAGTAACCGTTTCCAAGTGCAAAAATACTTTCCATATTCAGCAGGGCTTGCTGCGACAAATCAGGATTTGATATATTCCAGGTCATGTTCTACACTTCCTTTCTAGCATGGTTATGCTTGAATTTTAGAGCCAAACGGAGTTATGTTATACTAAAATATCAAGGTTTTTATCAATATTTTTAGGTGGTGTGGAAATAATGAAAGGGCCTTCACGCTCGGGAAACCGTCCGTTTTATCTGTCCTCCCGTATGCATTATTTGCGCGAGAATTTTATCCATCCCCCGTTTGATTATGAGCACGAACTGCTGGAAGCGATCCGCTTCGGCGATGAGAATAGAGCCATGGATATGCTTCGTAAGATTAACGAGCTGGAAGCGGCAGTGCTTGCGACGTATCCGCTTCGGTCGAAGAAGAATGCCCTGATTGCGTCCTGTACCTTATTTACACGAGCGATAATCAAAGGCGGCGTAGACCCTGAGATTGCCTTTCATTTAAGTGATACGATGATCCTTGAGATTGAGAAAATGACCGATGTGGAGCGGCTGGTTCATTTTGAATATGAGATGCTGGTGCAGTTTGTGTCGATGATTCGCTCCGAGAAGGAAGACGTGTCGTACTCTCACATTGTAAACCTGGCGATCTATTACATCCGGGAGCATATTTTCGAGGAGCTGTCCCTGCAGAGGGTTGCGGAGTATTTGAAAGTCCACCCGAGCTATTTGTCCGATCGTTTTAAGCGGGAGACGGGCGTACCGATTACAACTTTTATTAATCGGCGGAAGATTGAAGAGTCCAAACATTTGCTGGCCAACACGAATCAGTCGATATCGGAAATCGCGTTTACGTTCAAGTTCTGCAGCCAGAGTTATTATACGCAATTATTCAAGGATTTTACGGGCATGACGCCGAGAAAATTCCGGATCAGCGGGACGGCGCGATAAAGGACGATTATATCTAGCAAAGAGAAGAGAACGACAACACCCATGAAGAAATTCAAAATCAATGAGAATACAACCGAACCGGATTTCATCTCGTTGGCTGATCGGTCATACGATATATGGCGGAGCAACCTGTCTCTTAGCTTTTAAGGTCAGGTTGTTTTTTGTTGAAATATTAGGAACGTATGTTCTATAATGGTGAAGCGAGTTTGAAGCTATTAGTTTATTATACATACCAGATTGGAGAGAACCTATGAATTCCTATTGTACATACGCATTGCATCAAATCGAGGTGGCGGTCGTTTCCGTTGTTGCGATAATCGACAAGCTGGATGAAACAGATCTACTTGTTCAACCGACAGAAGACAAGCATTCCGTTGGAGAGCTGCTCAAGCATATTGCAGTGATCTGCCGGGCTGATTTTTACATATCGGGCGGGGCCTCGCAAGAGGAGATGGACGCATATTATGAGGGCGTGTCGCTAAATAACCTGAAGGATATACAGGCCGAATTGTTAAGCAACTATTCACATTTGGAGCAGGCATTCGGAGACTTGACGGAAGAAGAACTCCATCAAGAGACAACTTCCTACTGGGGCGTCACCTATTCAAGGTATGAATGGCTGCTTGAAATCGTCGCCCATCTGTATCACCATCGAGGACAACTGCATGCGATGCTGGTTCACTGTAACGGGAAGGATCCGAAGGTTCCGTTATTCGAATAGCCTTGAGCGCTCTATCTTTCCCGACCCGAATTCTGTTTTCCGGAATTCGGGTTTTGTTTGTTCACAGATTTATATGTTAATATATCTGACTCAGAATCGAAATTATTAATGTGATTCCATTAAATATATTTAAATAGTGTTAATATTATTTACATTGATATATAATGATCCTCAATATAACGTTTTTTAATGTTAATATAATTAACATTGACGTTGATGAGGAGTGATTCGGCATGTCCAGATTAACCGGAGTTTTTTTCAAAAGCACGCTTGCCATTATCCTAATAACGACGACTTGGTTTGTCTCCTTGGGGCAAGTCCCCCGAGCTTGGGCATCCGGGGGACAAAGCGGCAACCTGAGCCGGTTGGAATCCGTTCTCCGGCCCATTGTGAAAGCCGCAGCGGAAGACGGAATCGAGCTGTACGTCGGAGTCCAGGATCTTAGCGGTACATATGGCGGCGGGAAGATTCAGGCGGGATCATCAAATGTTTACTATGCGGCCAGCACCATCAAAATGGCCATCGTAACAGCACTGATGCAGGATATTGAAGCAGGGAAATACGCGCTGGAGCAAACCGTCCAGGTTAAACCGGAGCAGGTTGTAGGCGGAGCCGGTTCGCTCAAGGATGGAAAGTTCCCTCAGGAGATCACGATCGAGCGTTTAGCAGGGCTGATGATTACGCAATCCGATAATACGGCAACCAATGCCCTGATTGATCTCCTTGGGTTCGAGCGTATTAATGCTTTCATAGATGAACAGGGATTTAAAACCATGCAGCTGGGCCGGAAAATGATGACGCCCGCAAAATCCCCTGCTGCTGATAATTATGTCAACGGGGAGGAGTTGCTGACGCTGCTGGAGAGAATCTATACTGGTGAGATCGTATCTGCCCAATCGCGGGATCAGATCCTGGCCTGGATGAAGGCGCAGGAAGTGAAGACCAAATTCGGCGCAGCGCTGCCCGGCAAGCCGATTGCCCACAAAACGGGGGAACTGGGCGATGTGAGCCATGACATCGGATATTTTCTCGTACCCGGACGCGAGGTTGCCGTCACGGTATTAACCAAAGTCAACAAGCCGGAGGATGCGGGCAAAGCCCAGGAACTGGGCAACCCGGTTGTGCAGCGCGCGGCCAAGGCGGTGTATAACTACTTGCTGGATACGCCGGCTGAATCCGTATCGGCGGACGCATGGCCGGCCTTGTCGTTAGCCGTAAATCCCATCATTCAAGAAGCTGAAGAAAAGGGAATCAGGGTATCTGTAGGCTTGAAGGATCTAAGCGGTAAGTCTGACGACCGGGAGCTGCTCCTGGGATCTCGCCAATCCTATATGCCTGCGAGCACCATCAAGATGGCGCTTGTATCGGCTTTGATGAAGGAAGTGGACGCCGGCAGGTTAACCTTGGAACAGAAGGTGAAAGTAGAGCAGGAAGATGTAGTTGGCGGAACAGGCTCCTTGCAAAAGGAAACATTTCCGCAGGATGTAACTATCGAACGATTGGCAAGGCTGATGATCACCCAGTCGGATAATACGGCTACGAACGTACTGATTGACGTGGTTGGATTAAATAAGGTCCAGGCTCTGTTGGATGAACTCGGCCTTGATGTCATGCATCTGGGGCGCAAAATGTTCGCAGCTGCCCCTACGCCGGAGCAGGACAACTATATTAATGCGGAGGATTTAGTCCATCTGCTTGCCAACATTCATTCAGGCGAATTCTTGTCGGAAAACTCTCGTGATCAGATCATCGACTGGATGAAAGCCCAGGAGGTGGACACCAAGTTTGGTGCGGCCCTGCCCGATGCGCCGATTGCCCATAAAACCGGGGAGAATGCCAATGTTACCCATGATGCCGGATATTTTCTTCAGCCCGGCCGGGAAATCGCGATTTCGGTACTGACCGAGGTCACGACGACCAGCGGCTTTGACGAAGCCCAGGCTATCGGAAATCCAGTGGTGCAAGAGATTGCGAAGGCTGTTTATCAAGCGCTGGAATACGAAACGACCTTCACGGACGTGCCGGAGGATCACTGGGCAGCGTCTTATATTGAAGGGGCCGCGGCGGCTTCCTTGGTGAAGGGGATCTCGGAGACGAATTTCGCGCCCGAGCATCCGATCAGCCGTGCAGAGGTGACCTCCATTCTTGCTCGATCCCTTCAACTGGAGCCCTCCCAGGCCTCCTCTCATTTCAGGGACGTTCCCGAGGACCGGTGGTATTCCGCCGATGTGGCAGCGGCTTATTCTTCCGGCATCGTCAGCGGACAGAATGACGGCACCTTTGATCCACAAGGTCCCATTAGCCGTGCGCAGCTGGCTGCGATGATAATCCGTGCTTACGAGTATGTGCATGGCCCGCTGGCTGGATACGAGGATGTACTTTCTTTTAAGGATGCGAACAAGATACGGGACTGGTCCAGAGAGCCGATTCTGAAGGCGGTCCAATTAGGCTTCGTGAACGGGTACAGCGACGGTACCTTCCGTCCGGACAGAACGGCATCAAGGGCAGAGACTCTTAAGATGATTATGCATCTCCTCAGCATATAAGGCCCTTGGTTTTATAAGCATTCGAGGCGCCGAGCACAGCGCGTTATCCGACGAGTCTTTGACTTCTTTTCTCATACCGATGTCCGTCATTACACGCTTCGATAGAGGTAAGCAGCGGTGTTATCTGAAGTAACTAAATACCGTATGAGGTTTAATCACACGGCAAGCTGCAGGTCTAGCTTTTTCAAGGCAACCTGCAGCATATTCCGTTTTTCAATGACCCCAGCTGTGCAGTTGTGCCAAAAGGACGGGCGATTGCAGCTTCAGAACAAGTAAGGGCAGTAATTTCACATGAAATCTGCAAGATGGTGATCGCAGGCTCTTTGAGCTGTTGCGCGATCATAGAATCGAGGGTTTTGCCATGATATTTGTTACATTGAATTGATATTCTTTTGAAATCGACAAAATAATACAAATTTCGCTATAGACTACGACTAAATCATTCCTCTATGATAGATATTAAATAGCTTGGCAAGTTATTGTGAAAGCGCTATCCCCATCTTCTCTGAACCGAATGATCCTAAGCCTAGGGGGAATCCACCAAACCAGGGATATAGCAGAATCCGTTAACTGAATGGTAAGCGCATACATGATGTCTCGAAGCTTTGACGAGTGCCGTTAACACAGATTTTACACATGGTTAATACTGTCATGATCCTATCGCCTTACCATAAGAGTGTTCGGTAAAAGGGGGCACGCACTCATGGCAGATCAAAGGACACGGCGTCTTCCCGTAATCGCTTCGATTACCAAGCTGGAACAGATCGATGCGGCTGTGAACAGCACGGTGGAACGGGTGAACCTGATGACAGGCGATATCTTGAAACTCAGGGATATCGTGAATCGACTTCACTCCTCAGGCAAAAAAGTGTTTGTTCATCTGGAGATGGTAAGCGGCATTGGCCGGGATAATTCGGCGGTGCAGTATTTGGCCGATTCGTACAAGGTCGACGGGATCATTACGACGAAGACGAATACGGTATTGGCTTCGCGCCAAGCGGGCATTAGCTCGATACAGCGAGTGTTTGCCATTGATACGACAGCTTTAAGAACCGCAGTGAAAATGATCGGACAAGCCCGTCCGGATGAGGTGGAATTAATGCCGGGACTCATGCCCCGCGTAATCCGCGACCTGAAGAAGGAGATTCACTGTCCGCTTATTGTGGGAGGTTTTTTACGAAGCGAGGAAGAAATCGATGAGGCGCTGGCAAACGGTGCAGACCTCGTATCTACAGGAGATACGCGTTTTTGGACGTAAGGTTCCCTGTACGGTGATGGATTAACTATAATTACATATTTGCTAGGGGTGGAGACGATGAGATAACCCGAGTAGCAGCTACTTTAGCTTTTATAGGAGGTGGTGGCTCTTAGGTTGCGCTCTTTTTGACGTCTCTATTTTTGTGCGCTTTTTAAGGGGTAGACGGGTTGATTGGATGGACTGCAGTGATGAAGATGAATGATGAGTAGATTCGAAAGGGGACAATAGATCATCTATGAAAAAGAAATCATGGTTGTTAATGTTACTGACCATATTTATGGTTATTACCACGGCTTGCGGAGGCGGCGGTGGAAGTGAAAGTGCCGGAGGAGAGGTTTCGCTTGACGATGTGGAAGCCGCTTCGATGGATATGAAGAATGATACAACGCCTGTCAAAATCCAGTACTGGCATGCCCACGCGGATGCCCAGCTGGAAGGCTTGAACTACATGATCGCAGAGTTCCAGAAGAAGTACCCGCATATTACGGTAGAGCCGGTGTTCCAGGGCGGCTATCCTGATCTTCACAAAAAATTGTCCGCGGCGGTCGCTGCTAACGATGTGCCGGCGGTTACCAATGTCGAGGTATCATCGCTCGCCAACTTTGCGGACAGCGGCGTTTTTGCCGATTTGGGTCCGTGGATCAAGCGCGACGAAGTGAAGATGGACGATTTCGCTAAAGGGATGTTGAATGCTTACGCATACAACGGCAAACAATACGGATTCCCTCTGATCGTCAGCACCAGCGTATTCGTTTACAACAAAACGATGCTGGACGAGCTGGGCGTAGAACCGCCGCAGAAGTGGGACGAGATTGAGGACTTTAATGCGAAGGTAACGAAAAAGGAAGGCGACAAAACGACGCGTTATGCCTTCTCTGTTCCGGGTTGGGACACATGGTACTATGACCCGTGGAACATGAACGGAGGCGGTCAAATTCTGACGGAGGACCTGAGTGCTTCGGCTGTCGAGACCGAAGATTCTCTCCGTTACCTCCAGAACTTCTACAAGTGGCAAAATGACGGCAGCATGCATATGGGCTTCGGTAAAGGAGCCTCTGATAATATGCGACAAATGTTCCTGAACGGCGAAATCGCTATGGTACAGCACACTTCCGCGATGTTGAAGATGTACCGCGAGAACGCGGACTTTGAGGTTGGTGTGTCTTTTATCCCTGGCGATAAAGTCCGTACCTCCAACATTGGCGGCGCAGGCATCGTCATGATGGACGGTGCTGAGGATTTGGAGAAAGAAGCGGCTTGGAAATTTATCGAGTTCATGACTTCGGCTGAGCATAACATTAAGTGGGCTGAATCCGTTGGATACCTGCCGACAAGAAAATCCGCAATCGAGTCTGAAGAAGGAGATCAATATTTCGAAAGATGGCCGCAATACAGAGCGGTATACGAGCACTTCGACGAAGTAACGCCGCGCCTGCAGCACCCGGCTTACCCTGAATTCAGCGAAGTTTACAAAGAAGTCGTAGGGGAAATGGTGCTGAACAAAAAAGATCCGACACCACTTATGCAGGATGCAGCCAAGAAGATCAACGATATTCTGGCTGACTATGAGTGATGCCTATGGAGACCAATAAACAAGTGACAAAGGCGGCGTCCAATCGGGCGACCGCTTCGGTCTCTAAACGGATGTCCCATACGTTGATCGAGAAGTGGAAGGACTTTTCGTTCGCGGTTCCGGCGTTGTTATTCATGGGCGTGTTTCTGTATTATCCCCTGGGCTATTCCGTGTACATCAGCTTTACGAACTGGAACATGACGCGGCCCGTGAAGAAGTTCGTAGGTGTCGATAACTATACGCGCTTGCTGACGAACCCGGATTTCTATCATTCCTTGAAGGTCACATTCCTGTATACCGTCATGGACGTTGCATTCACGCTTGTCATCGGGCTGCTGTTGGCGCTGCTGCTCAACGTGTCATCCTCACGGTTGTTCGGTTTCATGCGCGGCGTTATCTTTATGCCGTATTATGTCTCGATGGTTGTCGCCGCCATGGTATTTACCTGGATATACAACGGGCAATACGGGCTGCTAAATTCCGTTGTCTCCTGGTTCGGCATGGACCCGGTCGAATGGCTGACCAACCCTTCGACGGCATTGCCGGCGCTGGTTGCCGTTTCGGTCTGGAAGGGTGTCGGCTTTGCAATGATCCTCTTTATTGCAGGCATGCGCGGGATTCCGGCCGAGTATTATGAGGCTGCTTCGATTGATGGAGCCAGCAAGTTCCGGCAGTTCTGCAACATT
Source organism: Paenibacillus sp. MDMC362 (assembly GCF_003269305.1). Lineage (NCBI taxonomy): Bacteria > Bacillati > Bacillota > Bacilli > Caryophanales > Paenibacillaceae > Paenibacillus > Paenibacillus sp. MDMC362. The sequence goes on from NZ_QLYT01000030.1 coordinate 42,639, forward strand.
ACGCTGCCGCTCTTGTCGCCTATGACTCTGTTTTTGGTCATCACCAGCTTTATCTCCTCCATGCAGGTGTTCCAGTCAATCGACGTCATGACGGACGGCGGTCCACTTAAGGCAACGAATGCGATTGTGTACTGGATCTACACGATGGCCTTTGATGAATTCAAAACAGGAAGAGCCTCGGCGCTTGTCATGATTCTGTTTGTAATCATATTGCTGTTAACATTGGTACAATGGGTGGTCAGCAGGAAGAAGGTGCACTATGAAGGATAATTATATGGCTGGATCCGCTAAGAACCGAAAGACCATGATGACGCTCCGCATTATCGGAGCCGTGATTGTGACCCTCGTCATGTTCTTTCCGGTGTATTGGCTGCTGATCAGCGCGCTCAAGACGCAGTCCGAGATGCGGATGGCCGTTCCTACATTCTGGCCGGAAACCTTTGCCTGGCAGAACTTTGCCGAAGCCTTCCGGGTTATCCCTTACGCCCGGTTCTTCGGCAATACCTTGCTCATGGCAGTGGGAACTATTATCCTGCAGTTGAACGTGGCGCTCATGGCTGCTTATGCATTCGCGAAGGGGAAGTTCTGGGGACGTGACGCGCTGTTCCTGTTGGTGCTTGCCGCATTAATCGTGCCGGAACAGGTAATTTTTGTTCCTGTGTACGTCATGATGTCCAAGCTCGATTGGCTGAACACCTTCTGGGCGCTCATCGTTCCTCACGGGGCGTCCGCCTATGCGATATTCCTGCTCAGGCAGGCGTTCAAATCGATTAACAACGACGTGCTGGAAGCGGCACGCGTGGATGGAGCCGGTCGGTTCTCCATTCTGTACAAGCTGTTGTTCCCGATGGCGATGCCGACGATCGTCACCATGGGCGTGTTGATCTTCATATCGTCCTGGAACTCGTATTTCTGGCCGCTGATCATGACCAACAACAACGACATGCGCGTACTTACGGTAGGCATTGCGATGCTGCGGGATTCCATCGCCGGAAATGAAGCCATGTTCTTCAATGTCATTATGGCGTCCAGCGTCATGGCGATTATTCCGATCGTGCTGGTCTTTACGGTCATGCAGAAGCATATCGTGGCCGCGATGGCGAATTCGACTTTTAAATAACCGTATAACCGTGATTAAGCAGGCATTCTAGACGGTGTGGAAACGGTGGGTAAGGATACACCGCCATGCCGTCTCTTTGTTTTCTCCTGAAGGGTTATGATCTGCTGCAGACAGCAGGGATCGGAAAGTTCATGGCGAACAGTCCTATAGAGCTTCAAATAGTACCCCGATTACGTAAGTCAGTCCGTTACCATAAGATACTGACGTGATCGAGGCCATCAATCGACTAGATATGGAGGAATTGCACATGGAAGTACGTGGATTGGCTCATAGAGGGTATCCGCTGAAATACCCGGAGAACACGATGCTGGGCTTTCAGAAAGCATTGGAGCTTGGCTTCTCGCACTTGGAGCTGGATGTCCAGCTGACAAAGGACGGCGTCCCCGTTGTGATTCATGATGCGACGGTAAACCGGACGACCAACGGAACAGGGGCAATCAATGACTTCACGCTGGAGGAAATACGCAAGCTGGATGCAGGTTCAGGAGAAGTGATTCCCACGCTGGAGGAAGCACTGCGTTTTGCCAAGGATCGGATGATCGTTGACATTGAGCTGAAGCAGATGGGGGATACCTACCCCGGCCTGGAACAGAAGGTCATTGACGTGATTAAGGATACGGGCATGGAGAAGCAGGTGTTCCTCACCTCCTTCGATCATTATTCCATTGAACGGGCACGCTCCCTGGATCCTGACATTGAGCTGGGCCTTGTGATATATGGAGCTACGCCATCGGTGTTCCCTTATCTGGAGAAGATCGGGGCTCGTTATGTGTCCGTCAAATATGTGTACGTGACTCCCTCATTTATGGAGGAGGCGCGCAACCGTGGCATCCAGCTCATTGTCTGGACGCCGGACGATGAGGATGTACTGGCATCTCTTGCCCAATACCCTGAGCTCTTGATCGTTACGAACAATCTGGAGGGCTGGGCCAGAGTATACAAGGAGAAGATTGCGCTGAACGCGTAACGGCTCCAGAAAACTGATGCGCTTGCTGTGATGACATGTACAAAGCGTCGTCTGCATTTATAAGGTTAGGGGAAACGCCCGTTGACGGTCCCTGAAGTCGGCAGGTGTAAGTATCAAAGGATGTGTCCTTGGTCGTGGATCGGGGGCAGGTCCTGTTTTTAATTAATTGGGCTAAATACCTGATATCCTGCGTGTTTCTGCTGCTTATACTAGCGGGCAACGCGGTGGACTTCATTCGGATTGCCGAATTTGAAAATTTAATGAAAATTTTCAGTTGACCTGCGGACAATTGTCCGTTAGAATAAAAAACGCATGACCGGACAATTGTCCGTATACAGAGATAAGGGAGGATAAGGTCTTGGATATGGGAGTGGGGCCAAGTTCGGCCAAGATTGATTTAAGCAAAATAAAGAGAGGGCCGATTGTTGCCGCACTGATTATCGGCGCGTTCGTTTCCATCTTGAATGAGACACTGCTGAATATCGCTTTCCCAAGCTTGATGGAGCAGTTTGGTATTGGAGAGTCGACGGTTCAGTGGCTTTCAACATCCTATATGCTGGTTGTGGGTATTCTGGTGCCGGTCACGGCGCTGCTGCAGCTGTGGTTCACGACAAGACAGATGTTTATAGGCGCCATGACGCTATTTCTTATAGGTACGATAATTTGCGGCTTCTCACCGGTATTCGGGGTGCTGCTGGTAGGGCGTATCCTGCAAGCGGTCGGAACGGGGCTCATGCTGCCGGTTCTGATGAACACCATACTTAGTATTTATCCGCCTCAAAATCGCGGAGCCGCCATGGGCATGATCGGTCTTGTCATTATGACGGCCCCGGCGATCGGACCGACGCTTTCGGGCTTGATCGTGGACGCGCTGAACTGGCGCTGGTTGTTCTATCTGGTCATTCCATTGGCTGCGTTCTCCATTATATTTGCTGCGGTTTTCCTGAAGAACGTATCCGTACTGACCAAGCCGAAGGTCGATTATATTTCGATTATTCTGTCTACTATCGGTTTCGGGGGTATCGTATATGGATTCAGCAGCGCCGGAGAAGGCACCTGGTCTGATCCCAAGGTGATATGGTGCATTGTGGCAGGGGCCATCAGCCTGCTGTTCTTTGTATGGCGCCAACTGAAGATGAAGGAACCGATGCTGGATCTGCGTACATTCAGATTCCCGATGTTCTCACTCGTAACCGTATTAATGCTGGTACTGATGATGAGCATGTTCTCCACCATGATTATGCTGCCATTGTTCCTGCAGAACGCATTGGGCTTAACTGCGCTTGCGGCAGGCCTGGTCATGATGCCTGGTGGTATCATCAACGGATTGATGGCGCCGATTACAGGGAAGCTGTTCGATAAATTCGGACCGAGAGTTCTGATTATCCCTGGTCTTGCTCTCTTGAGTATCGCTATCTTCCTGTTCTCGCGCATCGACGCTTCATGGACCGGTGGTTATGTTATCTTCCTTCATGTTATGATGATGATAGGGATTTCGATGGTTATGATGCCGGCCCAGACTACAGCCTTGAATCAGCTGCCGCGCTTGCTGTATCCGCATGGAACAGCCATCATGAATACACTGCAGCAGGTAGCAGGAGCCGTAGGTATGGCCCTCTTTATCAGCATCATGACAGCAGGTGCTAAAAATTACGTTGAAACAACCGGGGATCTCAATCCGGTAGAGAGCATGGTTGCCGGTCTTCATAATGCTTTCGTAATCGGGCTTGTTCTTGCAATCATCGCTTTAGTACTGGGGTTATTTGTTAAACGCACAACTTCACCCGTTGAAGAAGAACAGTCTGCTGCATAAGGTTCCCGTGTGTTCAAATTAGAAAGGGATGCGTGCATTGCCGAAAGAGAATGACGAGTTGGGTCAAAAGATTTTGGATACGGCTCAGGCTTTATTTAATAAATACGGAGTCGAGGACGTCTCCATGCATCAAGTGGCAAAAACAGCCGGGATCGGGCAAGGCACCTTGTACCGCCGCTACCCCAGCAAGAGCAAGATTTGCTTTACGCTGATGGAAGCCAAGATCGATCGGTTTATGGAGGGGCTGGAGGTTTACCTTCAGAGCAGCGAAGGTGAACCGGTGGCTCATCGGCTGCGGACGGTGATGACGAAGGTCATTCTGCATTTCAATGAAGACTTGGAGTGGTTAAGGGTGATGCTGACCTCTGACCGGCTGGAGGACACCAAGAACATTATGTGTGAGAACCCGCCCTTCACGTTTTTGCGGTTTCAGATCAAGCGTCTGCTGGAGCGTGCGGCGGAGCAGGGAGTACTGATGCCGCTTGACCCTCAGTTTACCTCTGTGATGCTCGCATCTCTGCCGCGCGCGGATATCATTCTATACATGCGTGATATGGGATACAGCGCGGAGCAGATAGCGGAGGAGTATTGCAGAAGCTTTGTTGACCCGCTGTTTATCCATCGCTAAGTCAGATAATAGAGGCCGTTTCGGAAGACTTGATAAGTCTAACCCGGAACGGCCTTTTTGCGTGCTATCTTCCACATTCTCTTATCAATCCATTGCAACATTTGGCAAATACGCCCGTCAGTATAGTAGTACATGATAATTTAAGGCACCTAGAAAGGATGATGAGCATGAACAAACAATGGAAGAAGCAAGCAGCGACACTGATGGTTGCGGCCATCGCTGTCTCCGGTGGCGCAGCGGCTTATGCGGCACCCCAGGCAGGTGATAGCCAGGAACAGAAACCGGTCGTAATTTCGGCCGTAATGGATTATGGAGTTCTGGTTAACGGTAAGCAAGTGGCTGGTGTCGGTTATATGAACGCCGATGCGAAGCAGGTCATGATCCCGCTGCGGAGCGTATCCGAGGCGCTCGGATTTGAACTGGGCTGGAATCAAGAGGCCCGCTCTGCGGAGCTGACGAAACCGGGATCCCCGATCTGGACCCTCGTGAAAACAGGCAAAGACCAGTATGCGGTTAACAAAATGTACAAGTCCCTCGGCGCTGCGCCGGCGAATGTGAATGGCACGCTTTATGTTCCGGCTAACTTCTTCAGCGAGGTGCTCCATGCCAACGTCTCGACCGATGGCACGAAAGTGAGCATCTCGTCTGAAGAGGAAGTGAAGAAGGAAACCGTAACTGGCAAAATCACCGAAATTATCAATAACGAAGATCGCCAAGCCGTTCACATAAATGGAACGGGAACGGAAGGAATCCTTCTGAACGTGGATCAGAACACCGTTATCCGCGATGAAGAAGGCAAGGGCATCAAGTTTAAGGATCTTGCGAAGGGGATGGAGATTGAAGCCGTTCACAGCCTGGCGATGACCATGAGCCTGCCTCCGCAGACCTATGCTTATGAAATCAGCGTGAAGTCGGACAAGGAAGAGACGGAGCAGCTCGCTACAGCCGGTGCCATCACAGACATCAATGCCGATGGCGGCAATCTGCGCGTAACGATTAAGGGTAAAGGATTAACGAAACCATCGCCGAATGAAGTCGTCCTGAATTTGACGGCTGAGACGGTTGTCGTGAATAAAGACGGTAAAACCTTGATAGCAAGCGATTTGACTGCCGATGCAGAGATTATCGGTTACTACAGCCCGGTGCTCACCAAGAGCCTGCCGCCGATCGGCCATGCGATCAAAATCGTTCTTCAATAAGAAATGTAAACATAAACAAAAAGCCTGGCGGATAACGCCAGGCTTTTTTCATCGTTACTGAATTGGAAGATCATCTTATCGTACGGTTGCAGTATGGTTTGGCGTAGCTCAATAATGGAAATCCCTCTAACTCCGGCAGGAGCAGGTATATTCGTGCCATGCGCAGAATACTGTACAACAAAATCGTCCATGACGGATGGAGGGAAACGGATGAAGCGCAGTTGGGTGAATTCGCCGTATTCATATTCGCTTGGCATGTTTGCCATGATGGTTCCGAGCCAGGCGTTCAGCTCCTTTTACATCTTTTTTTACGTGGATACATTGGGTCTTGGCATAGGGCTGGCATCCCTGGCACGAACCGTATTCCTGATCTGGGATGCGGTTAACAATCCGCTGATGGGGTATTGGTCCGACCGTACGAAGACCCGGCTGGGGCGACGGAGGCCGTGGGTATTCGGCGCCATTCCGCTGTTCATGCTGACCTTCGTGCTGGTGTTCTCGCCGCCGGAAGGATTGTCTGAGAACGGACTGTTCATGTGGTTCTTAGTCGCGCTTATCCTGTATGAAGCGGTAGCGACCGTATTATGGGTCAATTATGGAGCGCTGTTCCCTGAGCTGTTCCGCGGAGACCGCATCCGGGCGAAAGCCTCGGCCATCCAGCAGGGCTACCAGGTTGTGGCGTTATTGATCGGTACCGCGCTGACCCCGATTATTTATGACGCCATGGGATTTTCGAGTATGGCGATTCTGTACGGGCTGCTGTTCGGCGTGTTCATGTTCCTCTGCATGATGAGCGTCCGGGAGCAGGAGACGTACAGCGCCAGCGAGCCGCTGAAGCTTGTCCAAGCATTTCGCGAAACCTTGCGCAACAAGAAGTTCTGGGTGTTTAACATCTCCAATTCGTTTGCCCAGACGGTAAATGGACTAATAAGCTCGACGATTCCTTTTTACGCAAAATATGTGCTCGATATCCCGGATAATCAAGTATCTATTCTGCTGGCAGCCGTGTTTGTATCGGTCATTCCGCTGGTATTCGTCTGGTACTGGATAATCCGCCGGATGGACGGCGTAAAGGCATGGCGTTTGTCGCTAGGAGTATATGGGTTATCCGTCATCCCTCTGTGGTTTGGCTATGATCTGATCAGCGGGATTCTGGCAGGCATCGGCGTGGGATTCGGTCTTGCGGGATTTCTGGTAACGCCGGCCATGGTGAGCGGCAACATCATCGACGAAGATGCGGAGCGGACGGGGCTGCGCAGAGAGGGGATCTATACGGCTGTCAGCGGGTTTATTACGCGTTCCAGCGGATTGATCTCAGCCCTGGCATTTTTTGTGGTAGGCATGGTATTCGGGTATGAAAGCGGTGACAATCCGGGGAGCGATCCGGAGTCGACTTTCAGGTATTTGATTAGTGTCGTTCCATTGTGCTTGCTGGCGATTTCCTTCCTGTTATCGTTTGCAACCAAAATCGAATTCTCAAAAACCATAGGAGGCGGGCACGACCATGGAGCGAAGACTGATCATCAACTGTGACGATTTCGGGCAGAGCAAGGCCATGAATGAGGCGATCCGGCATCTGCTGGAGGAGAACAAAGTCTCTTCGGCAACCATTATGACCGTGGCTCCCGGCTTTGAAGAGGCGGCCTCCTGGGCGGCACGCCGACGCCAACCGAATGTGGGGCTGCACCTCACCATGACGAGCGAATTTGAGGCTCTGCGATGGAGCAGCTTAACAGGGCATTCCTCCCTTCATGATGCCAGCGGCCATCAATACCGGACCGTTCAGGAGTTTGAGCGAGGGGCAGAGACGGGTGCCGTATTAAAAGAGCTGGAGGCACAGTACCGGCTGGCGAGCAAGGCGGGCATCCGCATCAGCCATGTGGATAATCACATGGGCAGCCTGTATGGGATGGAAACGGGGCGAAGTCTCATTCCGCAGATGCTGTGGAAGACTTCGCGTTGGCGCCTCCCCGCGCGACTATTCCGCTATATCTATCCGGAGGATCCGCTGCTCAGCTCGCTGCCGAATATCGAGCGTCCGGTCGCGCTCGCTTCAGGCCTTGCCGACACGTTTGGCGTGCCGATCCCGGATTATCTGCTCTCTCATCCGTTTCCCGTTGTTGAGGGAGAGACCTATGAGAGTTTCAAGCAATCGCTGATTGATAAGCTGTACAGACTCCCTGAAGGGGTCAGTGAAACCTACGTCCATCCCGGAGCGGAAGATGAATGGATGCTGGCGAATATCCCGCATTGGGAGAAGCGGGTATGGGAGTACCGGCTGCTGTTCGATGACGATTTTGCTTACGGACTGCGGGATGCCAAGGTGATCCTGACGGATTACCGTTATGTAGAGGAGCATTTGAAGAAGCCTCGTGTGCGCTCGGCCATGAAGCTGATGAAGGCAATGGCCAAAAAAACGTAAGTCGATGCCAAAACAAGCCCTGCCGCGGCACCGGCAGGGCTTGTTTGTTAAGTACGATTGGCTTTCGCCGACAGATGCTAGATGCTGCTGACGTATAAGTTTACTTCGCTTCAGCTTCCAGCTTAGCGATCTGCTCCTTGTATTGGTCCAGCAGCTTCGCCAATGCCTCTTTAATGGCATCCGAGTCCTTGGAACCTACGGCTTTGAAGAGGTTGATTCGGGCATGGATGAAAGCCAGATCTTCATCACTGATTTTCACACCTTCCAAATTTGCTGCATCGCTGATCTTCACTGCCTCCAAACCTGCTGCCTCGCCATGGACCACGTGTTGTTTCACTACGCCGGCATCGGATTTAACAGCTTCGGCTACTTCTATTGCCGTACCTTCTAGTGGAGTAAACTCCTTGATCTGGATCGCTTTGAATTCCTTGATATCCCCGCTGCCCGGGGATCCGTTGATATCTACAGCCGGAGTAGCCTCTACGGCAATTGCAATTCCGAATTCGCCATTTCCCGTACCCGGCTGTGCATCACCGTTGTCTGCGTCGACAGCTGCAGCCTCCGAGAAGAAGAAGTTTCCCTCGGCTCCGGCAAGCTTGCCGTACTTCTCAAGCGTTTCTTTCCAATCCTGTACCGTTTCCGGCGCATATCTCTCTGCCAATTCCAGCGGGTTCGGCAGAATGGAGATGGTAGTGGCGGCTTGTATAGGTGCGCTTTTGCCTGGTTGTTTTGTTACATCACTTGTGTCAGCTCCTGATGCATGTACGGGGACGGCTGCCGTTCCAAGCAGGGCGGCGGACAGGGCGAGCTTGCCAAACAGTTTGTGTTTCATCGTTTAACACTCCTTGTGGGGTTGGTTTGTCTTACAGTACCCAGTGTACGAGTCAGCATTGGCAGAACATTGGTGTATTTGTGGAAAAATAATGGCAATCCCCTTCATCTTCCTACAGCTTGGTATACTGAGAGGAGATGAAGCCCGGAGGTCTATATATATGAACCAAAATTATCTCATCGCCGTAGTTGACGATGATCAGCATATACGAAACTTGGTGGAAGCCTATTTGCGTAAGGAGGGCTACAAGACGGTGGGCCTTGGCACGGCAGAGGAGGGCTGGGAGATGTGGAGAACGAATCCGCCGGATATGTGGGTGCTGGATATTATGCTGCCCGGCATGGACGGCTTCGAATTGTGCCGACGGATCCGTGCAGAGGCCGAAGTCCCGATCATCATGATCTCTGCCAAGGATAGCGAAGTGGATAAAATACTGGGGCTAGAACTGGGAAGCGATGACTACATGGTCAAGCCATTCAGTCCCCGCGAGCTGGTTGCCCGAATCAAACGACAACTGAACCGATGGTACAAATTCCATCATGAGGATCGTGTTCCGCGGCTTGCGGCAGTTTCCCCGGAGCTTAGCAATGGGCGGCTTCAGTTAATGCTTGAGGAGCGGCGCGTGTTCTGGGATGGGGAAGAAGTGGATATGACCAACAAAGAATTCGAGATGCTGAAAGTGTTTGCCGAGCATCCGAACCGTGCGTTTACAAGGGATGAGCTGCTAACCTCCGTATGGGGTGACGACTATTTTGGAAGTGACCGTGCGGTCGATCATCTCATTAAACGGCTTCGCAAGAAGGTGGAGCAGCTGCCGATCGAGGCCATCTGGGGGCATGGATACCGAATGAGAGCGGATGGGGAGGAATCATCGATATGAAGCTGGTGCATCAGATCAATCTTGCGTTTGCCTTGTCGTTAATACTTGTGCTTTCCGTGTCGGCGGTTGTGATTCATTATGTGCTGATGGACCATTTTATCGGGACGCAGAGAAAGGACATGCAGACCATAGGGGCTGAGCTGACGGCAAAACTCGAAACTGCCGCCGCCCAGAGCATCCCTATAGAGAGTGCGCCTTTGGCGGTTAGCGGCTTGACCTCGGCACAGGTTGCGGAAGTAGGCGTAATCATCCAGGATAACGAAGGGAATGTGGTCAGCTCGAGTCCGGTAACTCCCTCCGCCCAGTTCATGGTAAGTCAGGCGATCCGTCCGGACTATGTGGCTTCGTACTCATCCGCAGCGGGGAGCGGCCAATTCCTCACCGAGGTGACGGCGGTTCCCCAAGGGACGATGACACTGATCACTCCGATCAGCAAGATTAAGGCCATTGAGCAGGCGCTGATGGGGCGTTTGATGCTCGTATTTGCTGTGGGGGGCGTAATCATGGTTATCTTAAGCTTGTTCATCACCAAGAGATTAATTAAGCCGCTCATGCTGCTGCGGGAGGAATTGAAGAAGGTGAAGGAACGACAGTTCTCCGAAGTTCGGCGGGTGTCGGCAAGCGGAGAGATCGGCGTAGTTGCAGATTCCGTGTACGAAATGGCGGGTGAACTGGAGCGATACAATCATGTGCAGAAGCAATTCTTCCAGAACGCATCCCACGAGCTGAAGTCGCCGCTCATGTCCATCTCCGGGTACGCGGAGGGAATTCGGGACGGGGTATTCGAAGGGGATGAGATCCGCAAAGGGCTGGATATCATTATGAGTGAGAGCAGCCGCATGACCAATATCGTAACCGAGATGACGCTGCTCGCGAAGCTGGACAGCGAGGATGGCATCTTTAAGGCAACGGCGGTCAATTTGAAGGAGCTCGTGGAGGAAACGATCGAAAGAGTCAATCCCGTCTTGGTGAAAAAAGGACTGTTCGTGCATCCTTCCTATGGCGATAACGAATCGTTAATGGTGTATGCTGACCGGGATAAGCTGCTGCAAGCGCTGCTGAACATCGTTTCGAATGGAGCAAGGCACGCGAGCAAGCATATATACATTCAAGCCGGTATCCAAAATGGCCGGGTATTTCTCACCGTTTCCGATGATGGCGAAGGCATATCCGAGGAACTGCTTCCATATTTATTCCACCGGTTTGTGAAGGGCAAGAACGGGGAGTCCGGTCTAGGTCTGGCCATTGCTCGCGCCATCGTGGAGCGCTGCGGAGGTCTGATCACGGCTGGGAATCGAACGGAGGGAGGGGCTGTCATCTCGGTAGGTTTCCCTCCGCATAGGAAGACCGCCGTCTTTTAGTTCAGGTGTGTCCCCATCATGGTCTACAAACAGAATCATCAGAATATTGCAAGAGGGGTCCTTTCTGGGTAATTATACTTAGATAAGGCCTCTTTTTTTGCGCATTCGCACATATCATTCAATATTCTCTAACAAAAGGCGTAAGCTATAGAGGATTTCAAGTGGGAAGGCAGAATTCTGTATATATCCGGGCAAGCTGGATGATAACAGGTGACAAGCATGATACAAAATAATCAAAAGGCGATGGTGATGTTGTCCATGGATATGCAGTATCGAATTGAAAGAGATTTTCTGGGGGAAAAACAGCTTCCTGTGGAAGCCTATTACGGCATTAACACGGTTAGGGCGGTAGAGAACTTTCCGATCAGCGGGGTACCCATCCATGCAGAATTGATATCTGCACTGGGCGAAGTTAAGAAAGCCGCAGCCCTGGCGAACATGGAGCTTGGCCTGCTGCCGAAAAAGATAGGCAGTGCCATTATAGAGGCGGCAGACGAGATCATCGCGGGCAATCTCCGTTCCGAATTTATTGTCGATTCCATCCAGGGCGGAGCAGGCACTTCGATCAATATGAATATGAATGAGGTATTGGCAAACCGAGCGCTGGAGATTTTGGGAAAACAGAAGGCCGAGTATTTCTACTGCAATCCTAATAATCATGTTAATATGTCGCAGTCCACGAACGATGCCATCCCGACGGCGATCCGCATCGCGTCTTACCGTCTGACGCAGGATCTGCTTGAGGTTTTCCGGACCTTGGTTGCCGGGATTCAGGTGAAGGCCAAGGAATTTGATGATGTCATCAAGATGGGGCGCACGCATCTGCAGGATGCGGTACCGATTCGACTCGGACAAGAGTTCGGGGCTTATGCCAACGTTCTGACGCGTGACATCAACCGGATCGAACGGGCGGCACAAGGCTTGTTAGTCGTTAATATGGGGGCGACCGCGGTAGGCACGGGGCTGAATGCAACACCGGACTATATGCACAGTGTCGTCCAGCATTTGATTGAGCAGACAGGCTTCTCCTTGAAGCAAGCCGAAGATTTGGTCGATGCCACCCAGAACACCGATGCGTATATGGAATTGTCGGCTGCGCTCAAAGTGTGTGCCGTGAACTTCTCGAAAATGTGCAACGATATCCGTTTGATGGCTTCCGGTCCGAGAGCGGGCCTGAACGAATTGAACGTACCGGCAAGACAACCGGGTTCGTCGATTATGCCGGGCAAGGTCAATCCGGTGATGGCCGAGGTCATGAACCAGGTGTCGTTCCAGGTTATCGGCAATGACCATACGATCAGTTTGGCATGCGAAGCCGGGCAATTCGAGCTTAACGTTATGGTTCCTGTCGCAGCGAACAACTTGATGCATTCCCTCAAAATCCTGAAGAACGGCATGGATGTGTTCTACAAGAATCTGATGGTCGATCTTACGGCGAATAAGGAACGCTGCAAGTACTTCGTAGATAACAGCTACGGCATTATTACGGCATTGAACCCGCATCTGGGTTATGACGTAGCCTCCAGACTCGTGAAGGAAGCGCAGAAGACAGGCCAAAGCATCAGGGAGATCATTCTGGAGCAGGGTCTTTTGACAGAGGAACAGATCCAGGTTATTCTGGACCCTTATCATATGACCTCCCCAGGTATTGCCGGAGAAGAGTTCCTGCTGAACCAATAGGGTCTCCCCTTGTTTTATCGATACGAAGAGCCGACCAAGCTGTCATCTTGGGTCGGCTCTTTTTTGGTGCTGTTGGTTATCTCTGACGGATGACGTAGATCATTAATGAAACCGTTTGAGTCCAGTCGAAATATGAGCAGCAGCGCAAGGGTGTGATTGGTGTTATGGATTGTTGAGTGCAGCTATAAGAGAGGCGATGACGTTCTTCTCGGGATCATCCAGCTCCTTATTCGTTTGCCATTGCTCTAGCTCTTGTTTCACCTGTGTAACATCCTGGTAACCAAGATGGTAGGCAATACTGGAAACGACGCTTTGCCTAATATCGTTGTCACTCAAGTCAGCGAGTGCTCGAACCACGCCTTCCGTGTCTCTGGTAAACAATTCACCTGCAATAGCGGTGTATTGCTCGGCAGAGGCACCGTCGAGATTGGTGGTTGCCAGAAACAGGCTCCTGTAATGTTCGGGTTTGATAAGGGACCGCTGGGTATACAGCAGCTCTAGAGTCTCCAATGTTTTGCCATCGCTCAGGCGGTTGTATTCTGTCCAGTCCATGCCTTCCAATTGAGCAAGCATGTTCGTGACTTTATCCTCGGTACTCATGTCTTCCCTCTCATATAATGAAAATACGTTTTCCGCCGTACTGTTGTAGTCCGTCACTGCAGTTGTCGGAGGCTCAGATGATGGAGCCGGGGCTTCAGCTTGATTGCTGGAACAGGCTGTTACAAGAAATATAACGGCCATGAGGAACAAATAAGCCATATTGGGTTTGAACATGGATTCTCATCTCCTTTACATCCTAAACGGATCTTTGATGTAAATAGTTACATAAACAGGAGGAGAATATCAGAATATGTTTCCAAATATCTGCTCATCTCGTATACCTTGATAAATGTTAAGATGAAAACTGCCATGTTCACATTCGATTAAGTTTTACTGGCAGGCTCCATTTGCCGATAAAAGTGATAGAATAAACGTTAGGTTACATTAAAGTGGCAGTATGATAAAAAGGGGTATGTGGTTTTGGATAATCGATGTGGTGAAATAACCGATCAGGAGATCATTCGGCAAACGAAGCAGCAGTGTATAGACAAGGGGATGAACCCGAAGCTGGTTCCAACACATACGAATCGATTGAATGACGAAGTATTGGCCGCAAGACGTGCAAAATATAAAGAATACATCGAAGTGATACAGGTTTTCGTGAATAAGTTCCTTTCTTCAGGATCAGGGAACCCTGTCGTGATCACGATTACGGATAACGAGGGATTCATTCTTGATATGGAAGGGGACCCGACCATCATAGAAACAGCCCGGTATTTGGGTATCACCGAGGGCAACGGCTATTCCCAAGAAGACGGTCTAAGCTCAATTGATCTGTGTCTCCGGTACGAACGGCCGTTTACGTTGATAGGAGAGGACCATTTTCATCACATTCTTCACCGTATGGCATGTTATTCGGCTCCCTTTCACGGCGAGGGTGGGAAGGCGATCCTAGGAACGATCTCTCTAATGACGAACACGGAGTTTGTTCACCCGCATTTGCATGCTTTGTTGTGCACGATGGCCGATTCCCTGGAACGGGAGATGGTTACCCGCAAACAGAACACGCAGCTGCAAACCTTGAATCAGGTGCTTCTCGGAACGAATCATTATGGCGTGATCATTACCGATGCAAAGGGTCAGATTCTGGAGATGAACGAAACCAGCTTAAACCTGCTGTACAAAGGCGGCAGTGATCGGAGACGAACCCAATATGTGGGTCGCTCGGTGTTTGGTATTAAGCCGATTGGCGAGTATTATGAGCGTGTGATACACCGGCAGCAAATCTGCATCGGAGAAGAGCTTTCGCTCGAGATATCCGGAAACATGAATCACTATATTCTGGATGTTCAGCCTGCTTACGACCGTGAGGGACAGCTCATGCGGGTGGTAGGTTTTCTTCGTGATATTACGGAGTTGAAGCGTACGGAAGAAGTGCTGCGGAATACGGAAAAGCTGGTGTTTGCCGGTCAGGTTGCCGTAAGCATCGCCCATGAAGTGCGTAACCCGCTCACCACGGTGAAAGGAATGCTCCAGTTAGCGAATAAGGAGGCCTGTCTTCGGCACTATGACCTGATCATGTCCGAGCTGGAGCGGGCCAATCTGATGGTAGGGGAATTTATGATTCTGGGCAAGCCCCAGGCTGCGGTCTTTAAGCTTGAGGACTGCGGTCAAATTCTGGAAGAGGTGCTCCACTTGTTTGCGATCCAGGCGGAGCTTAGCGGGATCGAGATGACCCGAAACATCGGGCAGAATGCTACGATTCTATGCGACCGGAACCAGATTAAGCAAGTTTTTCTTAATATTCTGAAGAATTCGATGGAAGCCTTGCCGCATGGCGGGAACATTCACATTCATCTGGATGTGCAGGAAGGATATCAACGCGTGATCTTTACGGATAACGGCTCCGGCATGACAGACGAAGTGCTTCAGCGGATCGGGGAGCCTTTTCATACGACCAAGCCGGACGGCAATGGCCTTGGCATTATGATCGTCCAACGGATTATGGAAAGCCACAATGGCCGGATAGTCATCCAGAGCGAGGAAGAGCGGGGAACTTCGGTCGAAATAAGTCTGCCGATCCCGATTCAAAACCCAACGGGATGATCCATAGAAACAGCGCTGACCAAGCAAGTCCTTAAAAAGTCGAAGGACAGGGCATGCCAGCGCTGTTTGTTATTGGATAAAGTACTTCATCCTTATTCCCAGTAACGGGACATGATGTCCGTAGCCCATTCGGGCTGCTTGGTCTGCGTCTTCGGCAAAAACTCCTCCATGACAGGTTTGATGTCAACGACGGGAGTCCCGTCTATGGCATCCAGCCCTTTTACGAAAAGGGACCTGCCCTCTCTGCTTACCAACTCCACCATGGTGGCTCCTAATCTGTTGGGACGGTTCTTGCCCCGCTGGGCGAAGATACCGACCTTGGGAAAGCTCGGATTATTTCGCGGATGTCTCGCCGCGTACTGGATGCTGTCGTCCTGGACGAGATGGAATACGTAGATGATTTCAAGGTGGCTGAACGTTTCAATCCCATCCAGGGAGCTTTCATCCCATGCTTCGCCCAGCTTGATCTCCGAGATGACATTCCCCCAGTAATCATCCTGAATCGCCTTTCTTTCGTTATGGACCATTCCGATCGCCTGTATCGTATACATGGTTAACCTCCTTCAGGTTATCGTTCCTTCATATAAACCTCCGGCGTTTTACCGATCACCGCTTTAAAATCCCGGATAAAATGCGACTGGTCGTAATAGCCCATGTCCATGGCCAATTGCAGTACATCCTGTTGATCAAGGCCTTCAAGCATCTCGGCGGCATTTTGCAGCCGGTACAGGCGAATCACCCATTTAGGGCTTACCCCGATGTACTGCTTGAACAGGCGCTGAAGTGACCTCGGACTCATCTGGAACCATTCGCTAACCTGCTCGACCCGGATGATGTCCCGGTTGTGATGAATTTGATCGATGATGGTATGAATCCGTTCGATTTGTTCGTCTTCTTCGGGGAGAACGCGGCGGATAAGCTCCTCCATGTACCTGACTTTTTGCTCCGGTTCCTCTGCGGTCAAAAGCTGCTGCTCCAGCGTATGGGGGTCGACTCGGAGAATCTCCATGGTCCCTACGGAGGAATCCGTCAGTCGGTCCATGGACGTCTTCACGAACGGATAGAATCCGCCGGGTCTGAACTTGATACCGAATACTTGGCCCCTCCCCTCCAGATGGTGGGAATGCCTGGTGCTGGATACGCCGTAAAAAGCGGTTCGATGAGGCTGAACGACCAAGTTTGCGCAAGGATTAGGAACAACATCCTGCAGATGAGGCTCCTGACCGGTTAAATCCCAATGAATGATCCAGTAATGCTTGATGAAATAGGAAAGGTCGCTGGATGGGGGAACTCGCAGGAGCTGGAACTTCTCACCGGCTCTTTTCATGTTCAAAATGCCAAGGCTGGATTGATGAGGATGCTGAATCATGGACATAAACACCTCCAATAATCCGTAACAGGCCTGGATCGATAGACCATTGATCACTGGCCCCATACGGGACTTGTGCTTGAAGTGATTCGAAGTGATTCGAAGTGATTCCATAGGTTGCAGCCTGTCGCATTTTTACAATACTTGGATCGCAGCTGCTTGATAACATCATCATATCACAGGAGGACAAGTCGGTCTTCCTGCGCAATTTATAGAGGGTAGGAGGAAGCTGCATGGAGCCGTTGAAGTATGAGTTTTATATCGGTGCTTCGCCAGAGAAGGTATGGGATGTCTTAATTTCGCCGGAGGGTACGCGGGCCACCTTTTTCGGGAGCGAACTGAGATCCTCATTTGAAGTCGGGGAGCCTTATGCATATGTGGGTCCGGGGAATGACGGGGAGGAGACGGTTCATGTCTATGGGAAGGTTCTGGCTTATGAGCCGCAGAAGACACTGAGTCTGTCCGAGCATCCGGGGCCGTCGTATTATGCCAATCATGAGGAACTGGAGTCCCGGATTACGTTCACTCTCGAGCCGGTAGGGAATTGTACCAAGCTGACCCTCGTCAATGATCAATACACGCCGGATCATCCGTCCCGAGCCAAGGCAGCGGGCGGCTGGTGGATGACCATGAGCATTCTGAAAACCTATGCGGAGACGGGGAAGACCCTGGATTTGGGCTGGTAGCTCATCGTGAATGATCGGCATATGGCCGACAGCATCCAAGGATCTCCCCGACCGCACATCGCGTGCAAGCATGGAATCTTATATATCGAGGAACGAGAGTCGATTAAAGAGCCGTAATGGCTCTTTTTTTGCGGGGGTTTATAGAGGGAGGAAGCAGGATTGGAGCCGAAAAGCAATGAATCTCGCCGGCCATTTTCACTTGCCAAATTTCCGATAGCGGGTATGATTTAGGTATCCATGCCGGCTTGTCGATAAGGGGCATCCCGGCAATGGGAAAGATGGGAGTGAAGGAAACATGACGGAGCGGAGGCAACTCCCTGTCCAGCAAATTCGTATCGGTATTATCGGAACCCAGACGATCGTTGATAAAATTATGAAGGTCATTGAAACCTTTCCTTCCTTTGACCCCGTGCCGCTTGTTTTTCAGGATGATGGCGAAGCGCCGGCAATGGCTGAGCGGATCGGAGGCGAGGTTGAGGTGCTGTTCCTCTCGGATCCGCTGACCCAGCGCAAGGTGAAGGAGCTCGGACAAGTCTCGATCCCTGTGCATTATGTCCCCGTCACGGACGCGGGTTTATATAAAGCGTTGTTCCATGCCGGGCAGCGGGGAAGACTGGCTGGCGGTATATCGGTGGATACTTTAACCGAGACGATGGTGGTCCGGACGATAAGGGATCTGGGTATCCCGGCCGTACAGGCCGCCATTTACGATGGACCGGCTTATGCCCCGAAGGAGAATCTGATTGCTTTTCACCGTCTACAATATGAATCCGGCAGGTGCTCCGTTGCGTTCACGGGAGTAGAAGCGGTGGCCCATGAGCTGACGAGGCTTGGGGTCCCTAATGAATGGCTGCTGCCTTCCGATCAGGATATCGTGGTGTCGCTGGAGCGGGCTTTACTGTCTACGGCATCCCGCCGCAGCAGGGAAGGCCAGATCGTGGTGGGAATGATTAATATAGACGATTTTGGTACCCAGGCGTTAAGACGGAATAATGAGCATGAGGTGCAGAAGCTGAAGCTGGATATTCACCGGATGGTGCTCGATTATGTGGAATCGCTGGACGGTTATCTGACCCATCTGGGTGGGGACGAATATCTGTTCTTCACGACGCGTGGCATCTTTGAAAGGGAAACGGGCGGTTATAAAACGATCCCCTTGGCAAAAGACATAAATAAAACCTACGGTATTTCGCTCAGCATCGGCATGGGTTTTGGCCAGTCGGCCAGCATGGCGGGAACCAATGCGCGAATCGCGATGCGGAAATCCAAGGAGGTTGGCGGCAACGCCTGCTTTATCGTGCGTGAGGATGGCACCCTGATCGGACCGCTGGAGATGGCCGATCCTGTGCAGGAGGTGTTGTCCTTTACGGATGCAGGGCTGATCAAGCGGGCAGAGGACGCCGGGATGACGAGCGCCTACTTGAGCAAGCTGCTGAACCAGCGTGCCCGTTCGGGTAAATTTGAATACAAGGTCCATGAGCTCGCTCACCTGCTGGACATTACCGTCCGCAGTGCACATCGGCTGCTCCAACTGTGGACCGACAACGACTTGGTTGAGATAGCCGGAATCGAGAAGGTGCCGAGGGGGAGACCAAGGCAGATATTCAGATTTACGTTTTTGGAGTAGCGTGGTGAAATTACTTTTGGGAACGGCGTCTTTTCTGTTATACGACGGAGGAGGTGCCTTTTCCGGTGTGGCCCGGCATGGAGTTTTTTAGCGGGCCTGCAACCTTCCAGATGATGGAGCCGTTAGTAGATAAAATGGAATATAATTATCTACAGGGGGTTGAAGTATGGGAAAGCGGGGTTCATGGATTGCTGCTTTGATGCTTATCGTATTGCTGGTCAGCGGCTGCTCTTCGGGTTCTCAAGACAAAAGCGCCGGAGGTGCCGCGCCCGTCGAAAAGCAATTAACATCGACGGATCAAGCCTCAAACAAAACGGATGGAGTTGCGGCGAAAGCCGAAAGCGAAACGGCGGATAAGAGCAAGAACAGCGCCGAGGAGCCGGCATCGGCGGATGCTGAGCTTCCGAATATGCCAGCGCTTGCCCAGACTTCCGGCGCAGGGTTTAACCCACAGGATTTGTCAAGCGGCCTTAACCAAAAGCTGATGTACAAAGCGAATATCGTGATGGAGATTCAGGACTATGGAAAAGCGCAGTCGGAAGTCCGGAACACAGTGGCGCTTTCCGGCGGTTATATTGTTAATTTCAGCGAAACCCAGTCTACCAGCGAAAAAGGCGGCACGTTTATTGTGAAAGTTCCTGCAAACGGTTTCTCCTCCTTTATAGACCGTTTGGAGAACATTGCGCATGAAAGCCTGCAGCGAAGCATCGAAGGGCAGGACGTGACCGAGGAATACGTCGATTTGGAATCCAGGCTCAAGGCCAAGCAAATCATGGAGGAGCAGTACGTCGCTTTCATGAAAAAAGCGACCAAAACGACCGACCTTGTCGCTTTTGCCAACGAGCTGGAGCGCATTCAATCCGAAATCGAGCAGATGAAAGGCCGGATGCGTTACATCGACCAAAACGTGTCTTATTCCACGGTGGAAATCAGGCTTTACGAGCCGCCCCAAAAAAAGGATGATCCCAAAGCGTCCACTAATCAAGCGCCGCTCGGACAGCGGGTTTCCCAAGCTTTTCAGGGCAGCATCGATGTGATCACCATCATCATCCAATGGATTATCGTTATCCTTTCCGGCTCGCTTCCCTTGTTGGTCATCGCGGCCTTCGTTCTGCTCATCTTATGGCTGGTGCGAAGATCGGGGCAGCGGAAACGGGAAGAGGCAGCCCGAATACGAAAGCTGCTCAATAACGGACCGACATCTGAGCAAGGGCATCCGGAAGGCCACAAGGACGAGGAAAAACGATTGAAAGATGAGTAACGGCAGGAGCAGATTCGAATACGTCAAAGAACGATCATAAAATCCAGAGGAAGGCCAAGGCAAATCCTCAAACTTATCCTCATGGAATAAGATATCGGATATGTATTATAATGGGGGACGAGGTGATCGTGATGAATAAAATGAAGGTCAAATTCACTCGCGTTGAGAAAATCGTCATCTTCACGATGCTGGGGCTGGCAGCCTCCTTTATCCTTGCCTTCCTCGTGCTTCGACACATCGTGCTAAACGTTTCGTTTGCTCCCTGAGACCAGGGAGCTTTTTTTAAGAGATAAGAAAGTATAAACATCCGAGGCGTAGCATCTTTATCCCGCAAGAAAAACTTCCTCTAAACGCAGTCTGTTTACCTATTTAAAGACGATTTAAAGATTTGTCTTTATATCAATTGGGGCCGTATGATGAAGAAGAATCATCAATCGGAGGAGGAGATTGTTCATGTTAACCGTTGCAGAATTAGAAGCGAAGCTGGCGGAGCCTTCAGCACAGCTTGTTGCCGATCTGGCATCTTTGGAGGGGGATATTCTTGTGCTGGGCGTCGGCGGGAAAATGGGCCCCAGCCTTGCAAGGCTGGCGGCCAACGCCGTTCGGGAAGGCGGTGGCGGCAAACGGATCATCGGCGTATCGCGCTTCTCGAACCAGGAGGCTAGACGCGAGCTGGAGGAGGCGGGCGTTCAGACGATTTCGTGCGACCTGCTGAACGATGGGGAACTGCAGCAGCTGCCCGAGGCTCCGAACGTGATCTACATGGCGGGCAATAAATTCGGCACGACCGGCCGTGAATATTTTACTTGGGCGATGAATTCGTACTTACCGGGCCGGGTGGCCGAAAAGTTCAAGCAATCCAGAACGGTCGTATTTTCATCAGGAAATGTGTACCCGTTCTCGCCGGTGGGCAGCGGCGGAGTCAACGAATCGGTAGCGCCGGAGCCGGTTGGAGAGTATGCGCAGTCTTGTCTCGGCAGAGAGCGCGTCTTTGAATATTTTTCCCACCAGAATGGTACGCCGATGGCGATCTACCGCCTGAATTATGCCATCGACATGCGGTACGGCGTTCTGCATGAGCTGGCCAGATCGATTCACGAGGACCGGCCGATTCACCTGGCGATGGGGCATGCGAATATCATATGGCAAGGAGATGCCAACGAGATGGCGCTCCGTTCGCTCCTGCACTGCAGCTCGCCTCCGGAAATTATCAACATTACCGGACCGGAGACGATGTCGATCCGCTGGGCGGCACAGGAATTGGCGGCACTGATGGGCAAGGAAGTGACCTTTACGGGTGCGGAATCCGAGACGGCACTTCTGAACAATGCTGCGAAATCCCACCAGCTGTTCGGTTATCCGAAGGTGTCTCTGCTGCAGATGTTGGACTGGACCGCAGCATGGGTGCAATCGGGCGGCGAGAGCTGGAATAAGCCGACTCACTTCCAAGAGAGAAAGGGGAAATTCTAATGAGCGGACAGGTTCCTTCAACTCAACGTTTAGCCCCCGAGAAGCTTACAGCCCTGCATGAAGGGCTTGTTATACCGGCTCACCCGCTTGCTTTGGATGAGAACCGGAAGCTGGACGAACGACGCCAGCGGGCATTAACGCGCTATTATGCGGCTTCCGGTGCGGGCGGTGTTGCCGTCGGCGTTCATTCGACCCAATTCGAGATTCGCGACAAGGGCATCGACTTATATGAACCCGTGCTGCGACTTGCGGCAGAGGAGGTTCGCAAGGCGGAGCTCGATCGGCCGTTCATTATGGTGGCCGGCGTCTGCGGTCCCACGGAGCAGGCAGTAGAGGAAACGGAGATCGCCCGCAAGCTCGGCTATGACGCCGTCCTTCTCAGCATGGGCGGTTTAAGCGGCTGGAGTGAGGAAGACATTCTAAGGCGCACAGAGGAGATCGCGCAGAGGATGCCGGTAATCGGGTTCTACCTCCAGCCGTCGGTTGGCGGCAATATCTTCTCCTTCGACTTTTGGCGCGCCTTCGCCGAAATTCCGAATATCGTGGCAATCAAGATGGCTCCCTTCAACCGCTATCAGACGATTGATGTCGTTCGAGCCGTCTGTTATTCGAGCCGCAGAGATGACATTGCGCTCTATACGGGGAATGATGATAACATCGTCAATGATTTGCTGACGACGTATCAATTCCAGGTGGACGGAACGATGGTCACCAAGGCTATCGTCGGCGGTCTGCTCGGTCATTGGGCGGTCTGGACCAAGAAAGCGGTAGAGCTGCTGGAAGAAATCAAGGAGGCGCGCACACAGGAGCGATTCGCGAAGGAGTGGCTTACACGCAATGTGGAGATTACCGACTCCAATGCAGCCTTTTTTGATCCCGCCCATCAGTTTGCAGGCTGTATTCCGGGCATCCATGAGGTGCTCCGCAGGCAGGGGCTGCTGCAAGGAACATGGTGCCTGAATCCGCATGAAACGCTGTCTCCCGGACAATCAGAGGAGATTGACAGAGTCTACCGGGATTATCCGCATTTGAACGATGACGATTTTATTCAAGAGCACTTGGAAAGTTGGCTGGCGGACTGATACAATGAGGGCAGAATAGTTGAAAGTGGGGAATCGCGCATGCGGTTTAAAGATGTGTTTTCTATTATTGGGCCCAGTATGGTGGGGCCGTCGAGCTCTCATACCGCTGGGGCCGTGCGGATCGGAAGGGCTGCGCGGCGCATATTTGGAGCATTCCCCGATCAAGCGGAAATTGTGTTCTACGGTTCTTTTGCTGAGACCTACCGCGGCCACGGCACCGATCTGGCTGTCGTGGGCGGGTTGCTCGATTTTGCGACGGATGATATGCGTATCCGCCATTCGATTGAGCTTGCGGAGGCGGCAGGCATTGAACTTAATTTCAAAACGGCACAGAACGTGGCCTTTCACCCGAATACCGTGGGGCTGAGGCTGACGGACGGCGATCATACCGATGTCATTGCAGGCGCTTCCATTGGCGGAGGCAGTGTAGAAATGCTGCGCGTGAACGGTTTCGACGTCAAGTTTACGATGAATTATCCGGTGCTGCTGGTCTTTCATGATGATACGCCGGGCATGGTCGCGCATATCACCCGGCTCCTGGAGGCCGGCGGCGTCAACATTGCCTATATGGACGTGGACCGCAAGGGAAGAGGCGGCGATGCCATGACGGTGGTGGAGTCGGATGAAGCGGTCCCGGCTGAGTTGATGAAGCATATCGAAGGGCTGCCGAGCGTGCACCGCGTCGTGGTTGCGGATTTGACAGTAGAGGAGGCGCAGTCATGAAGTTTTCTACGCTGGAGCAGATTATCGCATGCTGCCGGGAGGACCAGGTTACGATCGGCCAGCTAATGCTGAATGAACAGATCAAGGAAACCGGCAAGAGTAGGGAAGAGACGTTTAAACAAATGTCCGATTATTACGGCATCATGAAGGAAGCGGTGCACCGGGGGATCCATGAACCTGTTCCTTCCAAAAGCGGCCTGACCGGCGGGGATGCCGTGCGCGTCCATCAATATATGAGCAGCGGGGTGCCTGCGCTCGGTACCGACGCTTGCACGGCACTGGCCTACGCGCTGTCCGTGTCTGAAGTGAATGCCTCCATGGGGCGGATCGTGGCTACGCCGACGGCAGGCTCCTGCGGCATTATCCCTGGCGTATTTGTCAGCACGCAGGAGCGCTTCGGCTGGGAAGACGAGCATCTGGTAATGGGGCTGTTCAGCGCAGGCGCGATCGGCTATGTGATCGCCAACAATTCGTTTATTTCCGGTGCGGAGGGCGGCTGTCAAGCTGAGGTGGGCTCAGCCATCGGCATGGCGGCAGGCGCTCTGACAGAGCTGAGGGGCGGCACGCCGGAGCAAGCGGTTCATGCCGTTGGACTTGCATTGAAAAATTCCTTAGGGCTCATCTGCGACCCGGTTGGCGGACTGGTCGAGATTCCTTGCATCGTTCGAAACGGCTTTGGAGCCGTGACCGCGCTGGCGGCATCGGATATGGCGCTTGCCGGCGTTCGCAGTGTCATTCCATCGGATGAAGTGATTGACGTCATGCTGGAAGTCGGCACGGCCATGCCGTCCAAGCACAGGGAAACGGCGAAGGGCGGACTTGCGCAGACGCCGACAGGAAAAAAAATCCTGAAGGATTTGTACGGCAAGGAAGGCAAGAAGCTGC
The DNA here is from genome assembly GCF_003269305.1 of Paenibacillus sp. MDMC362. Classification (NCBI taxonomy): domain Bacteria; kingdom Bacillati; phylum Bacillota; class Bacilli; order Caryophanales; family Paenibacillaceae; genus Paenibacillus; species Paenibacillus sp. MDMC362. The sequence continues at coordinate 67,290 of NZ_QLYT01000030.1, forward strand.
GCGAAAAGGGCACAAAAGGGGGAGAGTAACCGGGTGTGACGCTGTTGAATATCGGTATTATCGGACTGGACGCGTCCCACATGGTCGTTTTTCCCCGGAGGATCGCCGGACTTTCCGCTTAGCACCGGCTGGGTGGATGCCTTCATGAAGGAGATCAAGGAGCAATTCGGCGTTGCGCTTCTGAATACTGGAAGAGGTGGTTGCCGCTTGTGCTGCCGTCCTTCTGCTGTCGGCAGATGGGCGGGTGCACAAGCGGCAGTTCCGCTCGATCGCGCTTCCTATGGCAAGCGGGTGTTCCTCAACAAGCTGTTGGCGCTGCGTACGGATGAGGCGAAGGAGATCCTCGCTTGATATCGGCTGTTGAAGTACTCTCTGGATAAGGATGAAAATAAACAATCTCTTATATAAATTCCAAATCCGATACAAAATGACTGCTGCCTCCGTATGTAAGAGAAGATCTTGTGACTCAACTCCCTGACTCATCAAGGCAGCGATGCTTTGTTCAGCATATCCCAAAATCTTGTTGATATCCGAAAATGCAGTAAGATCCCCGCCGTCTGCCAGCGGCTTGCCGGCTGTCTTCAGCGCACGGACGGTCATCACCATCATGTTCTGGCGGTGAGAAGCTGATCTAAAGGTCTGGTCAGTGAAGGCGCTTATAATCCCCATTCCACTGCAACGGCGATATCATCGGCGAACTCCTCGTTAGTATGGACATCGCTGAACAAGAACTCGATTTGGCGGTACCCTCTAATTCATGAGCTTTAATTAGAAGCGAGACGAAATCTTGATCGAAGCGGCAGGAGTAAAGCTGCCTTCTGCCGCTTCCTGGATGATTCCTCCTGTTACCTTGAGCACGCCAACACCGACATCAGGCCCAACTCTGGTACCAACACCAGCTCCAGCGCCGGCACCGGTTCCAACGCCGGCTCCAACTGAGGCCGGATAAAGCAATTACCCGTGCCGAGTTTGTATTTGTATTGCCCAGTCTCCTCGATGTGAATGGCACGAAGCTTGCCGATTTAAAGGATATCGACAAGCATTGGGCACGGGATGCCCTTGCTGATTTCGCTGCAGCCGGAATTATTCAAGGTTACAAGGATGGCAGCTTTAAGCCTAATAAATCGATTACTCGTGAGGAAATGGTGGTCATCTTATCCCGTATTTTGGATCTGGAAAACGTGCCGAAGGAATCTCAAGGCGTGGACTTCTTGGACCTGCAGGGGTCATGGGCATCAGATATCATTAGACGGACTGCGCATGCAGGAATCATCTCCGGTAAACAAGCACTGCTGAAGCAACTAAACTAAAACCATGCCATTAGCGCCCCTAATAGGGAAGGACCTGTGATTCTTCAGGCCATTCATATCAGAGGCGCTTTTCATATTTGTAGTAGGTTACAGGGTTTGCGCTGACAGCAACAATTTGTTATCGATGCTTTTAAATTACCGTATATCTGAATTCATGGGGACGGTAAGATAAATCTATAAGAAAGGTCAACCACGGTTGGTACAGAAGGGAAGCATGCGAATGAAACAAACGGAATCATCCAATAAGCAAAGCGAAAGCGGCAAGAGTATAACGCAGGCTGCTTCAAACCCAAAGGGGGCGAAGTGGAAAAAGACGATTGTACTCGATATGATGCTGGCGCCGGCGCTTATTCTGACGTTTATTTTTTCTTACATTCCAATGGCAGGTTTAGTCATGGCGTTTCAAAATTACAGGCCGGCGTTAGGGATGACGGGATCAGAGTGGATCGGGCTTGATCACTTTAAATTTTTGTTCAGCATCGATGAGAACGTTCAGGTCATCTGGAATACGGTCATTATCGCAGGGCTGAAGATGGTTGCGAATCTGATCGTTCCTTTCATTTTTGCCCTTCTTTTAAATGAGATCCGAAAGATGCTCTTTAAAAGAGTAGTCCAAACGATTGTTTATATGCCCCATTTTCTGTCTTGGGTGCTTGTCGGGGGAATCTTGATTGATCTGCTTGCACAGGATGGGGGCCTTGTGAACCAGACTTTAACCGGCGTTTTTGGCATAAAGCCGATCTTCTTTTTGGGAGACGGGAACTGGTTCCGTTTGGTCGTGGTAGTGAGTGATGTATGGAAAGAGTTCGGTTTCAACACCATTGTTTTTCTGGCAGCGCTGTCAGGCATCAACCCCTCGCTGTACGAGGCGGCAGAAGTGGACGGAGCGGGAAGGTGGCAGCAAACCTGGTCGATTACCATCCCATCCATGCTTCCGATTACGATCGTGGTCGGCACACTTGCGCTCGGTAATATTTTGAACGGGGGCTTTGATCAAATTTTTAACCTGTATAATGCTCTCGTCTATGATAAAGGCGATATTATTGATACCTTTGTTTATCGCTACGGAATTATCGGCGGTAAATTCAGTTTCTCTACGGCTGTGGGTCTGTTTAAGTCGGTTGTCAGCTTTGTCCTGATCGTTATCGCTTACCGGATGGCCTATAAACTGGCGAATTACCGAATCTTCTAGAAGAAAGGAGGCCTCAGGGCGCGTGTATCATAAATCGACATCTTACAAAGCTTTTACAGTGTTTAACTATGTGTTCATGATCGCAGTTTCTCTGGCTTGTATTATTCCCTTGGTTCATATTCTGGCCGTTTCATTCAGCGGCAAGGCGGCAGCGAGCGCGAATCTGGTCAAGCTGTGGCCGGTGGACTTCACTTGGGATGCTTATGTAAAGACCATAGCGAATGAAAATTTTATAAGATCCATTTGGGTTACACTCCAGCGTACGGTCCTGGGCACCGTGTTCGGTATGCTCATTGTGATCTTTGCGGCTTACCCGCTGTCCAAGGAGCCCCGCAGCTTTAAACGAAGAAATATCTACATATGGTATTTCGTGTTCACCATGCTCTTTAGCGGCGGTTTAGTCCCCTTCTATATCTTGATTCGAAATCTGGAGATGCTGAATACGCTGTGGGTTCTGATTCTGCCTGGTGCGGTTTCGGTATGGAATATGATCCTGCTCCTTAATTTCTTTCGGGGGATTCCAAAGGAGATGGAAGAAGCATCGTTAATTGACGGGGCGGGACATTTAAGGACCCTTCTAAGTGTGTATCTACCGATTTCAACACCCGCCTTGGCTACGCTTTCCCTGTTTACCTTAGTCGGGCACTGGAACTCATGGTTTGACGGTCTGCTGTTCATGACAGATCACAAAAATTATCCCTTAGCTTCTTACTTGCAGACCGTTATTGTACAGCAAGATTTCAGCAAGGTGTCTGTCAGGCCGGAGGATCTCGAAAACATCTCTCAGAGAACGGTTAAAGCGGCCCAAATTTTCATCGGAATGGCCCCGATTTTGCTTGTCTATCCGTTTCTGCAGCGGTTTTTCGTAAAAGGCATCGTACTAGGAGCTGTAAAAGAATAGATCGATTTTCTCCATAGCATTTCAATGGGAGGTGAGGGAAGGCTGGCAGCAAGAAGACCAGGTTCATAATAAACATCCTACGCATATCACTTTTAAAGATTATTGGGGGTTGAAAAAATGGCAATCACGATGAAAAAAACCATGATGGCCTTATTAAGTACCGTCATGTTATCCGGCGTATTAGCAGGCTGCTCCGGTACCAGCAAAAAAACAACAGAAGAAGCGGGTACGGGGGAGGAGAGCTTTTACTCGGCTCCTTTTGAAAACGGCAAATATACAGAACCTGTAACCTTGACCACCGTATTTCCGATCTCCAGCAACCTGAAGTTCAAAAACGGAGAAAACATCGAAGACAACGTCCATACCCGGTGGGCAAAGGAGACCCTTGGCATTGATATAAAATATTTATGGACAGTCAGCGAACAAAACAATGCCTATGAAACCAAGCTGCGTCTCATGCTGACGGCCGGCGAAGAAATGCCTGACATTGTGGCATTCCGGGGAAGTCCTGCCCTGATTGCCGATCTGATTGACAGCGGGCAATTTACAGATGCAGGTGAGTTGTTTGATAAATACGCTTCGGATACTTACAAAAAGGCGATGGCAGAGGATCCGAATGTCTGGAATCCTTTGATGAGAGACGGAAAAAGAATGGGTATCCCGATTTTGGAAAATGCCTATAATAATGATCCTGTGATGTATATCAGAGAAGACTGGCTTAAAAAGCTCAACTTGAAGGCACCGACAAACATTACTGAGCTCGAGGCCGTCATGGACGCTTTCACAAATCAAGATCCGGACGGAAACGGCAAGAACGATACGACAGGTCTTTCCGTTGGGTTTAAAAACAACCTGAACACCTGGATGTCGGATTCCGGATGGATATTCGGAATGTTTGGGGCCATGCCGAACCAGTGGAACAAAACAGAAGATAACCGGCTTGTTTACGGTTCTGTCCAGCCTGAAATGAAACCTGCCCTACTCAAAATGAAGGAGTGGATGGATAAGGGATACATCTCTGCCGAGTCCGGGTTGTATGATGAAAATAAGGCGACGGAAGCATTCACGGCAGGGAAGTCCGGGATTATCGTAGGTCCGTACTGGATGACAGGGTGGCCGCTTCCAGACTTGAAGGTAAACGTTCCGGATGCTGAGTACAAGCCATACCCTCTGCCAGCAGGTCCGGATGGCAAAATTGGACGTCACGGTACTGCGATCAGCAGCGGCGCGGTATTGATTAACAAGGATATGAAACATAAAGACGCTTTCTTCGTGTATCAGAATTACCTGTTTGATCACTGGGCTAATCCGGAGAGCACGGTCTTTACTGATGGATTTGCCAAAGGTTATGATTACGATATTGGTCCGAACGGAGAAGTGTATAGAGAGCAGCAGAGCGATAAAATACCTGGCGGATGGGTGGATGCCATTCGGTATACGCTGACCTTTGACGGTGCGATCATTCCAAATCTGATGATGAACTCCCTGGCCAAGCTTGCAGACGGGGCCGAGCCGGCTAACCAGTATGAGAAAATCCTATCGGAACGTATTGCTGAGCAGATTCAAGCAGCCAAAATTGTAATCGATCAGAAAGATGCGGTTATGCCGGAAATGTTCACGGGTGCGCCAACTCCTACACAATTGTCCCGCGGGGATATGTTGAGCAAATTGGAGAAAGAAGTCCTGAACAAAATTATTTACGGTAAAGCTTCCATTGACGAGTTTGATGCCTTTGTGGAAAAATGGAAATCTACAGGCGGGAATCAAATAACGGAAGAAGTTAACGCCTGGTATCAATCTGTCCAGAAATAAATAGGACACAGGTTGGACAAGGGCAGCCTTAAAGGCTGCCCTTTATTTGCACTATTCTTATTGGCTAGAACACCAATCCAGTCTTAATAAATGTAAGTTTACTGTCAAGATTGATACAGATCATGCTCCAGGAGGAACTGCTAATGATAACGCGACTGTCCATTTTTCAGAAACTTCTATTATTTCTTCTGCTCATGGTGGCGGTTATTGTTATCGCTTTCTGGTACATTTATAACTTGAATATCAAAGCTATACAGTCCGAAGTCAATAAGAACAAGATGAATGATATCCGTTTTATCACCTCCCAGCTTTCAAACCAGTTTGAGCAGGTGCTCATGAATACGATGACGCTTTCTCAAGACTCCACGGTCCGCAGCTTTCCTTTTGCTATAAAATCCGGCGATAAATATTCGCGGTATGAGACGAAGCTAGCCATCATGGATAAACTGGCGTTGAACTCTGCCTCCACCTCATGGAATAATACCGTGATTCTTTACTATCTTAATGAAAAAGAAATGGTCTCATCCGCGAATTCCTTTTCGTTTACCACCTTCAAGCTTCCGGATGCAAAATATAACGAATGGACAATTCATATGGAGGATGATGAAACAGGCTATTACTCCTATATCATGCGGAGTCATCTCAGCGCGCTGTTGATCGAGGTTAGAATCTCTTTGGAAAATATAAAAAAGATGATGCAGCAGTACAATTCCGGAATTCCTTTGCTTTATGATGCCGGAAAAAATACGTTCATTCGCAGGGAGTTTGATCTCCACAAGGATTCATATCGGACGATAGCAGAAGAAATTACTGGCGAAAGCGGTTCTTTTGTATTAAAGGATCAGGGAACAGAGTATCTGGTTAACTACATGAAATCCGATATGCTCGATCTTTATTTTCTCGACTATCACCCTAAGAGCCAGTATACCAAACAAATCTTTCGCAATAACCAGTATTTTGTTTATGCGGTTCTAATCGTACTCATAGGAGCTCTCGGTTATACTCTGCTGCTGCGAAGACAAGTTCAAAAGCCTATTCATGTGCTTCGGAGAGCGATAAACCGCTTTGACCGGGGAGATTTGTCCAGCCGGGTCGCCACTCTGAATTCCAACGAGTTCTGGATGCTTGGCAATTCGTTCAACCGCATGGCCGAGAATACCCAAAGACTGATCGAGCAGGTCCTGTTAATAGAAATTGAAGTGAAGGAAGCCAAGCTTAAACAGTATCAAGCCCAGATTAATCCCCATTTTCTGTTTAATTGCTTGAATTACATTCAAAGCAAGGCAAGTGTCAAAGATTACGAATCCGTAACGGCAATGACACTTCACCTGGGTTCTTACTGCCGGTATATTCATAAAATTGAGCTGGTTGATTCTACCTTGCTGGAGGAGTTTACATTTGTAGAGCATTTTCTTTCCATCGTCCAGCTCCGTAAACGAGAGATTGCCTTTGACATACACATTCCGGCAAGCCTCTATGATGAACGGGTGCCAAGGATGATTGTTCAGCCTTTGGTCGAGAATTGCGTGAAGCATGGAATTGAGCCGGGAAATCGGCCAGGGATTGTCTCTATAACCGCTGTGCTTATGAAGGATGGGTTTCATATCGTCATTTCGGATAACGGGGTAGGGATGACGGAAGAGAGAAGGCAGGCTATTCAACGACACATGGATGACGTGGTACCGCAGAATGGAGCTCTTGGAGCCGGCATCCGGAATGTGCACCAGCGGCTTCGTTTGTATTACGGAAAAAACTCCGGCATTATTATTGAATCAGCGCTTTCTAAGGGAACCTGTTACCGGATTCACATCCAGAAGGGAGACGTTGAACATGCTGCAGATCTTGCTGGTTGATGATGAACAATATGTGGTAGACGATCTGAAAGTCGCCTTCCCATGGACGGAGTTCGGAATCGGCCAAGTCCATAAGGCCTATTCCGGCCTTCAAGCCAAGCAGCTCCTGCAAGAATATCCAATTGATATTCTCATTACCGACATCGCCATGCCAGGCATGAGCGGGCTGGAGCTGGTTGGCTACACCAGAGAAAGCCATCCCCAAACCAAATGTATTCTGCTTACGGGATTTTCTGATTTTGAATACGCGGTAGAAGCGCTTAAACATGGAGTTCTTGAATATCTGGTCAAACCGCTTGATCAAAACAAGCTGCGTTCTGCACTCGAGTCAACTATACAGAAGATTCAGGAAGACCTGCGTATGTCAGCCTCTATAGATAACGCCAAGCTTGCCTTCTATGAGCATTTGCCCATGCTGAAAGACAAGCTGCTGTGTGAGCTGATTCAGGGGAAAAAATTTAAAGCGGGCGAGCTGGCGGAGAAAATGGCAATCTATCAGATCTCCATTCACGAGCAGGATCGGATATATTTGGTTTTGATACGTTTGGAAGAGCGTTTCACCAATTATGGACCAGACAGCCAAATGCTGTTCGAATATGCCGTTATTAATATTGCGGAAGAGATATTTGGGGACAGCTTTGAAGTTTGGCATTGCCGGGACCCCTATGAATATCTCGTGCTTATTCTTAAACACAAGGAAGACGAAGAGGAACCGGATCATGACAACGTGATGAAGCAGCTTAATTATAAGGCAGATCAACTTCATTACAATGTGAATGAATATTTGAAGGGGGGCATCTCGGTCGTAGTATCCTATTCCGGATTGTTCGCTCAAGATGTGCGGACAATGTACGAAGATGCCGTCTATGCGCTGAGGCAGCAGGTGGGTAACTGCCAAGGATATTTATTATCGGTGGCAGGAAAGCCTAAAGAAACCTCCGTACAGCCTTTAACCATTCTCTACGAGCCGCCATCACTTATTCATTTGCTGGAGACGGGGCAATGGACAGGTTATAAGGAACGGCTGAACCGAATCAAACAGGAGTGCGGGAGCCTGTCCGGTTATAATGAGGAATATTTTGAAGAAATCCGCAGCTTGCTGCTGGCCTCATTTCATTATATAGCTCATAAAAATCAAAAACTTTTATCTGATTTAGTGGGATATGAACGAATGCAAAGATCCTCCTTTCGCTCACTGGAGCAACTGATTCGATGGGGAGAAGACCTGGCGGACCTTTTAAAGGACAAGCTGGAGACGGATACGCGTTCAGCCCAGCAGAAAGTGGTTCATGAGATCCGTCACTATGTAGACCACAGTTATGCGGATGCCAGCCTTCAAGCAGCAGCCGACCATGTCTCGCTGCACCCGTCTTATGTGTCAAGGCTGTTCAAACAAGTGACAGGGAGCAGCATTAGTGAATATATTCATAAAGTGAAGATGGAACGGGCTTTAGTTCAATTAAAAGATTCGGAGGCCAAGGTTTACGAAATATCCGAACAGCTTGGATATTCGAATTCCCAATATTTCATTAAGGTATTTAAAGATCAATTCGGGATGACACCGCAGGAATATCGTGAAAAAGCAGCAATCAGTTAACTTCTCGCCTTATCCGTGATAAAGAGGTGGCGAATTGCCATATATAACGGGTGATGTGCAGATGAAGCTTCTGATCCAAAGCCAAGAAAGACGAAACGGATGAATGAATCCACTCCCATTTTCTTATAACGCCTAAGGCGTCAGCTTCTCTAATGTACGATGGGGAAGAGAAGAAATTTAACATACTCCGTGAGGGATTTCGTTATGAAATTCCTCATTTTTTTTATCTATTTCTACTGCTTTAGCATTTTCCACCTGCCCGAAAAGCCTGATATTATGCGGGTTTTCGGCCTTAAATTCGCCTGATCGAGAAAAAACACCATCTCGCAGAAATACGCTTCTTTACGAATCGTGGAAGCGTTTTTATGATGTGGATGGGTAGAAAAATCCGTACCGGGGATCGGCATCGGCTGCCCGAATGATTTTAGAATATTCCCTGCGCTCAGCTGGGGATCTTCGACAACAAGGAGGGGTGATAGAAAGCGACTTGCATCCGCAGCGCAGACCGGATTAAGTAAGCAAACATACACAGATGGATGGAAATGACGGGGGTAGAATAGCGATCGCACAGATTCAGACAGCCTGATTCAAATGATGAATATTGAGGAGGAACGAACATGACAAAAAAGTGGTTTCGCATGGCACTCGTATTTACATTAATCATTTCGATCCTGGCCGCCTGCAGCGGAGGAGATAAAAAGGCAGCTCCCGAAACGGACGGAGATACAGCACCTCCAACGGCACCGGCAGATCCTGATCAATATGGAGATACAGGAGGCCTCGCGCTTCCATTGGTCGATAAACCGACAACGATCAATTGGATGGTCGTCAGCGAGAAAACCAACCTGAACGATTCCTTGCTTGCCAAGGAAATCGAGAAGCGAACCGGAATCAAAGTGAATTTCCAAGCTTATTCCTCGGCTACGTTTCAAGACAAACTGAAAGTAACCGTTGCATCCGGCAAGCTCCCGGACATTATCCATGGGCTGACGCCTCCAGAGCTGAAGAAGATCGGCAAACAGAAAGCGGTTGTTGCCATTAACGAATATCTCGACATGCTCCCGAACTTCAAAAAAATGTATGTGGACGAGAACCCGTGGGTCATTCCGTCCTTCGGAGACGAATCCGGCAACATCTATACCTGGCCGGTTGCGAACATTAACCGTGACGTCAACCACGGCTTCCTGTACCGCAAAGATATTTTCGATGAGCTGGGCATCAAGGAATGGACGAATACCGATGAGTTTTACCAGGCTCTGAAGAAGTTGAAGGAAGCTTATCCGGACTCCTATCCTTACGCCTCCAAGACGAAGGAGCACATTTTCCGCGACTGGGCCTTCGGCTGGGGAATCGGCGGAGCCAACTATCCGACGTATTACGACGAGACGGCGAAGGTGTGGAAATACGCTACGATACAGCCAGAGCACAAAGAAATGCTCGATTTTATGAAGAAGCTGTATAACGAGGGACTCCTGGATCCGGAATTCATGACGGACACCGATGATTCCTGGACGGCGAAAATGACGTCAGGCAATAAATCCTTTGTGACCTATGACTGGATCGGACGTTTGGACCTGTTCTACAACCAGGTGAAGGATCAAAACCCGAATTATGACCTGAGATACGGAAATCCGGTTGGACCGACCGGCAACGGCAAAACGATCGAGAGCATCACGAACGGCTTCAGCATCGCGGTAGCAAACAACGACAACAAGGAAGCTGCCCTGAAGCTGCTCGACTACCTGACGAGCCCGTCCGGCGCAACGCTGGTAACGATGGGCGTGGAAGGTGAGACGTTCAAGATGGAAGGCGATAAAGCCGTCTATCCGGAGCTGACCGACGTGCCGTTGGTGGATATCAGCGTGCTGGAGGACCGTTATGGTCTGTGGCTGCAAGGTCTGTATGTCAATTCCGATAAGCGCAGCGTGTACTTCAACTACACGGAGAAGGAGCAGGAAGCTCAGGATAAGCTGCTGAACGGCAATAAATTCGAGCCGCTGGATCCGGTTGTGAACTTTACGGATGACGAAACCGCAACGATTGCGGAAATCCAAACCTCGCTGAAAAAATTGGCGGATGAATTTAACGCAAAATACATTCTGAACAAAAACTACGGCGATGCCGAGTGGCAGCAATGGCAGGTGCAGGCTGAGAAGCAGGGAGCCAAGCAGCTCGTCGATATTTTCAACGCAGCCCAGAAGAGATTGGATGAAGCCACGAATTAATCTGCAGAAGAAATAGGCGTGATGACGGCATCCGGGTACCACGCTCGGGTGCTGCTCATCATCTTAAGGAGGGAACACCATGTCAAGTGCAGGGACAGAGACGAAACTCACCCATCCCCGCGGCGGGCTTGGAAGAAGAATGGTTTCGGCCTTTCAGCATATGAAGCGGGACAGACAGCTGTTGATTTTGTTTATCCCGTGCCTGTTGTTTTATATTATTTTCCGATACGGGCCCCTGTACGGCTTAATCATTGCCTTCAAGGACTACAGCGTATTCACCGGCATCCTGGAGAGCGACTGGGTGGGGCTCAAGCATTTTGAGAAGTTTTTCAACAGTCCGGATTTCTGGCTGTTGTTCAAGAATACGCTGCTTCTCGGCGTATATAATCTCATTTTCGGGTTTCCTTTTCCCATCATTCTGGCGCTTCTCTTAAACGAGGTCAGAGTGAAATGGTTCAAAAAGTCGGTGCAAACACTCAGCTATTTGCCTTCGTTCCTGTCGGTCGTCATTATCAGCAGCATGATCATCGACTTCCTGTCGCCCAATCAGGGGATCATTAACCAGCTTATCGCGGCGCTAGGTTTTGAGAAGACGTACTTTCTCATAGAACCGAGCTGGTTTAGAACCATCTATGTTTCCTCGGATATTTGGGCAACCGTCGGTTATGAGGCCATTATCTATATGGCTGCCATCGCAGGAATCAGCCCGTCGCTCTACGAAGCGGCCAAGGTGGACGGTGCCAAAAGGCGCCACATGATCTTCAGAATTACGATTCCCGCCATTCTTCCAACGATTATTATCATGTTTGTCTTGAAGACGGGGTCGATGCTCCGGATCGGATACGAGAAGGTACTGCTGCTTTATAATCCGATGACCTACGAGGTAGCGGATGTATTCTCGACTTATGTCTACCGGAAGGGTCTTCTGGAGAGCAACTATAGCTATGGCGCTGCCGTGGGTTTGTTCGAAGCCGTGGTTGCCATGATATTGCTGCTGTCCTCTAACTACTTCAGCAAGCGGCTGGGAGGTAGCGGATTATGGTAAACAACAAACGCTTCAGCCTTCGGAATATCTCGTTGTTTGGCATCATCAATACGCTGATTCTGACGTGCCTTGCCATTATTACCGTGTACCCAATCGTGTATATCACCGCCGTTTCCCTCAGTGCGACTTCCGAAGTGGTGCAAGGGAATATCACCTTGTTTCCCAAGGGATTTAATCTGGACGCCTATGCGCAGGTGCTGAATGATGACCGGGTGCCGCGCGCCTACCTGAACACGATTTTTTATACCGCGCTCGGTACGGCCATTAACCTGCTGCTTACGGCCGTAGCGGCTTATCCGCTTGCGCGCAAAAACTTTTTCGGTCGCAAGTTCTTTCTGCTGGCAATCATCATGACGATGTTCCTGAATCCGGGGATCATTCCGAACTACCTGATCGTATCGGAGCTTGGCCTCCTGGACAGCGTATGGGCGCTCGTGCTTCCGAATGCGATTTGGACCTTTGAACTGCTAATCCTCAAAAGCTTCTACGAGAACATGTCGGAATCTCTGCGCGAGGCTGCCGTTGTTGACGGCGCTTCCGAGTACCGTATCCTGTTCCAGATCGTGCTTCCGCTGTCCAAACCGGCGCTGGCCTCGATCGGATTGTTTTACTTCATGGGCCACTGGAACAGCTTTTTTATCCCGCTGATTTATCTGAACGACGCGAATATGTATCCGCTCCAGGTCGTGCTTAGGGATATGCTGATCTTCAGCGAGAACGGCAGCAACCCGAGTCTGGTGGATGCGTCGGCGCTCGCTCCGCAAGCCATGAAGAATGCAACCATCGTGCTGTCGATGATTCCGGTGCTGCTGATCTATCCGTTTGCCCAGAAGTATTTTGCCAAAGGAGTCATGCTTGGTTCCGAGAAGGGATAACGGGGAGGTGACGAGGGCTTTCATGTTGAATATGAAGGGATGACATCCAAGAGAGGTGAATCCGTATGAATCGATTGATCGCCAACAGAGGTTTGCTCCAGATTTTCTTCGCTCTGCAACTGGTCGTCGGCATCATGTTCATATTCAATTACATTGTGTACAAGAATTCCATTACCGGAATTTACGACAAGGTGAGCGAGAACAACCGGATGGTGATCAGAAATATCATTCAGTCGTTTGATACCAGTTTCTCCTCCGTAAACAACCTGATTTTTAATATCCATGCGCTTCCTTCAGATCGGATGCTGATGGAGAACGGCATGCTGGACATGGAGAAAGTCATCTCCTTGCAGGACAGCGTCTCCAGCATTGTGTCCAACGTGGACATCGTGGAGGATGTGGTCATCTCGTTCGACAATCATGATTTGGCCATTACGACGCGCGGAACCAGCAACCTCGACGCCTTGTTTGACAGGCGGTACAAGTCCCAGAAGTTCAACTCGATGTTCTGGAAGACGTTTACCCGATCAGAGCACGAGCTTACCATCTTTCCGGCAGAGGTTTATGCGGATCAGAGCAGCGGATATGGCCGTAATTTGATGATAGCCGTGGACGGCAACAAGGTCAGGATGTCGAACAAAAACCTCATGGTCCTGATCAACGTGAACCGGCTGCTGAAAGGGATCGATTTGAACTCGATGATTCCCGGCGCCTCGCTTATTGTGCTGGATGCGAACCGGAACGTCATCTTGAGCACCGAGAAGGATCTGGATTTGGTAGGCATTCTGAACGATGTATACTTCAACCCGTCGCAGGAAGCCTCCCTCACGCACGACGATTTTGAGTACAATTTTTACAAATCGGACTATAACGGTTTTATATATATCAATAAATTGCCGTACAAGTTTCAAAATATCGATTCCGTCACGAATGCCAATACGTGGATTATGTACGGCGCGATTGCGTTAAACGTCATCTTGTCGGTGCTGCTCAGCATTTATCTGTACCGGCCGGTGAAGAACATTGTGCAGCTGCTCGGAGGTAGTTCTCTGAAAGGGAATGATTTTGTAAAAATCCAGAGCGGCATCATCAAAGTCCAGCGGGAAAATGAATCCCTGAAAAAGCAGATGGACCTGGTGGATGAGGATATTCGCCGAGGCGTATTCCTGCAAACGCTGGATGGCCATCACCATTCGCGCGAGCAGGAAATGCAGATGCAGAAGCATTACACGCATTTTTTCCAGTGCCGGCATTTCATGATGGCGGCCGTGTATTTGCAGCCTGCCGGCAAGGGAGCGGCCCAGGCCGATTTTGTCCTGGAGGAGTTGACGGCCCAGATTCGAAGCAGCCTGCAGGAACGCTACGAACATGTGGTGGTTTATCATGTGGAAGAACTGAGATTCCTTGCGCTTATCGGTTTGGATCAGCCGTCGGAGCGCAAGCAGCTGATACGGAAATTCGAAGACTATATCCGCCTGTGCAACCAGGAGTATACGGAAATGTTTACGGTGTGGGGCTGCGTTAGCCGGACGTATGAGTCCAAGATCAGCAACTGCTGCGAGGCATACCGGAACATTAAGGATGGCCGGTTATACCGGAATGTGAATGCGGACACGGATATGGTCGATACGGAGCAAATTCGCTACGTTTCGGATATTTATTATCCGCTTCAGCAGATTGAGAAGCTGAGCAACTGCATGCTGAGCGGCAAGGTGGACGAAGGACTCCAGATTGTGAGTGACATTGTTCAGCAAAATGCGGACCTTCACATCCATCATCATCAGATGGTGCATATTGCGAAGAGTTTGTTCTTTCTCGTCATGAAGCAGGCGGACTCGCCGTCCGTTGATCGCAATGAGCTGTTTCAGCTGGAGAGTGATTTCATCCGCAAGGTCGATCAAGTTTACACCTATGAGGAGATTCAGAAGGCGCTGATGGAAGTGATGCGCGTGGTGGCCAATACGCGGAACCATGATCCGCGGAGCAAGCTGAATCCCGCCTTCATTTCCCAATATATCGAACTTCATTATATGGAGAATCTGTACTTGGACCATATGGCTGAAGTGCTGGATACCAGCTCGAAATATTTCTCGAATTATTTCAAGAAGACATTCGGCGTCAATTATGTGGAGTATTTGAACAAGGTCAGACTATCGCACGCACGTGAATATCTCCGGAACACGGATCTCAGCATTGCCGAAATCGGAGAGAAAACCGGGTATTCGAACTCTTCCACATTTACGACAACGTTTAAGAAGTATAGCGGCGTATCGCCAAGTGAATATCGGAAAGCATCAGGAAAATAAGAGGTGGAGGAGGAGGGTTCATATTGAAGGCTGTTGCCACGATTCATGGAAAAGTGATTGTTGACCAAATCGAGAAGCCGGCTGAATTGCCGGCAGGCCATGTGCGGATACGTACCGAATACTCGGCGGTAAGCCCGGGCACGGAGATGATTTTTATACGAAGAGCATCGGATCAAAAGGTCATTATGGGTTACAGCGCTGTTGGAATTGTCGAAGACATGGGGGAAGGCGTGCAGGGGCTGACCGTTGGTCAACGGGTGGCCTGTTATGGGGCTCCTTACGTGCGTCATGCCCAGTGGCTTACGGTGCCTTCCAATCTAACAGCGAGGGTTCCGGATGGCGTGGATCCGCAGGAAGCGGCTTTTGCGGGACTGGGAGCGATTGCGATCCATGCCCTGCGGGTGGCGGATCTTCGCTTTGGCGAATCGGCCGTGGTGGTCGGACTCGGCATCCTGGGGCAGATCATTGCTCAGATCGCGCACGCAGCGGCTTGCCCGGTTGCGGGATTTGACCTGAATCCGGAGCGGGTGCAGGGGATGAAGCGGCATATTCCTTATGCCTATGATAACCGGGAGCAGCTTGAGGAGCAGATTCAGGTTATGACGGGCGGGTATGGAGCCGACAGCGTCATTCTGTGTGCAAGCGGTCCCGGGGAGGAACTCATCAACTCTTCGATGTCATGGATTCGGGATAAGGGAAAAATCGTCATTGTCGGCGATTTGTCCATGACATACGCCCGGGACCGGATGTTTGGCAAGGAGGCGCAGGTGCTCATATCGCGGGCAGGCGGTCCGGGCAGGTACGACGCAAGTTACGAACTCAACAATACGGATTACCCGATCGGCTTTGTGCGCTGGACGGAAGGCCGCAACATCGCCGAGTATATCCGTCTGTTAGCGGAAGGGAGAATATCGGTTAAACCGCTGATCTCGCATGTGGTCCCCGTGGATGAAGCGGACAAGGCTTATGAGCGGTATGGCCCCGGCTCAACGACGCTGGGGACGATATTTAACTACGCGGACAACGCTTGAATTCGGGGAATGGGGTTCCCGGCACAGGAATGAGAAGAGGAAACATGATAGCTGTCTTTCCGAGCGGTGATGGCGCTGCAGAAAGGCGGCTTTTTGCTTGCGCCGGAATCCAATCCGTCAAACTATTAATTTACAATAATATACAATTCTACTATACTGGTAGTAGATATGAATAATGTCTCATGTTATATGGAGGCAGTTACATACCTATTCTTCTTAGTAGTTATACATAGAGCAGCGTTCCTCGTTTCCATCGATGATTGGAAGGGTGGTGGTTGATTCGAAACCGGTTTACCAGGCTGTAGTGGTAATGGCTTTCCAATTCGAAAAACAAAGGAGCGAAGCGTGATGAAAGTGTTCCGAAATTCGATCATCCGTAAGTCTGCTGTGTTGTTCTGCGCTGTTCTACTGATCTTGCCAGCCGGATTGTCTCTGGCCGCCAACAAGCCGTTTCCCCAGCATACGCCGTATACGAGCGGTTCGATTAAACCGAACAATGTGACGCAGTCAGCGATGGACAATGCGGTCAAGAGCAAATGGAACAGCTGGAAAGGGTCTTTCCTGAAGCCAGCAGCGACAGGGCAATATTACGTAAAATACAATTCGGCGGGCGAGACGGTGTCCGAGGCTCACGGCTACGGGATGCTCTTTACCGTTCTGATGGCGGGATATGATAGTAATGCCCAGTCGTATTTCGACGGACTTTATCGCTATTATAAAGCGCATCCGAGTAATAACAATCCGTATCTGATGGCTTGGAAGCAGAACAGCAGCTTTCAGAATATAGGGGGAGCCAATTCGGCAACGGACGGCGATATGGACATTGCCTACGCACTCCTGCTTGCGGACAAGCAGTGGGGAAGCAGTGGGGCGATCAATTACCTGCAGGCAGCAAAGGATATGATCAATGCCATCATGAGCAATGACGTTAATCAGTCGCAGTGGACGCTGCGCTTAGGCGATTGGGCAACAAGCGGCATCTTCGACACCGCCACGCGGCCATCGGATTTCATGCTGAACCATATGAAGGCATTCCGTGCGGCTACCGGCGATGCCCGTTGGGATAATGTCATTAACAAAACCTATACCATCATCAACTCCATCTATAACGGCTACAGCTCCAATACCGGCTTGCTTCCGGATTTCGTAGTCATGTCAGGCAGCAATTATCAGCCTGCAGAAGCGGGATTCCTGGAGGGGGCAAATGACGGGAAGTATTATTATAATTCGTCCCGGACCCCTTGGAGAATCACGACCGACTATCTAATGACGGGCGATACGCGCACGCTGAATCAGTTGAACAAGATGAACACGTTCATTAAATCAGCCACAAGCAGCAATCCTGCCAACATCAAGGCAGGGTATAACCTGAACGGCACTGCACTGGTGACTTATAACAGCGGGGCGTTCTATGCTCCTTTTGGCGTAAGTGCGATGACTTCATCCAGCCACCAGAGCTGGCTGAATTCGGTATGGAGTTACACGGCGAATGCATCCGCCGAGGGATATTATGAGGAAAGCATCAAGCTGTTCTCGATGATCGTCATGTCAGGTAACTGGTGGACATATTAACGCAAAACGCCCTTTAATTTTATATAAAAATAAAACAAAACCCTGATCCGCATTGGATCAGGGTTTTGTTAGGTCTTTCCTACCAATAATTGATTTGTAGCCATAAATAATAAGAATTTGCATTGATATTTCATGCCGAGCAGTGTTAATATCTTATCAAATATAAAACAATTTATATTAATCTAAATTAAACAGCGGCGAATTTACGAAACGAGCATCTTGGTTTTTCATTTATGAAAGGGTTTACAAAAACGAATCGGGAACGAAGGGAGAATCATATGCACAAGAGTATGCTGAGTAAGACGGCTGCGGCAGGGATAGCCGCGGTTTTAATGGTGGGAGGTTTAGGCGCTTCAGGCCAAGGGCCTGCAGCGAGCGGTCCTGAGGTATACGCGCAGGAGGCGCAGGTGAAGAAGAAGGAGAAAGGGCCTATATTCCGAGAGGCATCCGTCCATGATCCGTCCGTCATCAAGACAGGGGATACATATTATGTGTTCGGTTCTCATCTGGCCGCCGCCAAATCGAAGGATCTGATGAGCTGGGACATGGTGGCGTCGGGGGTCTCGAAGGGCAACCCGCTGATTCCGAACGTGACGGAGGAATTGAAAGAAACGCTGGAATGGGCGCAGAGCGATACCTTGTGGGCAGCCGATGTGATTCAGCTTGCCGACGGCAAATTCTATATGTACTACAATGCTTGCAAAGGGGATTCCCCCCGCTCGGCTATGGGCATCGCTGTAGCCGATCAGATTGAAGGCCCGTATAAGGACACCGGCATTATTCTGAAATCCGGCATGTGGGGCGAGATCAGTGAGGATGGAACCGTCTATGATGCAACGAAACACCCGAATGTGGTAGATCCGGATGTGTTCTTTGATAAGAACGGCAAGCTGTGGATGGTGTACGGATCCTATTCCGGCGGGATTTTTATAATGGAGCTGGATCCTAAGACCGGAAAGCCGCTGCCTGGGCAGGGATACGGCAAGAAGCTGCTTGGCGGCAACCACAGCCGGATTGAAGGGCCGTACATGCTCTACAACCCGACCACGGACTATTATTACCTGTATCTGTCCTACGGGGGATTGGATGCGGTCGGCGGCTACAACATGCGGGTGGTTCGCTCCAAAAATCCGGATGGTCCTTTCTTCGATGCGGAGGGCAACGATATGACAGAGGTGAAGGCCGACCCTTCCCTTCCGATCTTTGATGACCGATCGATTGAGCCGTATGGCGTGAAACTGATGGGGAACTACTTGTTCAAGCGCTTGATCGGCGACCCGGGAACGGGGATCGGCACCGGGGCCGTATCGCCGGGCCATAACTCCGTCTATTATGATGAACAGAGCGGAAGAACATTCCTTATCTTTCACAGCCGCTTTCCGCAGCGGGGGGAGGAGCATGAAATCCGGGTGCATGAATTGTATATGAACCAGGACGGCTGGCCGGTATCGGCTCCATACCGCTATGCGGGTGAGGAAGCCGAAGAATCCAAGAAAATCACGCCGAATGATGCAGCCGGAGGCTACAAGCTGATTCAACACGGGAAAGATATTTCGTCCGTCATAAAAGAGTCGAAGCCGGTTGAGCTTCATAAGAACGGTAAAGTGACGGGCGGAGCATCCGGGACATGGAAGATCAGCGGCAAGCGGGATGTGTTGCTTACTCTGGATGGAAAGAGTTATAAAGGCGTTCTGACTCTGCAGTGGGACCCGGAAGCGAAGCGGCAGGCGATGACCTTTACGGCTCTCTCGGCAGATGGCACCGCTGTATGGGGCGCACGTCAGCTTGATCGAAGCGACAAGGAACTCGTGGATGCCGTGCAGAAGGACCTGTCCCTCGGGGATGTGAGCGGGGTTTTCTACGATCTTGATCTGCCGTCAGAGGCTTCCGGCGGTGCGGTTATTCGCTGGAGTTCCTCTCATTCCCAGGTCGTATCAGCGGAAGGTAAAGTCCATCGCCCTGCTGCCGGTGCCGGGGACGCTAAGGTTACGCTGACCGCTCAGATTACGAAAGGCAAAGCGAGGACTTCCAAGACCTTTGACGTGACCGTGTTGCAGCAATCAGCAGGGCCGCTGCTGCTGAATTACCCATTCAGTGAGAATGAGGGCGGCTCGGTATCCGACAACTCGGATAATGGATTTCATGGCAAGGTCCTTGGAGGAGTCCAGTGGAATGAGAAGAGCCGGCAGGGAGGAGGAATGGACTTTGGCGGCTCGGACGGCTATATCGAACTGCCGAATCGGGTCGCGGATACAGAGGACTTTACCTTTGCTGCTTGGGTATATTGGAAGGGTGGAGCACCGTGGCAGAGAGTGCTGGACGTAGGGAACGGACTTGCCAGGCATATGTTTCTGACACCATCCCAGCATTCGGGCGTTCTTCAATTCACGCTGCATGGCAGCATGGGAGATCAGAGTCTCTTGGCAAAGGCGCCACTGCCGAGCAATGAATGGACGCACGTTGCGGTCACGCTGCAAGGGGATGCCGGTAAGCTGTACGTGAACGGTCAAGTCGTAGCATCCGGTGATCATATGAAGCTGAATCCGAATGAACTGCTGGCAACGGAAGCTTATTTAGGTAAAAGCCGGTTTGCGGCCGACCCTTATTTTAACGGGAGCTTGGATGAGGTTCGGATTTACAACGTGGCGCTAACCGAGAGTGAAATCAAGAAGCTGGCGGAGTAATCGGCCGTCGTCATGAGGCTCTATAGCTATAGCGTCAGCTGTGTACAATCAGGTGATCCGCCCCTTGGCGGGTCCCTTTTTTTGTATTCCGGCAGCCATCCAGGTGGTGTATCCAATGGATAAACAAGTTATTTAGAAAGCCTTTACAAATTCATGCTCCGGGGCCTAGACTTAATGATAGAAGCATGCTGGTCAGCAGGGGGGTGGACCTTACTTATGGGGCGAATCAAGCAATGGGCAAGCCGGCTGAATTCGATCCGCAACCGCATTTTTTTCTCCATACTGCTGTTTTTGATCATTCCGTTTCTGCTCTCCAATCAGTATTTGGACAAGCCCTTGGAGAGAACGATCGAACAGAAGATCGCGAAATCGGCTCAGGATGCGCTGGTCCTGATGACCTTCAACGTCCAGTTGTTTATGGAAGACATGCTGAATTCCGCCGTAGATATCACGATTAACGACGATACGAAAAGGATGCTCAAGGATCCGGATGCCCTTAGCCAGTACGAGAAGCTCAGGCTGAATGACGTAACGCTCAACCGTTCGTTCAGCTCGTATTTTTCGAACACCTACGTTACGCTGTTCGACCGGCACGGGAATTGGTACAGCACCCGCTATCTGGAGGAAAGGCTTTATCAGGAGTACACGCATTCGGACTGGTACGAGAAGATGATCAGCACGCCATACCAAATCCGCTGGATGTTTAATAACCAGCAGTTCTTATACACCGACCGTGAGCCGATCATATCCTTGGCTAAGAGCATCACGGAGCTCCAGAGCAACCAAAACATCGGCATGATCGTTTTCAGCGTCACCGAGAAGGACATCCGCAAATATTTGACCGGACTTGAAGGCGACGTGTATCTTGTGGACAAACAGGGAAATATCGTCTCCAGCCCGAAGAGGGAGATGATCGGCCAAAGCGTTGCCGAAGAATCCTATATGCAAAGTTTGTGGACACAACGAAGAGGACAGGCCATGGTAGAGAAAGAGGACCGGAAATTCATCGTGAATTTTGATACCGTGGACTTGAACGGATGGAAAATCGTACAGATGGTTCCCTATGACGCCGTTTTCAAAGAGATCTATGATTTGCGTAAAACCCAAGCGCTCATTGTTCTGCTGATCTTTGTTATTTTTACGATGATTACGCTGTCCATTTCATACGGGATGTCCCGGCCCCTCAAGCTGTTGAAGAAACGGATGCAGGTGCTGGAGGAAAAAGATTTCCATTCCGTGCTATCGGTAGCGGGTCCCAAGGAAATTTCGTCCCTTATCGAGACTTACAATAAAATGGTAACGGAAATCCGCCAGCTGCTGAACCGGGTGAAGGACGAGTATCAGCAGAAGGAGGATATGCGGTTTCGCGCGCTTCAGGCGCAGATTAATCCGCATTTTGTGCTGAATACGCTCAATAATATCAAGTGGATGGCATATATACGCAACGATAAAGAAGTCGGGGATATGCTATCGAGTTTGGGCGGCGTGCTGGAGCAGAGCATCGGGCGGGGCGGCACGCTGATTGCGCTGCGTCAGGAAATCCAGTACATCGAGAATTATATCGAGCTGATGAAAATGAAGTTTAATGACAAGCTGTCGGTGGACTATGACATCCCGGAGGAGCTTATGGATCAGGAAGTCATCAAAATCATGCTTCAGCCTGTGATCGAGAACAGCCTGATGCACGGCATCGAGCCGATGAACGGAGCGGGCCGGATTCTTGTCCGGGCCAAAAGGCAGGAGGACCGGTTTCTGTTGACCGTGGAGGATAACGGTGTCGGCATGTCTCCCGAAAAGCTGCAGGAGCTGAGAGCGAGGCTGGCGGCCGGATCGGAAGAATTGCCTGTACGCATCGGCATCAAGAACGTCCATGACCGGATTCGACTTCAATACGGGGATCCGTACGGTATCCAAATTCACAGCCGAATCCATGAAGGAACGGCGGTGGCTTTTCTGCTGCCGGCTAAGAAAATGCAGGAAGGGGTTAACGATGACCTTAAAAGTGATGCTGGCCGATGACGAACTCCTTGTACGCTTAGGGATTAAATCGTTGATCGAATGGGACGCGCACGGTTTTTCCTTTATTGGAGATGCCCCGGACGGTTTGAAAGCGCTTGAGCTCATGGAGCGGGACGTGCCGGATATCGTGCTGACGGACATTATCATGCCGCGAATGGACGGGCTCGAGCTTATCGAGACGGCCAAACAACGTTACCCGGATACGCTTTTTATCGTTCTCAGCAGCCATAACGAGTTCGATTATGTCCGGAGATCAATGAGAATGGGCGCTGAGGATTATATCCTGAAGGCGTCTTTAAAGCCGGCCGAGCTGCTGCAGATTCTGACGGAGGCTTCCCATAAGATTGCAAAAAAAAGGGAGCATGTCTCGGCCGGCAGCGTTTTGGCAGAGCAGCGGCTTTCGCGTAAGGAGCTCCTGTCCGGAAAGCTGCGTTCATGGCTCGAAACGGCCTTCGCGGATAGAGAAGGGGCGGACTTGCTGCAGGAAGAGAAGGAACTACCGCCTGACAGCTTCTTCCTGATTGCCCAGCCCCGCCTTTTGCGCGAAGGCGTGCAGGAATCCTCTGCCATGAAAATGCTGGCGCATCTTTTTCAATCGGAACTGGGCGAGCGGCTGGTCTGCAGCCCTATCGAAACGGAAAGCCGGGAAATCGTGCTGCTGATCTCGGAACGGGATCCTGCCGCTGTGACGGAGCTTCTGATCGGAGCATCCAGCCGGATGCTCGGCATCGCCTTGCACGTGGGGGTCAGCGGAGCGGTGGGAGCTTGGCAAGGGATTGGCGTTGCTTACGCCCAGGCCAAGGACATGCTGAACGAGAACCGGGTAAACGGAACGGCCAGGGAGGATATCAAACGGCTGCTGGAATTCATGAAAGAAAACTACATGAAGGACATTTCGCTTAAAACTGCCGCGGACCTTATTAACATGAGCGAAAGCTACCTCAGCTTTATTTTCAAGAAGGAGACCGGGACGGGCTTCACGGATTACCTTAACAGTCTGAGGGTGGATAGCGCGGCCCGTTATTTGGTGAACTCTCAGCTGCCTATTTATGAGATCGCTTTGGAGGTGGGGTATGAGAATATCAATTACTTCGGCCGCATCTTCAAAAAAGTAAAAGGGGTCAGCCCGCAAAAATACAGAGCGCAGTATAAATGAAAAGAGTACCGTGCAAAGACTGCTTTTTAAAAGAGACGATCTTTTAAAAGAGCGGTCTTTGTGTGTTATATGGAGGTTATCCAAAAATAATGAACATCCGCACACGAAATCGTGAATATGAAGGCGCTGTCAAAACATTGTGAATAAAGTCCGTAAATCCGTTCCTGTCGCCCCCGGAGCACAGATTCTATACTTGGTGTAAGCCTTTTCAATACAAGAAAGGGAGAAACAAGATCGTAATCAGAAGGGGAGAGACGCACAATGGGAAAACATGATTTAAACAAGTTCAAAGGCGTCATCGTTGCATTCTACGGTTGTTATGACGGCAATGGAGATATCAACCCGCAGGCGGTGCGCGATCTGGCCCGGCATTATAAAGAGGCTGGCGTGACGGGGCTTTACGTCGGGGGCAGCAGCGGTGAAGGCATGCTTCAAACGGCAGCGGAGCGCAAGCTTGTGCTGGAGGCCGTCATGGAGGAAGTCGGGAGCGAAATGACGATCATCGCCCATGTCGGTGCGCCATCGACCCGGGAAAGCGTGGAATTGGCCAAACATGCGGAATCCGTAAAAGCGGATGCCGTATCCGCAGTTCCTTCCATCTATTACAGACTGTCTCCGGACAGCGTTGAGCGTCACTGGAGAGCCATGATCGACAGCACGGCTTTGCCGTTCATCATTTATCATATCCCGCAGTTAACCGGATTCCATTTGTCGACGGGACTTCTGAAGAAGCTGTCCGCACTGGATAACGTAATCGGCGTCAAAATATCATCGGAAAGCACGTACGAGCTGCAGCAGTTCAAAGCGGTGGGAGGGCCGGACTTCCTGGTTCTGAACGGACCGGATGAGCAGTATCTGGCAGGACGCAGCATCGGAGCGGACGGGGGCATCGGAGGAACATACGGTGTGATGCCTGAGCTATTTCTCAAGCTGGAGCGGTGCATTCAGGAGGGCGATCTTGAATCGGCGCGCGAGTGGCAGGGCAAGATCAACGAGGTTATCTCGGAGCTGCTTCAGTTCCCGTCGCTGTATG
This sequence comes from Paenibacillus sp. MDMC362, assembly GCF_003269305.1. NCBI lineage: Bacteria > Bacillati > Bacillota > Bacilli > Caryophanales > Paenibacillaceae > Paenibacillus > Paenibacillus sp. MDMC362. The sequence goes on from NZ_QLYT01000030.1 coordinate 91,901, forward strand.
GTGGCTGCAAGGCGCTCTTGAAGCTTCGCGGTTTGGATATCGGTGAACCAAGACTTCCGCTGCTCCCGGTAACGGACGGCGACCAGGAGACGGTCTCACGGCTTCATGACAAGCTGACCAAATATATAGCACAGGCCAAAGCCTAAGGAGCGAGGACACCATGACGAAAACAACGCATCGAAATCTATTTTCTGAACGGGGCTTGATCGTTTCCTGTCAGGCGCTGGAGCATGAACCGCTGCATGGCGGCGATGCCATGGCCAAAATGGCCAAAGCCGCTCTTCAATCAGGGGCCATCGGCATCCGCACCAACGGCGTGGATGATATTCGCGCGATCAAGAAGGCGGTGGATCTCCCAGTCATCGGCCTCATCAAACGGGATATGCCGGGTTCGGATGTTTTTATCACGCCAACGCTGGACGAGGTGGTGCAGATCATCGAGGCGGGTGCAGACATCGTAGCGCTGGACGTCACTGATCGGGAGGACCGGCTCGCCAAGGCGGCGGAATTGATCGCATTTGCCCATAAAGCAGGCGTTGCCGTGATGGCGGACGTATCCACCTACGAGGAAGGGATGGCGGCCGAGCAGCTCGGTGCCGATTTCATCGGTACGACGCTGTCGGGATACACGCCGTACAGTATGCAGATCGAGGGCCCGGACCTGGCTCTGGTGAGCAGACTTGCTGCTGACGCCGAGGTGCCTGTTGTGGCGGAAGGGCGCATCTGGAATCCGGAGGAGGCCGCGTTGGCTCTGCAAGCAGGAGCGACTTACGTGGTTGTAGGCAGTGCCATTACCAGACCGCAGCTGATTACGGCGCGTTACGTGGAAGCGGTCCGGCAAGTCATCGGATCGGAGGCGTGAAGAGTGAATGGTGAAGGAAGTTCACTTCAGGCCTATGCCATTGGAGTCGATGTCGGGGGCACCAAGATTCACGCCGGCATCGTGAATAGACAAGGGGATGTCCTTTATTCGGTCAATCTCCCGACTTTGGCCGGACAGCGGAGCGTGCCTGACCGAATTACAGAAGCGATCGAAGCGTTAATGGCTGGAGCTCCACAGCCTGAGGGCGGCTATCCGATTCAAGGCATAGGAATCGGAACCGCCGGCCAAGTCGATCACTCGGACGGAAGCATCCGATTTGCCTCGGAGATTCTCCCGGGTTATACGGGGGTCCCACTGAAGCGAAACATCGAGGAACGTTTCGGTCTGCCGGTTTACGTAGATAATGACGTAAATGTTCTGGTACTGGCCGAAAAGACGCTCGGGACAGGCCGCGGTGCCGGCCATATGCTCTGCATTACGCTTGGAACGGGAGTCGGCGGTGCCGTTTTCGCCGACGGGAAGCTTGTTTACGGCGCATGGGGCGGTGCGGGAGAGCTTGGGCATCTAAGCGTTGATTTTAACGGCCTGCCCTGTGTATGCGGAGGCGTAGGATGCCTGGAACAGTACGCCTCCGGTACGGGAATCGCCAAAAGGATGCAGGCGAAACTGCACTCTCTCGGAATTGAACCGGTGTCTCCGGTGGATTCCAAGGAAACGCTCTTTCGCTGGCAGTCGGGCGACCCAGTCGCGGCGGAAGTGATGGATGAAACGTTCGCTGCCTTGGGCGCCGCCATCACTTCGCTGGTCCACACGCTGAACCCGGAAGTGGTTGTGATCGGCGGCGGCGTTGCGGAGGCCGGGGAGCCGTTCTTGGAGCGGGTGCGGGAGGAGACGGCAAAGCGCTGCATGAAGTCCTTTATGGATAGCGTGCGGATCGTGCAGGCTCATCAGGGGAATTTTAGCGGGATGATTGGTGCTGCGCTGCAAGTCTTCGAACCGGTTAAAAAATTGGATTCATAAGGGAAGGATAAGGCATGATTGTAGGACACAGAAACCATTGGGAGACGGAGCGGGCATTCGCCCACCCGGTGGTGCGGAAGGCAATCGATTATTTGATCTCGACGGATTTTACCCTGCTTGGGCCGGGACAGTATCCGATCCAAGGCGAGGACATGTTCGCCAGAGTGATGGAATTGACCACAAGATCGAAGGATGAACAGCTTGCCGAGATGCACGAGCGTTTTTTTGACATCCATTACCTGCTGGAGGGGGATGAAACCATCGGCTGGAGCCTTCGCGAAGGAGAACTGCCGTCTCCTGCGGAGCCCTATAAGCTGGACCAGGACGCTGCGCTATACGGTGACATTCCATTCGAAACGCTGATCCGGCTGACGCCGGGCATGTATATGGTGTTGTTTCCGGAGGACATTCACCGGCCTGGACTCACCATGCGGGAGCCGGGAGCCGTCCGGAAGGTCGTTGTCAAAATCAATGCCGGGCTGTTCAAAGTCACGGCCTAGCGACGGGCGACGGATTCTAAACTATATTTTTTATATATCGAAGGGGGCTCTATCCATGTTTAAGAAACGCTTTCTGGCTATGTTTACCGCATCCGTTATGATCCTTACTTTGCTTGCCGGCTGCGGCGGGAAAGACTCGGGGGCAAGCGGCGGCTCCGATAATGACGCGGCAAGCGGAAAAGAGAACGTCGAGATTTCCTTATGGCTCACGCCGCAGTGGAAAGGCGTATATGAGGCGACCGAGGAAAACGCCGATTACGACAGCTTCTTTAAAGCGGCGGCCGAGAAATTCGCCAAGCAGTACGACAAGTATAACGTGAAGGTGAATGTGCAGGTGATTGCCGGCGACCAGCGTGATGAGCTGCTGAACGTTAACCTGAACGGCGGAACGCCGCCCGATATTTTCTTCGAGAGTGTATTTGCCATGGGGGATTTTGCCCATCGGGGCGCGCTGGTGCCGCTCAATGACATCATTGACGGGGAATCGAAGAAGGACATCGCCCAAAGCTACTGGGATAACGTAACCTTCGGAGACGACATCTATTTCTATCCGTTCTCCCACAATCCGGGCACGCTGGCTTACAACGCCGATATGTTCAAAGCGGCAGGCCTCGAGAGCTTTGTCGGCGGAGAGAACGAGATCAAAACTTGGACGCTCGGCGAATATGAGCAAATTCTGGAGGGGCTGAAAAACGATCTTCCGCAGGACCAATATCCAAGTGCACGCCCCATGGCCTTGTACGGTTTGAATAACCAAGGCGATACATGGAATCTCGCATACCTGCGGATGTTCGGCAACCCGTTTTTTGATGCCGAAGGCAATATCGTGCTGGACGATGTAAGCGGAGTTAAGGCTGCGGAATGGCTGAAAAAGATTTACGACGAAGGTTACAGTAATCCGGGCGCGGAGTCCGTTTCCTCCAATGATGCCAACGCCATGTTCCAGAACCAAAAGCTGGCCATCAGCTTCACCAACGCGGTGTTGTTTAACAATGCCAAAGCCGATATGGAAAGCGGCAAAGCGCCTAAATTTGATATCCGTCTGGCGAACATCCCTTCGGAAAGCGGCGATCCGCTGTCCTTCACTTACGTGATCGGATCTAACGTATTCAACACTGGCGATGAGAAGAGGACCGAGGTAGCCAAGGAATTCGTCAAGTTCTATTCCTCTGATCCTGAGCTGGTGAAGGCTTCGAAGAACAGTATTCCGGTGCGCAGCTCGGTTGCGGGTGAGCTGAAGGACCAGTACCCGCTGTTCGGGGCATATGATGCCAACTCGAAGTATCTGTTCAACTTTACCGGGAACGTACCGGGCTACAGCCAGCTGCGCCAGATTCTGTATCCGGAGCTGCAAGCGATCTTCATTGGCGAGAAAGAGCCGGCCCAAGCGGTGAAAGACTATCAGACCCAAGGCAATACGGTGATTCAAAAGGCGAAGGAAAGCTCAACCGTGTACAAATAAAACTTGCCCTTATACCGGCAAATTGATTCGGCGCCTGGAGCCTGAAATCTGAAATCCCAAAAGGCTTCGGGACGCTGAATAAGAAAGGTAAAGGATATCTATGAAACTACGCCATCAGCACATTAGAGAAAACATAACGGGTTATCTGTTTATTCTGCCCCAGTTCCTGCTCTTTCTCCTTTTTGTTGTATATCCGATCCTGGAAGGGATCAGGCTGAGCCTGTACCGGGTCGATTATCAGAATGAAACTTTTGTCGGTCTGAGCAACTATACGACGTTATTCCAAGATCCCGTATTTTTCAAATCGATTTTCAATACCGTTATTTTCGTCGTGTTTATCGTCCTGCTGACCGTTATATTCTCCTTGTTCGTTGCGTCCTCCATCTTTGATAAAAATGCGAAGTACGTCTCCTTTATCCGGGGAAGCTATTACATCCCGGTTATGGTATCCATGGTTGTTATGAGTATGGTTTGGAGCTTCCTGCTCAATCCGGCAAACGGGTTGATCTCTTATTTAACGAGCCAGGTCGGCTCGGGCCATGTCAATTTGCTCGGGAATAAAGCGACCGTCATGCCGGTCATTATTTTCGTCACTTTTGCCACGAATGTCGGTCAGGCGATTATTCTGTACATCGCCGCGATGATCGGGGTGCCAAAGGATCTGTTCGAGGCGGCCGAAGTGGACGGGGCCAGCCGGATCAAGGTCATATTCAAAATCCTGATTCCACTGGTGAAACCTACAACGATTTACATCACCATCATCAACATTATTGCGGTATTGAAAATATTCGTCGTTATTCAACTGTTAACAGGCGGTGGACCGAATAACGCCTCGGTAACCATGATGTACTATCTCTACAACAATGCGTTCAAATACAACCAGATCGGCGTTGCTTCGGCTGTAGGGGTCATTATGTTCATCATTACGTTGTTACTGTCCGTTCCCCAGTTGAGAGCGATGTTCAAGGATAAGTGAGGGATAACCATGCAGCTAATGAAAACCGGGAAACAGCGGGAAAAGTTCGATGTGGTTGCGAATATAGTCGTCATTTTCTTTGCGATCCTTAACCTGTTCCCTCTTTATTGGTTATTTACAAGTTCATTGAAAAACAGCTCGGACGTGTTGAAAATGCCGCCGGACTGGTGGCCTGCCACCATTACGTTCTCCAACTATACCGAGGTATTCCAAAGCCAGCCCGCCCTGCGCTGGACGTTTAACAGTTTGTTCGTTGCGGGCGTGACTACCGTCTTTGTGGTTGTCGCCAGCTCCATGGCCGCTTATGCCTTTTCCAAGCTGAAGTTCTCAGGGAAAAACGTCATCTTCATTGTATTTATCTCCAGCTTGATGGTGCCGAAAGAAGTTATGATTGTGCCATTGTTCCGGATTTCTCAGGATCTCGGGCTCGTGAACAATCTGTTCGGGATGATCTGGCCGAATGTGGCTGTAGCCTTTGGCGTGTTCTTATTGAAGGGCTTCTTCGACTCCGCACCGGATGCGCTTCGGGAAGCTTCCCGAATCGACGGAGCCGGCGAGGTCCGGACTTTCCTGCAGATCCTGCTTCCGATTGTGAAGCCGGGGATCGGCGCGCTGTTCATTTTGAACTTCGTGCAGGTATGGAACGACTACCTCTGGCAGCTCGTGATCGGCCAGGACAAAGAGATGAAGACGCTGATGGTCGGGGTGGCTACCCTGATGCAGGATCTCAATCCGAATTTTGCCTACAAAATGGCTGGGGCTACGGTGGCTGCCATACCGATGCTCATCATCTTCATCATGTTCCAGAAATACTTCACGAGCGGTATCTCAATCGGCGCGGTGAAGGAGTAATCACAACCATATTTATACGAAAGAAGGCGTCCCAAGGTGCTAGGCATGGACTGGCCTTCTTTTTGATGAAGCGTACCGCACCAAAACCAGTCCCTGCCGGGAAATCGGCGGGGATGTTTTTTTAGAGCTAATTTTTAAAAATAACGGTTGACAGGAGGATGTGTTTCATATATCTTAATATTAAGTTAAGTGACTATATAAAAGTTAGTTGGTTGAAAGGGGTAAGTTAAAAGTGTTTAAACGTTAGCGAAGATGAAGCAGGTTAATCATTCTATATGTATATATCTTTAAATTAAGATATCGATAAACGTGTCGATGGATTTCTATAAATTATGAAAACGAAAATTATAATGGAGGCGAATAAAATGGCTATAGATATTGGATTGTTGTTACTTCGTTTGGTGGTTGGTTTGTCGTTCATGGCGCACGGCGCGCAGAAGCTGTTTGGATGGTTTGGCGGCTACGGGCCGAAAGGGACAGGCGGCTGGATGGAGTCGGTTGGCATTAAGCCTGGTGTCACGATTGCGGTGTTGTCAGGACTGATGGAGCTGGTTGGCGGGCTGTTATTCGCGGCTGGATTTCTCACGGTGCTCGGCGCAGCGCTGATCACGCTGACGATGCTGGGCGCAATCGTGAAGGTGCATGGCCGAAACGGGTATTGGTCTACGGCGAATGGGTACGAGTATAATCTTCTGTTGATCGCAGTCGCAGTTGCACTCGTATTCACGGGTGCAGGTGCCTATTCACTGGATGCGGTAATCTTTAACTAATCGATGATTGGAGGCGTGCGGATATGAGTGATCTGACAACATTAATTAAGAGCCGGAGATCGGCCAACCTGTTTATGGAAGGGATCGAAATCCCGGATAAGGTTTTGAATGATATATTTAATGAAGTTAAATATGCGCCTTCGGCTTTTAATTTGCAGCATGCACACTATGTTGTAGTTAAGGATCCCGATGTCAAGCACAAGGTTTACGAAGTCGCCCACAAGCAGCATAAGATACTCACCGCGTCGGCCGTCGTCGTTGTGCTGGGGAATCAGCAGGCCTACCGGGAAATCGGGAGAATGAATGAGGGTTTTCTGAATTTGGGCGTGATCGACAAGCTCGAATATGACATGACGGTTGAATCTGTCACGAACTTTTATGAAGCGGGCGGAGAATCCTTTATGAGGGATGAAGCTATCCGCAATGCCAGTCTATCCGCGATGCTAATGATGATGGTGGCCAAGGACAAGGGGTGGGATACCTGCCCGATGATCGGTTTCGAACCCGAGATCCTGCAGAAGGAACTGAACATTCCGGATTCTTATGTGCCTGCCATGCTAATCGCGATCGGCAAGGAGGACGCAAGAAAGCCTCGTCCCCGGGGCTATCGTAAACCGGTATTGGAATTTGTAAGCTATAATCAATTTTAAATTGATGCCCAATAGTAGAAGGAGCTCCCGCTGCAGGTCTTTAGATCTGGCGGGAGCTTTTTTCATCTACAATGATAAACATTCCCCTCTGTTATGACGATGATGAATATAAAGAGATCGGTGCAGCGCCAATCCTAAATACGATTGTATTCGTTATCTATGGAGGTGAACGAAATGAAGACGAGGCCGTATCTGCGATCCGGACAGATCCTAATTATGGCTGCCATAACGATAATGCTAATGGTGGCATGCACGAAGGAGGTACCGGGATCTCTACAGCAAAGTAGATCGACCGCCGCCGCATCAGATGCACTAAAAGCCGGAAATCCGGCAGAAATACCGTCGCCGGCTTGGGAGAGTTTGCGTACGGCATTACAGCCGGAAGATCAAAGCCATCACCAGGTTAAGCAAGAAGTAGAGCCGCCAGCGGGGGAGTCCAACCATTATCCGATTCAAGCGGTTCTTAGCATGTATGAGGCGCTGCGGGCTAACGATTCTGCATCGTATTTCCGTCATGCTGACATTCCGAGCGTCCGTACGTCCCCTGCCATGCTGAAGGTGCTGTTCGAAGAGGCCGGCCAACGTGAGGTGAGACCGGAACGATTCAAGCTTTTTAATAAGGAGGGGCTGGACCGGGAAAGTCGCGAGCTGCTATCACTTACTTACGGCACCCAGGCCGATGTTGTGCTGGAGGAGCTTAGTCAAGGCGATCATCACTTGTGGTTTGTGACGGCCTTCACGGATGGGCTTAAAGTGGTGGAGCAATCCACGATCTACCCCGGGGCTTATGAGCTTGGAAGAGAAGCGACAATGGAAGAGCTTATCGCTATAGAGATCCGGCATACGGCTGAAGACAGGGCGTATCTTGCAGCAAAAGCGAAGCAGCCTGTATGGAATCCGGTGCAGACCGTTTCCTTGCTATATCAGGCAGCACGGGCGGAGGATGCGGAAACCTTTTATGCGATGTCGGGTGGGGACGAGGGATATTTTTCGGGTCAGTACGCCCGGGACATGGTGGAATTTACGGAATGGATGAGACCGTTTGAAAGCGTGCAGCATATTGCAATCGAATCGGTTCCGCAGGAGAAGTTGGCAGGGAGTTATAGAGAGGAATATAATAAAAGCTTTGGCGACGCCTGGCAATTCATTGTGGCTTGGGACCCGAGGGATGAAGCAGGATACCAAGGGACATACTGGATTATGACGCCTAGCGAAGACGGAATTCGATATGTGGCAAAGCAGACGCTGACTGCCAATCTGGAATCATTTTTTAGATGAGGAATGAATACATACATAAACCTTAGTAAACACAGCAGCCCTGCTCATCAGAGCAGGGCTGCTGTGTTATCGTCATGACCTTGGCAAATTACGGCTGCAGATTTTGGAGCATATCCATCGTTTCGTTAATTTTAGTGATGGTTTGAACGATGTTGGAATTCTGGAAGTCGGTCACTCCGTTCTGAATTTGATCCATATAGCCGTTGATGTCGGTCAGCAGCGTGTCATTTAAACCGACCAGCTGTTCATGGATGGACTGCGCAAAGGCAGGGGCATCAATGCCATTAAACTCTGAGATCCGGGTTTTCATCGCCTCGAGCTCTTGGGTCAGCGTTTCCTTGGCATCTGTATTCGTGGCGGCCTGCTGGGCAAGCTCCGGAATGGACTCGGCAAATTGGGATGTTTCATTTATAAAAGTGGTGGCTTCCTTCGTATAATCCAAGGAATTGTTCACGCTGTCCACCAAGGAACAGCCGGAGAGAACTCCCAGAACAAGTGAAATCAACAATAATCTTTTGATCATTTCTCATCCTCCTGTCGTTTAAACGCAGTTCTTATACGTTGTATACGTATAACATGGAGAATGGTTGTATTTTTTTCGCGCGAAGGAGCAGGTATTTTCAAGAAACCCTGAAACAGCGATTCCTGAGATGGCTGGGAAGGGATTAATATTTCCCTAGCAGGTAGCGAACAAGCTCAATCAAACCCGTTAGGATACCGCCGAACTTTCGGCTTTCGGCCGATCGAGCCGGCTTCTCAGGCTGGATGCCTTCCCCCAGCGAAGTCACGTCAACGGAAGAGGAAGGCCCCGTATTTCCGCAGAGATGGGGTTTGAGTGATTCCCCGCTCTTCTCGGCGAACACAATATATTCCTTGCCTGTTTCAAAGGATTCCCAGCCATTGGAATAAAGGGTGACGGTTGGTGAATCCGATTCTCCTTTCCACCACTCGGAAATCTGGAATACATATTTGCTTTTGGATATATCGGCTTTAGGATGGGACGAGGCCAAAGTGCCCCTGAATACCGCGTCCGAGGTTTTTAACTCCTCGGTAACCTTTCGGGGCTCCGCGCATGACAAGGCGGATACCGTGGATTGATCCGCGCCAAGCCATAGTCCGACAGTAAGGGAAAGAGCGATCAAGGCGATAAAGCCTTTTTTCATATCGGCGTCTCCTTTCGGGAGGATTATGTATTTAGACGAGGAGGGTTTCGCCATTGTTGCAGCGTACTTGGAAATAAAACCGATGCATATATGGCTTTAGCTGCGGGGAACTTGGGTTTTAGAATTCGCAGGTGCTCCGGAAGCGCCCAAATACCCCGCAAGCCAAAGCAGCTGCGGAGTAGGATTGGACATACACGGCGTATGGCGGGCAAGTGCCCCTTTTTAGCACGATGGTTGGCAGTCCATGCAGGAAGTTGCAAACGCTTAGCAGGGTTAGATCTGTCTTGCTTCCAGCCGCTTGGCGATGACGGACAGAAGATAATTCAGCGTGAAGTACAGCAAGGACGCAAAAACAAGGGCAGGAATAACATAGTCATAACTGGAACCGCTAAGAATCTGCACGTTGCGCATCAGCTCAGGCAGCGAAATGATCACGGCGAGCGATGTGTCTTTAATGAGCGAGATGAACTGGCTCACCATAGGCGGGGACATCCGGCGCAGCGCCAGCGGGAGAATCACGTGCCGCAGTGTCTGCATATAAGAGAGGCCCGAGGCCCGGGCCGCTTCAATCTGGCCTTTATCCACCGATACGAGGCCGCTGCGGACAATTTCGGCGATCATGGCTCCTTCAAAAATGCTCAGGCCGACGACGGCCGCCCAGAAGGTGGGGATTCGAATCCCGGTCTGCGGCAGAACCATGCCGATGAAGAAAATGATCAGCAAGAGCGGCAGATTGCGGATTATATCCACGAATATGGCCGTCGTCCTCGACAGAAAGGGAGTTTTCGTATACCTCACGGTCCCGAGCACGGTTCCAATGATGAAGCTGAATATAATGGATAAGCCGGCAACCTGCACCGTGATCCAAAAGCCTTGAAGGAGATACCGCAGATTCGGCCAGGAGTACGCACCGATAAAATCCATCTCATGCCACCTCCTGTTTATTAGGCAAACTTGCGTTTAACGTCAATTGCTTCTCGCAAAGCGGCGCTCCATGTAATGGACGGCCAGGCTGAGCGGTATGGTCAGGAGCAGGTAGAACAGGGCCACAAACGTATAGACGGGAATGCCTTTAAAGGTGCTTAGGTTAATCAGATCGGCATAATACATCAGATCCAGTCCGGCGATAACGCCGAGGACCGAGGAGTTTTTGACCAAATTGATCAATTGGTTTCCGATCGCCGGCAGCACGATTTTGATCGCCTGCGGAAGAATGATGTACCGCATATTCTGGATATAACTCAGTCCGGAGGAGCGAGCCGCCTCCGACTGCCCGGAGGGTACCGCCTGGATCCCCGCACGAATGGCTTCGGCAATGAAGGCAGCCGTATACACCATCAGCCCGAGCGTACCCGAAGTAAACGGGTCAACCGGTATGCCGAGAGAGGGCAGGCCCAGGAAAAAGAAAAAGACAACCACCAAGAGCGGAATGTTGCGGATAAACTCTACATAGATGGCGCCGATGGCTTTCAATATGCGGAATGGGGCAATCCGCAGGATGGCGATCAAGGTGCCCAGCACCAGGCTGCCGATCAGCCCAAGCAGGCTGGCGAGAACGGTCTGGCCCAGGCCAGCCATGAATTGATCCCAGTGCTGCGTCAGAATGTTAAAATCCCACAAGGTCAAAATGCCTCACCTCCAATGGGGATGATGGTCGTTTAGCCGGTCAAAAGTAGATCAGGCTGATCCGCCCGATAATAGGGAGGAATCTAATTGGAGCCATAACGCCTTAAGCCCGGCCGACCATTACATGTTTGCGGTTATTCCGGCTTTACGCCCATCCATTGCTCATACAGTTTGTCGTATTCTCCGCTATCCTTCAGCTCCTTCAACAGCTCGTTGACGGTTTTCACGAACTCCGGATTCCCTTTTTTGATGGCCATGCCGTATGGCTCATCCGTAAAGTTGCCGCCGACCAGCTCAAAGCTCGGGTCCTGCTGCTGCATGCCGAGGAGGATGGAATTGTCGGTGGTCAGGGCATCGCCCTGTCCCGCTTTGAGGGCGGTGAAGGCGTCCTGATAGTTCTCGAATTCAAGAATGACCGCGTCGGGCGCCTTCTCGCGGATATTTTGCGCGGACGTAGAGCCCTTTACCGTGAGCACCTTCGTATCCTTGTTCAGGCTTTCCAGACCCGTGATCGGGCTTCCCTTCTTCACGAGCAGCGATTGGCCGGCTTCAAAATACACATCGCTGAAGTCCACCTGCTCCTTGCGCTCCTCCGTGATAGTCATCGTGGCGATAATGATGTCGATGTCCCCGTTCTTCAGCATGTCGATCCGGGTTTTGGAGGTAACCTCCTTCAGCTCGACCTTGGTCTCGTCACCGAGAATTTTTTTGGCCAGCGCTTTGGCAATGTCAATATCGAAGCCCTCCACATTGCCGGTGGCAGGGTCCTGCAGCCCAAACAGCTTCGTATCATATTTCACCCCGGCTACCAGCTTGCCCCGTTTCTTGATCGCCTCCAGCGTGTCCGTGCTGCCCGAACCCCCGCATCCGGATGCGATCAGCATGATGACTAGAGCTAGCATGGCCGTGCTCCACTTGAAGGTCCTTGTCAATCTTTTCTTCATACACCAGATCCCCCTTAAAGATATGAATTCTCTTAATAAGCAAGCTCCTAAAGAGCAATGCCGCAATTTCTTTCCCCCTACGCACCAAGTCCGGGTTAGTGATGCAGCAGGCGGCTCAAGAACGCCCGTGCTCTTTCTTCCTTCGGCTGATCGAAGAATTCGGCAGCCGGCGCATCCTCGATAATCCGGCCTTCGTCCATAAAGACGATTCGATCCGCGGCTTCGCGGGCGAAACCCATCTCATGGGTGACCACGGCCATAGTCATGCCTTGGTGGGCGAGTGAACGCATGACATCCAGCACTTCGCCGATCATCTCCGGGTCGAGTGCCGACGTCGGTTCGTCAAACAGCATAATCTTCGGGTTCATGGTCAATCCGCGGGCAATCGCAACCCGCTGCTGCTGGCCCCCCGAGAGCTGAGAGGGATAGCTGTCCGCTTTGTCCGCAATTCCGACTCGCTGCAGGTACGTCATGGCTTTTTCCGTTGCCACCGCTTTGGACATCCCCAGCACCTTCATGGGCGCGAGAATGATATTGTCGATCACCTTTTTGTGCGGGTACAGGTTGAAATGCTGGAAGACCATCCCGATATTTCGCCTGAACGTATTAATGTCGATCTTCTTGTCATGCAGCTTGACGCCATTCACGACAAGCTCGCCATCCGTAATGCTTTCGAGCCGATTGATGCACCGCAGCAGCGTGCTTTTACCTGAGCCGGAAGGTCCAACGATGACAACGACTTCCCCCTGGGAAATGGTCAGGTCGATTTCTTTCAGAACATGGAAGGTTCCGAAAAATTTGTTGACGCGTCTAAATTCAATCAGTAGAAATCCCCTCCTATTCACTTCGAATTGGACGCTTGCATCATGTAAGCTTGTGTCCTGTCTTGGTGCCAGGCCCTTTTTACACTGGTATGGCAAAGGGAGCTTGTTCCATGCCACTTTTAGGAAAATTTAGTATCCAAGCGGTGGGGAGTGAGATATAATAGGGGGCGTATTCATATGAAGGAGGCAACATGGATAAACGTGCAAAAATAACCGAAATCGACCTGGTTCGGGGCTTTGCGATGATGGGCGTGCTGATGGTGCATGCGACGTCGTTCGCCACAGTTCAGATGCGCGGGGACGATTTTTTTGGCTTGTATAACTTCTTGAACATATTCTCGAAGGTTGGAACGACGACCTTCATATTTCTGAGCAGCTTCGTGCTGTTCTATAACTATTATCACCGTCCTTTCAAGGGCCGTGACCTTGCGCGGTTCTTCAAAAACCGGCTGATGTATATTCTGGTGCCGTACCTGCTGTTCTCCGTGTTATTCTTTACGGTGGCCTGGTATCATCGCGGAGGCGAGTCCGATCCGGCGGCAATGCTGGAGAGTTTCTGGCCCAAGCTGGCGACGGGGAAATCCTACACGCACTTATATTTCATCTTCATTAACATCCAGTTCTATCTGCTGTTCCCGCTCGTGCTGATGCTGCTGAAGCGATTCCGCGGCTTCGCGGCGTTCTGCGTGCTGGTCGGCATTGTGCTGCAGTGGTTGTTCTATATCGGCAACGATGCCTGGTGGGACGTAACGAACCGGAACAGCTGGTCGCTGTCGTTTCTGTCGTATTATTTTCTTGGGGCGTGGATCGGTATTTATTATGACCGGCTCAAGGATTGGTTGACTACAACGCAGCGTGCCGCAAGACCGGTGCTGCGCAAGCTGGGCTGGATCGCGCTCTGGGCGGTATGGCTGGGCGCCGCGCTGGTGCATATCGGCCTTCGATACAATCAGCGGCTGCTGGGGACGGAATATCATCCGCTGCTCTACGATGCCTTCTGGAATGTGCATACGTTAACCACCGCACTGGTCATGCTTCAGGTTGCTCTCCATTTCGGGAATAAGAGAGTTTGGTGGTTGAACGGGTTCAGACGGCTCGGGGTGTATTCCTTCGGTGTGTATCTGGTGCATCCGCTGGTTCTGCTCCTCTACCGGGATTATCCTCCGCAGACGGAGAACTCCTGGCTGCTGCTGGCGTGGTATGCTGGCGGACTTATCAGCGCGCTGGTGGTCTCGTATATAGTGGTGTACAGCATAAGTCGTCTCGGGAACTGGACCTGGATCTTCTTTGGTAAACTGCCGGGCAGCTTGCGGAAGGGAAGATCTGCTAATCACCCCGTTCCGGCCCAGCCGGTTACGGAGGTTTCCTCGTAAGACTGATAAGTGGAAAGGTGCAATCCTTTAACAGAGGAGAGCGCCTTTTTCTTTTTGCCCGGGTGGCAATATTTCAGAATAATGCCCTGATTTTCGGCAATGAGGCTCATCACCAGGGACGTCATGATATATTTTGTTTGATGTCTATGGGTGGAATGTCGTCAGGTCAATTACATTCGTTACAGACATGAAAACCGAGGGGGTGCCAATATGAAGGATAGCAGAGATTCTTTAGTAAACGGTTTCGTTAAGGCGGACGGCCAACGTTTAGTCAATGGGGAGGGTCAGGAATTTCTGCTGCAGGGAGTCGGACTTGGAAGCTGGCTGCTGCCGGAAGGATACATGTGGAAAATGCCGGAGCAGGGAGACCGTCCGCGGCGCATCGAAGGCATGGTCAGGAATCTGATCGGCGAGGAGAAGGCGGCTGCGTTCTGGGAGATCTATTACGAGCGTTATATCACGGAAGCCGATATCCGACAGATCGCTTCTGAAGGCTTCAATTCCATTCGCGTACCGATCAATGCGAGGTTCATTATGGAGGAAGGGCAGCACCCGCCATTTGTATATCATGAAGGTCATCTGAGGCTGATTGATCAGGTGATCGATTGGTGCAGGACGTATTCGCTGTATGTTATTCTGGATTTGCATGGCGCGCCAGGCGGGCAGACCGGCGCCAATATCGACGATTCCGAGCGGGATATGCCGGAGCTGTTCACGGATCGACGGAACGCGGAGCGGACGGTGGCGCTGTGGCGCATGCTGGCGGAACGCTATAAAGACGAGTGGATCGTGGCCGGTTACGACCTGCTTAACGAACCGCTGCCCGACTGGTTCAGCGAATACAATGACCGGGTGATGCCGCTGTATAAGGAAATCACCGCGGCTATACGCGAAGTGGACAAGCGCCATATGATCATTTTGGAAGGCGTCCACTGGTCTACGGATTGGAGTATTTTTGACGACAAGTTTGACGATAATTTGATGCTGCAGTTCCATAAGTACTGGAATAATCCCGACACGGAGAGCATTCAGAAGTACCTGGATTTTCGCGAAGCATGGAATGTGCCGATCTTCATGGGTGAAGGCGGCGAGAATAACCCGCAGTGGTATACGGGCGCGTTCCGAATGTTTGAGGATCATAACATATCCTGGAACTTCTGGACCTGGAAGAAGATGAACACCCACAACTCGCCGTATTCGATTCGCATGCCGAAAGGCTGGGAAAAGCTGACGGGTTACCTGGAAGGCGGAGAGAGGCCGGCGTCAACTGAAGCTGAAGCGATTCTGGGCGAATACCTGGATCATCTTCCGCTGGCAGCTTGCGATGCTTACCCGAACATATCACGGTCGCTGCTTCGACGGCTGCCCATTCAGATTCCGGCGGAGTTTTACGGATATCGGGGCGAGGGCGTCTCGTATCATGTTGAGACGAAGGCCAGCCAGGATATCGGCTTCCGGATTTCTGACGGCGTTCCGATGCGAATGATGACGGGCAAGGCGGAGAAACCATGCTACGCTTCGGAAGGCGGCAAGCCATGGAAAGAGGATAATCTGGTATGCGTGCAGCTCCGGGAGGGAGATTGGCTCGCTTATGATGTGAATTGCGCTTCCGCAGACCTCTTTCATTTGGATATTCGGGGACGGGTTTCCGACGGTATGGTGGATATCATGCTCCAGATCGGGGATCGGGAGCCTGAGCTTATCTCCTTGTCTGATTCTGGAGAAGGACAGTGGCACATCCATAGAGTGGTTGAGGCTGTGCCAGTTGTGGAAGGACCTGTGGAGTTGGTGTTCATGGTGAATAAGGGCCGAATCGAGCTGGATTGGCTGGAATTTACCGAAGCGCGTTAAACATTATCAGTTGAAGGAGCGATGGTGCTGTGACGGAACAGGCCGCAATATCGGAAGGACTGCACCAATGGCTGGATGGAAGTAATCTGGAATCGAAACAGCGCGAAGCGATGCTGCTATTGAGCGTGACGGAAGAGGGATGGCCGCACACGGCCATGCTCAGCGTGGGGGAGGTTTTGGCCTTAGACCGGAATCGGCTTCGACTTGCGTTATGGCAGGGAACGGCTACGACTGGCAATCTTCTTCGCTCTGGACAGGGGACGTTGGTGGCGATTCATGATGGAGCGGCCCATTATGTTCGGCTGCGACTTCACGCGCTTCCCGATCTGCCGGATGCCCGGCATCCGCTGCAGCGTTTTGAAGCCAAGGTCGTGGCTGTTCGGGAGGATATCGCGAAGTATGCGGATATCACATCGGCCGTGAAGTTTCAGCTGCACGACCCGGGTGAAGTCCTGCAGCGCTGGAAGGAAACGCTGGAGGAATTGCGGAAGTAAACGTTTACGCGCAAAAAACCTGCTCAAGATCTAGGCTCCCGGCATATGCCGGGAGTTGTATATGCCTGCCATACCTAATCGGAATGATGCCGAAGAAAATAACTTTAATTTTTCCGCAGAATCTTTTGCTTTGGTATTTGCTATCGGCAGTCAAATGTGTTAAGATATGAATATCGAAATCGACCTGAATTCACATATTGTAGAGGGTTGTCATTTCTGGTAACCTTGTGCAATATGTGAATTTTTTTATTCCGTCTGCGAAGAAAAAAGGTCATGTAAATATATATCAAGGAGGATTCCCCCATGCAAACAGGAACTGTTAAATGGTTTAATGCTGAAAAGGGCTTTGGTTTCATCGAAGTTGAAGGCGGTAACGATGTATTCGTTCACTTCAGCGCGATCCAAGGCGACGGCTTCAAAACGCTTGACGAAGGCCAACGCGTTGAATTCAACATCGTTGAAGGAAACCGTGGACCACAAGCTGAGAACGTTGTTAAATTGTAATTACAATTGAAGACTGCCCTTAATGTGTGACATTAAGGGCAGTTTTCTTTTATACGGCGTTTCTATTTTCTAAGACGAGAATAAGGAGGAGCGTTCATGTATTCGCGTAAAAACTCGATGGAGAGTATTCCTGAAGAAATAACGGAAGTTTGGGCATGCACTAAGGAAGACTGCAAAGGGTGGATGCGGGACGATTTTGCGTTCGACACGGAACCGGTATGCCATTTGTGTCAATCCCCTATGGTCAAGGAAACGAGAAGCCTGCCGCAGCTAGTTAATACCAATAAACAACAGAAATCTCTGGCTAAGGGGATTCAGATCGAGCGCAAATAGCAGCTAATACCTAGAGAAAGCGCTGGGCAAACACAAATTCTTCTTGAAGCTACCTTCGGATTTTATGGTAAATCCGTCTATTTCTGTTTCATTGGAAGGAGAATGGTTAGTAATATGTGTACCCTTTCATTCTGATTCAGAATGATCTCACGGCATAAGGGACGCAAAATTCAAAGGAGTGAAATGTATTGAACACGCAAACCGAGGTACTGAAGAGGAACATTGACAACATGATCATCCAGGATAACCAAGGCGGCTTGAACGATCAGGAAAAATTCATCATGCAGAAGCTGATGCGTGAGAAATACCAACAGGAACACGAAAGCAAACAGGAACAACGTGAGGAAGACAAAGGGGAATAACTGGGAAACCGTTTGATATACGTGACAAAAAACGATAATGCCGCTCTACTGATCCGATGGATCGCTTGTGGCGAAAGATCGTTAGAGCAAGAGGAAAGGCATGAATGGCAGCTGTAGAGGCTGCCATTCATGCCTTTTTTTTGTGTCCGGAATGAGTAGAGGGTACAATATTTCGTTTTTGGGTTGCATTTTTTCGTAAATGGCGAAGTGTACCCGAAAAATGAGCCCCTTGAAACGAAATCTGAAACCTATCGTGCAGAGAAAGGACGATCTACAATATAAACATAGAGAATGTAAAGGTTTTCAAAATGATAGGATCAACCTGGAGGTCATAACCATGCAAAACCAACTTCATGCCGACGTTTCCGAAACCGGTGTCGGTCCCTCGATGGAGCCTTCTGTACAGAAGAAGCTTGACAGAAAAAGATGGCTCAGAAAACTCTACGGCCAACGACATCTCCAAATTATGGCGCTGCTCGGCGTTGCGTGGATGATCATCTTTAACTACATTCCGATGTACGGTGTCATCATTGCATTTAAGGAATTCAATATCGTGAAGTCCATCGGCGAAGCTCCATGGGTAGGGCTGGAGCACTTTAAGGAGTTCTTCTCAGACGAGGACTTTAGGAACGTCATGCGGAATACGCTCGGGATCAGCTTGCTGAAGCTGTTTATCGGATTTCCGCTTCCGATCATATTTGCACTCTTTCTGAACGAAATCCGGTCTGTTCGATACAAAAGGACTATTCAGACGATTTCTTATCTGCCTCACTTCTTGTCATGGGTCATTCTGGGCGGCATTCTGATGACCTGGCTGGCGGATATCGGGATTATCAACAATATTTTGATGGCTCTGCATATGATCGATGAACCGATCACGTATCTGGCCGAACCGAAATACTTCTGGGGAATCATTATCACCTCGGATATATGGAAGGAGCTTGGGTGGTCCGCGATTATCTATCTGGCGGCCATTGCCAGCATTTCGCCTGAAATGTACGAGGCGTCGACGATTGATGGCGCAGGTCGATTTCAGAAAATGTGGTACATCACCCTTCCCAGTATCAAATCGACCATTTCCATCCTCTTCATTCTTGCAATTGGTGGTGTGCTGAATTCCAACTTCGATCAGATTTTGGTGCTCCGGAACTCGCTGAACGAGAGCGCGAGCAACGTCATCGATATTTTCGTGTACCACACCGGGATGCAGAACGGACGTTACTCTTACGCGCAAGCCGTTTCATTGTTCAAGTCCGTCATTGCGATTATCCTGCTGTTGATCGCGAACAGGGTGACCAAAAAACTGAACGACACATCACTATTCTAGCGAGACCAGCCAGAAGGGAGACGAATAATCCATGTTTAAACGCAGAACCAAAGGCGAAGCCTTCTTCGATATATTCAATAATTTCGGCATGCTGATCGTATGCTTTCTGACGATCTACCCGATCTGGTACGTGCTGGTGAATGCCTTCAATGACGGGCAGGACGCGATGCGCGGAGGAATCTACTGGTGGCCGCGGATATTCAGCCTCGAGAATTTCAGCGCGGTGTTCCAGAGCACCGGCATCATGACGGCGATGGGCATCACCGTAGCCAAAACCGTGATCGGCGTGTTCATCCACGTCCTCTTTACCGCGATGGTCGCCTATGCATTCTCGCGGAAGGGTCTGATCGGCGGCAAATTCTATATTTTGCTCGGAACGGTGACGATGTTTTTCGGCGGCGGACTGATTCCTACCTATCTGTTGATCAAGGATTTGAATATGCTCGACAGCTTCCTGGTGTACATTATTCCGGCCATGTTCAGTTTCTTTGATCTTATCATCTTCATGACCTTCTTCCGGGAAATTCCGGACGGTCTGGAGGAGGCGGCAAAGATTGACGGGGCCAACGATTGGTCGATCTTCCTCCGGGTCGTGCTGCCGGTATCCATGCCGGTCATCGCAACGATCGCCTTGTTTCACGGGGTTTATCAATGGAACGACTATTTCACCGGCGTCATCTATATCAACAATACGGATCTGCAGCCGATCCAGACGTATCTGTATAAGGTCGTCGCTCAATCCAGCTCGAATCAGATGATGGCCCAGGTGCCGGGCGGCGTGGCCAAGACGGTCACCTCCCAATCGATCAAAATGGCCACCATGGTCGTAACGACGGCACCGATCGTATTCGTTTATCCGTTCCTGCAGCGATACTTCGTCAAAGGGATGATGATCGGCTCCATTAAAGGTTGATTCACAGGGTTCGTTGTTAACCTTCCTTCCCCTCTCCCGGGGAGACCCCGGGGGAAGGGGAATCTTACAGGTAGCTTCTCTTGCCTAATCCGGCGGGAGTTCTATATAATCATATTTTTAAATAAGAAAAGGGGTAAACACATGAGCAAGATGCTTAAGCCAAAGAGCCTTCTGTTGTTGATGTTCGCACTGGTCATGGCCTTTACAACAGCATGCTCGTCCGGCGGTGATAATAGCGCGTCGGAAAAAGAAGAGGACAAACCGGCAGAAGAAGTGAAATTGACTCAGGATCAGCCGGGATGGGAAGTCGATACCTCCCCGATTACGTTTGACTGGTACATCAACTTCGCCTGGTTCCCGAACAAATGGGGCGAGGACATTACTTCACAATACGTAACGAAAAAGACGGGAGTGAATGTCAACTTCATCGTACCGGCAGGGAACGAAGCCGAGAAGATGAATACGATGATTGCTTCCGGCACACTGCCTGATTTTATTACGCTGGGATGGTATGAAGACGCTGTCAAAAAAATGATCGAAGGCGACCTCGTTCTGCCGCTGAACGAATTGGCCGACCAATACGATCCGTATTTCTATAAAGTAACCGACCCTGCGAAGGTGTCGTGGTACACCAAGGATGACGGCAATATTTACGGTTATCCGAATGCCTCCTCTTCACCGAAGGACTATGAGAAGTTTGGCGATAACATTACCTCCAACCAAACGTTCCTGGTCCGCAAAGACATGTATGAGGCGCTCGGAAGCCCGGATATGCGCACACCTGAAGGTTTCCTGAAAGCGCTTGAGGACGCCAAGAAAATGTTCCCGGACGTGAACGGACAGCCGCTTATTCCGTTTGGACTGCATGATTTCCATGAAAAAGGAAACAGCTCCCTCGAGGGCTACCTGCAGAACTTCCTTGCCATTCCGCAGGATAAAGACGGAAAGCTGTACGACCGCAGCACGGATCCGGAATATGTAAGATGGTTGAAGACGTTCCGTATGGCGAATGAAAAAGGTTTGATGTCCAAGGATATTTTCGTGGATAAACGTCCGCAGATGGAAGAAAAAATCGCACAGGGCCGCTATTTCGCGATGCTGTACCAACGCAGCGACATGGCGAACCAGCAGAACGCGTTGTATGCAAACGATCCGAACTCGGTTTACATCGCGGTGGACGGACCGGCTAACTCCAACCTGGATCAGCCGACCTTGTCGGGTCCTTCGATCTCCGGCTGGACGGTAACCCTGATCTCCAAGAACGTAAAAGACAAAGCGCGCGCCATTCGCTTCCTGGATTACCTGATCTCCGAAGAAGGCCAGCGTGATACTTACCTCGGCGAAAAAGGCGTGACATGGGACACGATTGACGGCAAAGATCAATTCCTGCCTGAGGTAGCGGAGCTGCTGAACAGCGACCGCGGGGCATTCGATAAGAAGTATGGCGCATCCCACACCTTCTGGATGATGATGGATAACAACGTTACGCAGCCTTGGATGCCTGCTGCCGTCGAGCCGTTTAAGCAGATGGAAGACTGGACTCGCGGCAAGACCCAGAGCTTCTCGCAATTCGATCAGTTGGATCCGGATGCCAGCTCCGAGGAAGGCATCATTAACGACAAGGTAATGAACGAGTGGGGTAAAATCCTGCCGAAGCTGATTTTTGCCAAAACGGATGGCGAGTTCGATCAAATCTGGAACGATTACCAAGCGAAGCGTGAATCCCTTGGTTTCGCGAAAGTTCAGGAATTCAGACAGAAAGAATACGAAGAGAACGTCAAGAAGCTTGAGGAATTCCTGAAGTAAGGATGATCCGCTCAGGCGGATGAACAGAATGAGGACTTAAGGTACCCTATTATCGATATTGTCGAAATAGGGTGCCTTTTGTCGCATCACGAGCTAATATAGGAGGGTATCCGATCGGCTGATGCCGCCTTTCCATACTTGGCGCGGCTGCGGTCATTCATTGAAAACGGGATGTGACAGTCATGATGACACGAATAAGATCGCTTATTCAATCGTTTGCTTATTGGTTTGGCCGCAGGTCGATGCAGAGCCGTTTGGTTGCTGCTTATATCTTGATTTTGCTGATTCCGAGCATTATCGTGTCAAATTATTTTTTTAAGCAGATTCGGGACACCTATATCAGCGATGCGCTCAACCAGAATTCGTTCCTGCTGGAAATTGAGAAGATGAACATGCTGAACCAGATTGAGGCGATTGAAATGGCCGCGCAGCTTGCGATTTCGGATGACAGCGTCAAGGATTATCTTCGGATCCATGAAGAGCCCGAGCCGGCGTGGCTGATCGATTTGGCTCGGGGGCCCTTTAAGGATATCCAGCGGATCCAAACCAACAATCCGAATATTACCCACCTTCGGTTGTACACAAACAACGCAAACGTGACGGAAATGTGGCCGATCATTTTTCAGGAGAAACGGATTGCAAGCGAGCCGTGGTTCCCCAAAGTCAAGGAGTTGGACGGCGGAGAGATGTGGATATTCAACCACCGCGATCCCGATATTCTGCAGCGCTACGCTGCCGACGTGTCCGAGGAGCTGCCGAAGGTGTCCTTGATTCGCCAAGTCCATAGCGGGGATAACAGCGGCGTGATCCAGGTGGATATGCTGCTCAAGTACTTTGCTCCGAAGACCTTTGCCGGTATCGTGGATAACAGCTCGCAGATGGCCATCGTCGATCAGGAAGGGCAGCTGTTCATGGACCGAAACCAATCGTTCATGAACAGTCACGAGGGACTCCGAGGCGAGGTGGAGCTTCAGTTCGCTAAGCTGAAGCAGGAGGCGGGCGACTCCGAGAAGACCATACATGCCAGGTTTAGCCTGGACGGATCCTCGTTCTTGCTGATTGCGACGCCGATGGAGCGGCTTCATGCCCATGTGCTGAATGTCGTTTCCCTGGAAGGGGCGCTGAATAACGTATCCAAGGCCCAGGGGCAGATTATAGCGGCGAACATTGTATTGATTTTTCTGCTGTCGATTATTACGTACTACCTAAATTCCATTATTCTGAAGAGCCTGCGCCGTTTAACGGAGACGATGAAGAGAGTCCGCAAGGGAGAAGTTACCGCAGCCATTACGATTCAGGGGGGCGGCGAGGTTGGTGAACTGGCGCATCATTTTAACAAATTGATCCGCACCATCAATGAACTGATTGCCCAGGGCGTACGCAAGCAAGCGGTGACGAAGGAAGCGGAGCTGCGAACGCTGCACAGCCAGATTGACTCTCATTTCCTATACAATACGCTTGAAAATATTAAGATGTTGGCCGAAATCGAGGGGCAGCGGACGATTTCGGATGCGTTGACCTCACTTGGCGGGATGATGCGCTACAACTTCAAGTGGTCGGGGGATTACGTTAAATTGAAGGATGAAATTCGCCATATCCGCAATTACATTGATGTCATGAATATCCGGTTTGACGAGCCGATCCGGCTTGAACTCAATATTCCGTCCGAATTCATGGAGCTCGAGGTATTAAAAATGTCGCTGCAGCCCATCGTGGAGAACGCCGTTAAGCATGCCTGGCCCGAG
Organism: Paenibacillus sp. MDMC362; assembly: GCF_003269305.1. NCBI lineage: Bacteria > Bacillati > Bacillota > Bacilli > Caryophanales > Paenibacillaceae > Paenibacillus > Paenibacillus sp. MDMC362. The sequence goes on from NZ_QLYT01000030.1 coordinate 115,497, forward strand.
TTCCCGGATCAGGAAAAGCGAATCAAGATCGATGCCATTGCATGGGAAGAGGACCGGATCACGATTAACGTTACGGATAACGGCATCGGGATGGAGCCTTACCGACTAGGCAGGCTGGGCGAGACTCTTCGAACGGCGGACAACGAGGGACTCCCTTCCGCAGGTTACGGGCACGGTGGAGTGCAGGCTGGAGGAATCGGACTTCGGAATGTGCACCAGCGAATCCGGTTGTTCTACGGGAATGAATATGGAATCGAAGTGAAGAGCGAAGAGGGGAAGTTCACGCAGGTGACCATGACATTCCCTAAGGTTCTGTTAACAGGAGGAGGCAGTGGACATGAGAAGTCTGATGATCGTGGATGATGAGAAGAATATCCGGTATGGACTGAAAACGATGATTGAACGGGAGTTCCCGGATCAGTACGAGGTTCGCCTGGCTGCCCAGGGGCAGCAAGCGCTGGATTCTTTTCGCGAAGAGCCGGCCGATATCGTCATTACAGACATCCGGATGCCGGTCATGGACGGGATACGCCTGATTGAGGCACTTGCTGAACTGGAAGGAACATTGGGGGTTAAACCCGTCGTTCTGATCCTGAGCGGATATGACGATTTTGAATATGCAAAGGCGGCGATCCGCTATCAGGTAAAGGAGTATCTGCTTAAGCCGATTCGACGGGATGAACTGTTCGCTGCCCTCCGAAAGACAGAAGAAGTTTTGATCCGGCAAGCGGAAGTGCACAACCGGGTGGCCGCCAGCGAGGTATATCTTCAGCAGCTGCAGACCCATCGGCTGAAGGAGCTGCTGGAGCTGCCGCAAGGTCTGGGGATGGATATGGGAGCTGCCGCGGACGAAATCGGATTTGATTCCTTTGTGAAGCCATTCCGGGTAGCGGTGATGAAATACAAGTATGAAGACGGCAATGCCATGAACAAGGATGAACTGAAGCAATTGATTGATAACATGAGGGCTTCAGTGGAAGGGCGGATCAACGCTTGTTTTCTGGACAGCAGGGGGAGAGTCGTGCTCATTGGCAGTCCGGACGGACAATTCGAAGAGCTCGCACGGCAGTTTGCCGAGCGGGAGATGGACGGGCTCTTCGTGGGCATCAGCCGGGAAGGTTCCCGGATCGAAGACATAAGGCTAGGTTACAATCAGGCGCTGACCGCCCTGAGTTATACGTTCATCCATCCCAACGTCAAGCTGATGAGCCATGATGATATTCAGGGGGATCTGCGCACGTATCCGGTGCCGGAAGAGAGTATCCGGAAGCTGGGCAACATGCTCGGCACGGAGCGGGAGCGGGAGATCAAGGCGCTGCTGCTGGATATTTTTCATATCGAGGATATGCCGCATGTGGCCATCGATTATTTGGAACATGTCAGCAAGCGGATCAATGAGCAGGTGCTGGATGAGGTGTTCCGCGTGTACGGGGAATCCATGGTGGAAGTGTTGAAGTTATACCGAAAGGTGGGGACAATGGACAATTACCGTCATTTTCACACCTATTTCAGAAATTTGGAGCATCTGCTGCTGCACGTGAATGAATATGTTAAAGGGATTCGTTCCGCCCACAGCGAGCATTCCGAGATCAAGGCAGCGGTAAGTTACATGGAGGAGAATTATCACAGGCCGCTGAACATGGCGATGGTCAGCAATTATGTGTCTTTGAATTATTCATATTTCAGTGAAGCGTTTAAGGCCCATACAGGGGAGAACTTTGTGGTATATCTTAAGAAGCTGCGGATTACGAAGGCCAAAGACCTGCTTCAAGACGGCACCATGAAGCTTGCGGACATTGGCAAAGCGGTCGGCTTTGAGAACACCAAGCAATTCTCGCGCGTCTTTAAGGAGCTGGAAGGGATCTCGCCGCATGAATACCGGATCAAGGTACAAACGGGTGCGGGATTGCAGCAGGAGTAGATAATGCAAACGCGGTGAGGACGAGACAACTGAATCCTATTGTCATATAAGAGGGGAGAACCTTGGCCGTCAAGCAGCAGGGTACTCCCCTCTTATATAAACGGGGGATTTTACATCCGATCCCGTTTTACCGGTTTACGCTGTTATTAACTAGTGAGCGTTGAACCCGTTTCTAGTAAGGTTTTCAATCCCGACAGTACGATCGGCAAGCCTAACTTGAGCGTATTCGCCGTATGTTTGGCCTGATCAAACTCATCATGGATAACCGTTACAAGGGTCACACCGTTAAGTTCCGCATGGGGATCAATTTCCCACGTAATGCGTGAGGGTTTCTCGCTGGCAGTATCATCGTTTATTAACATCCTCCAACTCAGGACCAGCTTGTGCGGAGGATCTATGCTTATAATGCTCCCTTCTGCTTGAACCTTGCCTTGCGAGTTCTTAAGTTCGAAAGGAGAGTCGATTTCCCAGTTGGATTGGATAGAGCAGTTGTACCAGAATTTTGATGTCTTGGCCGGATCGGTAATGGCGCGCCATACTTGCTCGGGTGCTGCTTTAATAGCAATTTGGTTTACATGCCGAGGTTTTTGTTCCATATTCGGTTCACGCTCCAATTCATTTTTAAGGGATGACAATTCCATGGCCCAAGGCTCAGCGTATTTGCTGACCCACCGGTCGTATATTTGTCGGATCGGTACGGAGTTCAGATAATGCAGCTTCTCCCTGCCGACCTTTCTCGTTGTGATAAGGCCGGCTTCCTCCAGTATATGAAGATGTTTCATGACACCGAATCGGGTCATCTCCAGGGGAACACAAAGTTCGCTTAAACTTTGCCCATCTGTTTTATACAGCAGATCCAAGAGTGTGCGTCGGCTGGGATCCGCCAGTGCTTTAAAAATTTCATTTTCCAATCGTTGCATCTCCTTCTTAACAACATGCTAAGAAAATCCAAATGGCTATTTACATGTGACTAAATGGTAATGTGTTATAAACGTGACAGTATAGTCACATATTATCATACAACGAATCGTTTGTCAGCTTACGGCATTTGAATGGACGAATGGGGAGGTATATCGAGAATTTCTGGAATCGGAGTGATATGGATAGCACCGATATGTGGCGCCGAATTCGAGGCAGCTAAAGATTCGGCACGATCTAGTCCTATTGACTGGGTCGTTTATTTTGCTCACCGAAAAAAAGACACCGGGTCGGCTTTCCAGGGACATGCCTGGAATTCGCGATCGGGTGTCTTCTTATATGCAGGATTATGTAATCCCTATAATATTATTTATTGAGCTGCGGTCTCTAATGTGGACAGCGTCATTTCCATTTTGCGGGTGATTTCTTTCTGCCATTTCACGTCTCCAAGCTGGATCGCGAGGTTCAACAGGTCCAGATAATCATCCATTTGCAGAGAACAGCGGCGGGAAGTCGTTTTCATAAGTCAATCGGCTCTCCTTTATATATAAACTCTTCAAGCGAAAAGCGTGTAAACCTGAGTATAAATACATTCTCAACACATTCTCACTTGTCCGGTAATGATAATCATTATCATGTGGTTATTTCTCATTATAAAGGCTTCCCGCCCAGGTTGCAAGCGACTTTCTTGGATTTTGCGTAAAAAAGAATTAATTCATGAAGAACCGCTGCCTATATTTGCGCGGCGAGATCCCTTCCTGCTTCGTAAAGCAGGAGGTGAAGTAGGCCGCATGATTGAAACCGACCTCCTCCGCAACCCGGCTGATGCTGAAGTCCGTCTGCATCAGGAGCATCTTGGCTTGTTCGATCCGATAGCGCTGCAAATATTCAACGGGTGAACAGCCGAATTCCTTCTGCATGCAGCGTGCAATATAAACGGGGTGGAAGTTGATGCGGTCTCCCAGCTCCTGCACCTTGAACTCTTCGCGATAATGCTTTCGCAAATAGGCCGCGGCCCGCTCGGCGCAAGCGGAGGAAGGAGAGGACACCGGTGTATCCAATGCGGCGGCCAACTGCTCGATGAGCTCTTGGAACACCACCTGCTGCCGCCACAGAAATTTAGCCTGGTGACCGTACTGAACCAGCGAAGACATGGTAGCCAGAAATTCCAGGGCCTTTTCCGGTTGAGGCAGGGTGCCGAATTGGGGGATGTTGACGGAAAAATAGTTCGGCGTCATCGCCTTTAACTCCGGAGCCTCTTCTCTTCCAGGCGCTTGGCAGGCCTCGTCAGCATGCCAATTCCCGGAGGTTTGAAAATGAAGCCAGTAATAATCGGTCTCCTCCGTGCATCCCTTCGTGCCGAAATGATGCGTATCGGGACGCAGGATGAGGAACATGCCGGGTTTGATTTCATAAGGTGTTCCATTCTCCGTGACATGGAGCTGCCCCTTCATGACCACGAGCAGATCAAAGATGCCGATGTTTTTGCGGTTGGGATGTCCGCTGTGAACAGGAGCGCGGGTAAGCCCGCTATTGATGTATTCCGGCAGCGGCGGAACGGTAAAATTCAGGATCGTCATAAGAAAGCCCTTTCGTGATTCGCGAGGTTTGAATTTTGATAGTTTCCGTTCGGAAAGTGATATTATAACTCCAGTATACCATCTATAATTTGAGAAGGTTAAAGACCGTTTCATCATGAATTGTGTTTAACCCTTACATCATGGGTGGAGGTTGGAATGTTGGATAAAAACACAAGCAAATTTACATTATGGGTTCTCGCTTGGCCCATATTCATCGAGCTGTTCCTGCAGTTTTTGCTGGGAGCGGTGGATACATTGATGGTCAGCCGGATTTCCGATGATGCGGTGGCTGTGGTTGGCTTCTCCAATCAGCTGTTTCAGGCAATGACGACCCTGTTCATGACGGTTGCCAGCGGTGCCGGCATTCTCATTGCCCAGAAGATCGGTTCGCATCGAACGGGAGACGCTCGAACGATCGGCATCATGGCGGTGAGTGCCACCACACTCATCGGATTGGTGTGCAGTGTGATATTGTTTGCGATGCCGGAGGCTATCGCTTCGATCCTCCAGCTGCCGGAGCATCTGCTTCCGCTAGCCGGAACGTATATCTCCATCGTCGGCGGCGGGATGGTGCTGATTGCCATGATGGCTACGATGAGCACCGTCATCCGGAATACCGGCAACACGCGTGCGCCGATGTATGTAGCGATCGGAATGAATATCATTCACGTTATTATGAACTATGGGTTTATTTTCGGCGCTCTCGGATTCCCCCAGTGGGGGCTTACCGGCGTCGCGATCTCGACGGTGGTCAGCCGGCTGCTCGCTGTGCTCTTACTGCTGTATATATTCCTTCGTTCATTTGAATACCGGATCAAGTGGAAGGAATTCCGCGTGTTCAACCGTCCGCTGTTCGGTGAAATTCTGAAGATCGGATGGCCGCTCGGCATCAATATGTCCTGCTGGGTGTTCACGCAGCTGATCATTTATTCCTTCATTGCAACGCTGGGCGCTGCCGAGCTGGCTGCGCGTACGTATATGAATACACTGGAATCCTTCTGCTTCCTGCTGGGCTCATCGATCGCGATGGCGGCCCAGATTCAGATCGCGCATCTGTACGGCGCGGGCCGGATCAAGGAGGCTTATCGGAGCGCGTACCGCGCGCTGGGCATCGGGTCTGTTTACGTTGTCGTCAATGCCTTCCTTCTGTATGTGTTTGGGAAGCAGCTGCTGGGGCTGTTTACGGACGATAAGACAATCATTGCGATCGGGGCATCGCTCCTGGGCATGAACCTGATTCTCCAGCCTGGCAAGATGCTCAACATGGCGCTCGGCAACTCGCTTAATGCCGTCGGAGACACGAGGTTTACGATGTACATTTCCCTGGGCTCGATGTGGCTGGTCGCCACCGTGCTCTCTTACGTACTCGGCATTCACATGGGGTGGGGGCTTATCGGCATATACTCCTGCATGATTGCCGACGAGTATTTGCGGGGTGTGCTGTCCTTCTTCCGCTGGCGCGGGCAAAAACACTTGCGGAAGGCAGAGCCAGTCGAGCCGGGGAATCATCAGGGGACGTCAATGGAGCCGATGCCGGCGCAAGCGTAATGTTGGGTTATGATATGAAAAAGGATACTTCGGCCGTGCGGCATCGGGGTATCCTTTTTTTGCCATACTAAAAAATAATGCATTCGAAAACTTTTTAACCGCATGACGGGGTATTGTAAGTGATTGGCCAAGTGAAAGGAGGAAAGTGCAGTTTGGTACACGACCTTATACAACGACTAAAGACGGAATATAATGACGAATTGTTCGAAGAACTTTACCGTTTATACGCGGATCGGGCGATTCGAACGGCTACCGCAGTAACCGGGAGTCCAGCAAGCGCTGCCGACGTGGTCCAGGAAACGTTCATCCGGGTATACCGAAACCTCGGTGCCTATGATGGAAGCAAACCCTTTGACCCGTGGTTCAACCGGATTCTCTATAACGAATGCAATCGGTATTTGAAGAAACATGCGAGAGTGGTGCCTTCCGAGATATCGGAGGAGAGGGATCTTCCCTCGGAAACCGACACCTACGATTTTGACCGCCATGGCGAGGTATATGAGATGGTACAGCGGCTGGATGACCAGCACCGGATTCCCGTTATCTTGAAATATTTGAATGATTTTGCCGAGAAGGATATCGCGGACATGATGGAGCTGAACGTCAACACGGTGAAGTCCAGATTGTTCAAAGCTCGAAAGAAGTTGAAGGAATGGATGCTGCAGAACAGGGGAGGGAATCAGCATGGGACGTGATCCATGGGATCAAGAGATTACAGACGGCCTGAAAAAGGGTACGGATGACGCGATGCGACATAAAGAAGAGATTTGGCTGGCGATTAAGGAGCGGATTCATAGCGAGCAAGACCGGCGGCCTGCGGAATCGGAGACTTCCTTCGCGCCGCGGGAATCGAAAGGGCGCCGCCGTTCGGGACGAAGAACTGCCGGATGGATTGCGGGAACCGCCGCTGCGGCAGCCATCGTGCTGACCGTCAGCTTTCAGACGGCGCCGGTTCAGGCGTTCCTTGATCAGGTGAAGGAATGGTTTGCTCCCCAGAAAACGGTCGAGCAGGAGCTTGAAGGAACGCCGGAAACCAGTGTGGATCAGCTGCATGAGGGTGCCGATTACGTGATATATATTGATGAGAGCAGGTTTAAAATGATTCATGAATCGGGCGTGGACCGCATTGAATTGAAGGAGAAGCCGACGGATGACCGCTATCCGGAAGTGTTCATGGAAATTTCGCAGGAGGGCGTCGATCCCAAGACGGCAGCGGAGCGGATCCAAACGGAGCTGCAAGAATATCCGAAGGTCGAATCGAAGCCCGTGGATGAACCGATTCAAGGCTGGGAAGTGCGTGCCGTTGGTGGAACCGGCGGCAAAGAGTGGGATGACCCGGTAATACGATATTATGTGTTCGATAACGGGCAGGGCGGCAGCTTTGTTGTGAAGCAGCAGTATTTCCTAGAGGCTTCCGAAGGCTTCGGCGCACGTTTCCATAACATGATGAAGGAATTCCATATCACGACGAATACCCATGCTGAGTCTGACATCGAATAGGATTTTCAGTTTATGGATTGCTGTTAACGAGAACGCTCGGTAGCGGTCTCCTACTCGAATGATCCATGTGGCGGTAAACACTTTGGCATATCGCGCATGATGATATCGTCATGAGCCTATATCGATAAACAATAGCCATATCCAGGGATAGCCCAATCGCATGATGGGGGCTATCCCTTTTTTTATGTTCAAAGATGTAAAGATTGGGTTAGAAACGCTAAGTATAATAGTTTAATGTAATGTTATATAACGTATTCGAAGTCTATTATATATAATAATACTTCCCTATTACTGGATTATATTATTCTAAATTCATTAAAACAAGCTGATAATACAGCGATATTTCCGTATTCCTTCAATTGTAAACGCTTTTCCTATAATATGTCCGACTTGTTATATTAAATAACATTAAATAGAATAACTCTAACGAATACATATTTATATGTTATGTTATATAACATAAAGGGAGAGTGCCATGATGAAACCAAAGTCAAAACGTCCTTTAGCGGTCTGGAGTACCGCTGCATTCACCGCTTTTGTTATTTCTTTATCACCTGTTGGAACCTATGCGGCACATGCTGCAACGGTGACGGAAGTGAAAGGAACGGTTATTACGGCTGCGCCTGTACAGGCTCCTGCAACGCCGGGAAGGAATACGACGGTACCTCCGCTATCGGAAGCTTCCAAACAATCGACAAGGCCGAACGTGCTGGTCATTGCTACCGGCGGCACTTTGGCAGGGCAATCGACGGATGCCACCAGCTTTCAATCCTACCGGGCGGGTACGTTGAAGATTGAGGACATGGTCGGTGAGCTTCCCAATACGGACAAGATTGCGGATATCAGCACGCTCCAGTTCGGCAATTCGGGATCAAGCGCGTATACCATGGCGGATCTGTATGATTTGTCCCGGACGGTGGACCATGCGCTTAAGGTCTATGACAGTGTCGTTGTAACGACGGGGACGGATACGATGGAAGAGATTGCGTACTTCCTTGATCTGACGGTACAAAGCGACAAGCCTGTAGTCATTACCGGCTCCATGCGGCCTTGGACGGTGATCGGTTCCGATGCGCAGGCGAATCTGTACAATGCCATCAAACTGGCTGGAAGCGGCCGCACGGAATCCTTCGGCACGGTGCTAATGCTGAATGATACGATTCATCTGGCGCGCGGCGTAACCAAGACGAATGACTACCGTACCGACACGTTTGAGACGCCTATGCTGGGAGCGGTCGGATATATCGATGATGAGAATATTCGGATATACCGTGCCCCCCTCCGTGCGATGAAGGCGGAAGGTGAAGGCAAACCGGTATTTGATCTGAGCAAAATCGCGAAAGAGGACCTGGCGAAGGTTGAAATTGCAATCTCTTATCAGGAAGCCGGCGGTGGTGCCATTAAAGGCTTTGTGGCAGACGGAGCTAAAGGCATCGTCACTTCCGGCACCGGTGCAGGCGGCATCTCGAGAGAGATGAGCGCGGCCCGCAAGGAAGCCATCGAGAAGGGGGTGGTTTTCGTAACAACGACCCGTACAGGCTCCGGCAGCGTATACGGCGGAGGTGAAGGCATCATTTCAGGCGACAATCTGAGTCCTCAACAAGCCCGCGTACTGCTGCTGCTCTCCCTGTCCTTTACGGATGATTTCAATACCATTAAGGGTTGGTTCGCAACCTACGGAACACCTGAAGTGTAATCTCAGACTCAGTCATTTTTTTAGCTGCTCATTATTCCTACTGAACCATGTAATTCCTTCCACCAATTATATTGCCGCCAGGGTTGCCTGGCGGTCTTTTTTTGACGGTGTATATTTCGTCTAATCCAAAACCATCCCCATATAAGCTGCTCATAGAGCAAGTTCACACGGGGATGGTTTTTTAATTGTTTATTTTTCGATATGCTCCACAAACCAGCGGATAATATGACTTAAGCGTTTCACCCGCAGATGCGGGTGGCCGCTTCGGGACAAGTTGTGATCGGCACCAGGGAAACGGATGAACTGAGCTTCCCGGCCAAGTCGCTTCAAGGCAATAAATAGCTGTTCTCCCTGTTCGATCGGGCAGCGGAGATCCTGTTCTCCGTGAAGGATGAGAAGCGGCGTATGGATGTCCTTCACGTAAGCGAGCGGGGAATGCTTCCACAGCTTCTCCAGATCGTCCCATGGATTGCCCCAGATCTGATCCTGCGTAAAGGTGTAGCCGATATCGCTGACGCCGTAGAAGGAGATCCAGTTCGATATCGAGCGCTGGGTTACCGCTGCCTGGAACCGGTCGGTATGACCGACGATCCAGTTGGTCATGAAGCCGCCGTAGCTGCCGCCGGTTACGCCAAGTCGGGAGGCATCGACATAGGTATAGGTATCCAGAACATAATCGACAGCTTCCATCAGATCCTGGTAATCCCGTCCGCCGTAATCTCCCCTAACGGTATTAACGTGTACTTGACCGTATCCGTGGCCACCCCGAGGGTTGGTGTAGAATACCGCATAACCGGCTGCAGCCAGCAGCTGGAACTCATGCATGAACGTATGCCCGTACATGGCTTGCGGACCGCCGTGAATTTCAAGCACGGCCGGAACTTTGGCGCCTTCCGTGAAGCCGGCAGGCTTCATGATCCACCCTTGAATCGGCCAGCCGTCCGACGTCCGAAACGTAAAGGACTCCGGCGTGCTTAACGTAAGCTCGCTCCACAGCTCCTCGTTGCAGTTCGTCAGACGTTTCTCCTCGTTCTTAGCGATAGAGAAGCTGAACAGATCACCGGGCTGCAGCGGGTCAGCCGCAGCAAACACTACGTTCTCCTCCGGTGTCAGAGCGAATTGGTACACTTCGCGTTCACCCGATACCACCAGCTCATAGGATGAACCGTCCAGGGCAAATCGTCCAATATGTACGCCGCCATCCTGGCTGAGCTGGATGTACACGGATTGGCCGTCCCTACTGAACAGCGGAGGCGTTCCGGCTCCGGCCCTCATGTCGCTGACCGCGGCGTGCCCCAGCTGAATATCCATGTCCGTGAAGAGCACGCGGGATTCTCCGCCGGAGAGCGGGATTAAGTGGATTTTGGTCAGCGTGGCAAAACCGCAGCTAAGATCGCTGGCAAGCACGAGCATATACTGCCCGTCCGGGGTGAACGCAATGGAGCCGATCGAGAGAGTTCCATCCGTCAATTCGGTTACGGAACCGCTGGCAAGGTCCATGACAAACACATCGTCCGTCAAACGAAGATCCGGATCCGGGAATTGCTCCGTGGCAAGGCTGCTGCTGTATGCGATGCGGGTGCCGTCCGGTGACCAGGCGAAGGCATGTATATCAAAATCTCCTTCTGTGATTTGCGTGCATTCTTCCGTTGCCGGATTCACGAGGTATAGATGATGTCGACGTTGATTCCACAATCCGGGCCCATCGGCTTTATATTTAATGCGATTAATGATTTTTTCCTCAGGCAGCTTGTTTTTTCCGTCTTTGTCTAGCTCCTCGCCTTCAGTAGTCTCCCCCGCGTCCGCCTCGCCTTTAACAAGCAGGCGTGTGCAGTCCGGTGACCATTTAAAGGCGCTGACTCCGTGCTTCAAGTCGGTAACCGGTCTTGCTTCCCCTCCGTTGGCGGGCATGATCCATACCTGTGGCTTATCGCCCCTTTTGCGCAAGAAAGCAAGCTCCGACCCGTCAGGGGACCAAGCAGGTGCGGCATCTGCTTCTCCGGACGTGAAGGGAACATCCTGGTCTCCTTCTGCAGGAAGCAACCGGATATGGGAGCGGTAACCATCGAACTTTTCGCTGACGGATTTATGTACATAAGCTATGGCTCCGCTAGCTGGAGATACGACAGGGTCATTCACCCAGTGCATCCGGTACAAATCCTCTGGCGTTATGAGTCGCTTATCAGTCATGAATCGTCCTCCTAATCTTCTTGTATGAGTTACACAACATTATCCCAGATAATGGCATGGAAATCTAGAAGAAAAATGAGAGGGGAGATGCGGACGTTTCGTACCCAATGCTAGTAAAATAGAGGGGGAATTACAATAATTATAGGTTGTAATATGGAGGTTGTTGAACTGAAAACAGCGAATTAATTTTCAACTGGTCAATTTAGGAGCGATACGGTGCGCTTTTTGTTATAATTGAGATAGACTCTCAATTAGGAGTATGTAAAATAAAACCAACTATATATAGCTCAGGAGGAAATCAGATATGAACGTAAGTGAAGCGATCCGAACGCGCCGCAGCCTTGGCAAGGTCAAGCCTGATGCCGTACCGCAGGAATGGATTGAACAAATCGTAGAAGCAGGTACCTGGGCGCCGAATCACAAGCTCACGGAGCCGTGGAAATTTTTTGTTATGCAAGGTGAGGGCCGTGACGTGCTCGGCAACGCGCTTGGTGACATTCAGGCGGCAGGCGGCGATGATACGAGTGAAGAGGCTGTAAATGCAGCACGCGAGTCTGGACGTACGAAGGCATACCGGGCTCCGGTTGTCATCGGTGTGGCGGTTGAACCGTCCACGGACCCCAAGGTGATTGAGCTTGAAGAGTACGGAGCGGTATTTGCCGCCATCCAAAATATGCTTCTGCAAATTCATGAGCTTGGTCTGGGTGCCGTGTGGAGAACAGGCGAGCCGTGTTTCCATACGCTGATGAATCAAGCGTTCGGATTGAAGCCTGAAGATAAAATGCTGGGTTTCCTGTATATCGGGTATCCGGATATGGAACCTAAGCAGGGGAAACGTCAACCGGCAGCGAACAAAACGGTATGGCTGAATAGTCCCGCAGACCTGTAGTTGATCTACCCTCCGCCGCAAAAATCCGGTATAATGAACCCTAAGTTTGTCTAAAGGGTGTTACGGCATCCGGGCGATTGACACTAGGGGAGTGTACGTGGATGAAATTTCGATTCAAGCAGTGGGATCTGGGGAGCAAGTTGATTTTTATAGCCACCTGTTTAGCGATAGCTTCTTTCTTTTTTAAATGGCTGGATATCGGCGTGGCTGCAGAGAATGGTTTTTTGCAGGGCGGCGTGTTTTTCATCGTATGTTTCATCTATCCATTTTTGAAAGTGGTTCGCGAGAAGAAGATGAACAAGATCATAGCATACGCCTTTGCGCTGGTCGCTATTTTTTTGACAATGATGTACGTGTCATCCAAGACCGTAGATTTTTTTGGAGAGACGATAAGAGGGGCGGCGGCGGGGCCATATCTGTTCTTGGCGTCATGCGGACTGCTGAGCTTCGGTATTTTTAGTCGCAAGTACTAGTCTCGCTGCGCAGTCTTTTGCATATGAGTGATAGGAATGAAGGGCTGAACCCGGAGGTGACATACCTCCGAGAGGGACGGCCCTTTTTCTATATGAGACGGATCACCACTGGGTGAGAAGGACAAAGCCGCTGATGGACATCGCGTAAATGATTACCAGCACCACGGCATACTTTTTGGCGCGGATGTTCAGGTTGAAGACGGCGGTGAGTCCGTTATTGATTAAATTACCGACGTATAGAATGAGTATGAGCGCAAGTGCGGTGATCGCAACGATGAGCGTAACGGTTTCCATAGGTTTGTGAATCCTCCTGTTTAAGCTGCTGATGTTGTATCGGATATAACCATTGTAACGGACGAAGTTTAAACCCCGGTTAAATGTAGTTAAAAAATGAAGGCAGTTCTGGCAAGTGATGTAACGTTGAGCGGGATACTGGGGTTTTGATATACTGGAGAAAGCGGCTTTACAACCGCTGCATTACATAATAGGAGGGATTTCAGAATGGCCAATCAAACTTTTACCGATGGACCTACTTTGAATGATGGCGTGAAAATGCCGTGGCTGGGCCTTGGCGTATGGAAGACCAAAGAAGGCGAAGAGGTTATTCAGTCCGTAAAATCAGCAATCGCTGCAGGGTACCGCAGCATTGATACTGCTGCCATCTACGGCAATGAAGAGGGCGTAGGGCAAGCCATTCGCGAATCCGGAGTTTCGCGGGACGAGCTGTTCATCACCACCAAAGTGTGGAACGATGACCAGGGGTATGAGAAGACGCTGCAAGCTTTTGAGACGAGCCGCAAGAAGCTCGGGCTGGATATCGTTGATTTGTATCTCGTGCACTGGCCGGGAAAAGATAAATATCTCGACACGTGGAAGGCATTGATTCACTTGCAAAAAGAAGGACTTGTTCGTTCCATCGGCGTCAGCAACTTCCAGATCCGTCACTTGCAGCATATCATCGAGGACACGGGCGTTGTACCGGTTGTGAACCAAGTCGAATTGCATCCGCTGCTCTCCCAGAAGGAGCTGCTGGGGTTTGCACGCGAGAACCAGATCGTTCTGGAGGCGTGGAGTCCGTTGATGCAGGGCAATCTCGATCAACCGATCCTCGCGCAGATTGCGGAGAAATACGGAAAAACCACGGCGCAAGTCATTCTGCGCTGGGATATTCAGAACGGCGTCATCGTCATTCCGAAATCGGTGAAGGAGCATCGCATCCGCGAAAATGCCGGCATCTTCGATTTCGAGCTTTCGGCGGAGGATATGGCGGCCATTGACGGATTGAACCACAACAAACGGTTTGGCTCCAATCCGGATGAATTCCTGTTCTAAATTTTGGCGTTTATATAAAAAGAGCGAGCCCAACCCGGAATGAGGGAAGTGCTCGCTCTTTTTGCGTCAATTATTAGAATGGAGAGGCCTCTTACAGTTACTGTTCTTCTTCGGGTCCATCCTCTGGAAACAATGGTTCGCCGATCGTACCGAGGTTTCCCTGCACTAGGTCTTCGTTTAATCTTTTTAACCAGTTCAGGTCGGTCTTGGCATGTTCATACATCCCGATCATCAGGTGCTGGGTGCTGCGGGGTACGATATGCTGGTGTTCCACGTATAATTGATATGCCTGGTTCACCCGATGCTCTGCCTCCCGGATACGGGACTCCAAGATTGGGGCCAGAACGGCCGGGTCCGCGTGTCGCGAGAAAGGCAGCGCAATATAGAGCGGATGGTGTACGGGCTCGATGTCCCTGAATTTCTTGAGCAGCAGCTGCTCAAAAAGCTTGCGTCCGGCATCCGTGATCCGGTAGATGGTTTTGTCCGGGCGGCTATCGCTCTGTATGGTTTCCACTGCCTCGATATATCCGTCCTCGGCGAGCCGGTCTACCGCGTAATAAAGAGAGCCCATCTGCAGCTTCGTATACTGATCCATGCCGCGATCCTTCATTTTGATCCGGATCTCGTACGGATGATGGTCTCCTTCCAGCAGCAAGCCCAGGATGGCCAGCTTCATCGACATGCCATTAGGCTCCCTTGGCCTTGGCAGGTACGGACACTCGTTCGTTGCCCATCATCAGCACGAACACGAGAGCCAGCACCGCTGGCACTAGCGCCCACAAGAACGTATTCGAAATGGAATCCGCCAAGGAGGCCGTGATCTGTTCACGTACGTTCGGCGGAAGCTGGCCCATCACTTCAGGTGAAAGCGCAGCATCTGCATTTAACTCGGCACCGGCTGGCGCGTTTCCTCCGGCATCCGCGAGTCGGCTGTTGAGGCCGTTGCGCTGGATAATCCCGAAGATCGTAATCCCCACCGTCATGCCGAAGGAGCGAAGGAAGGAGTTCGTTGATGTGGCCGCGCCGCGCTGTCTGGCATCAAAGTTATGGATGGAGGCCATGCTGAGCGTGGAGAACGAGAACCCGACGCCAAAGCCGGTCAGGATCATGAAGACCGTCAACAGGTAGCGCGGCGTATCCGGGCTTATCGTGCTCAGGCAGAAAATACCTGCAATAAAGCACAAGACGGACAGAATCATGATGTTTCTAAACGAAGTCCGGGTCGTCAGCATACCGCCGCCTTGGCTGCCGACTACGCTGCCGAGCATCATCGGCATCAGAATGAGGCCCGAATTGGTTGCTGACCCACCGTACACTCCGCTAACAAAGATCGGGATGTAGATCGTTGCCACGATAAAGGTTGCTCCATAGAACAAGGCCACGATATTGCTGGAAGCAAACAGGCGTTTACGGAACATTTGAAACGAAATAATGGGTTCAGCCGCTCGGGTCTCTGCCAATAGAAACACAATAAACAGAGCAATGAATCCCCCGAACAAGCCCAGAATTTGCGGTGAATCCCATGCATAGGTTTGCCCGCCCAGTTCCAGACCGAACATCAGGCAGATGATCGCGCCTACAAGCGTTGCAGCCCCCGTCCAGTCAATCTTTTGTTTGGCATGAGAACGGGACTCCTTGTAGGAGGTCATGATGAAGATAAAGGATACGATTCCGATTGGAACGTTGACATAGAATATCCATTCCCAGCCGATGCTGTCGGTAATAAAAGCGCCCAGCAGCGGTCCCATAATGCTGGAGGTGCCGAACACGGCACCGAGCAAACCCGTCATTTTACCGCGCTTCTCCGGCGGGAACAGGTCAAACACGATGGTAAAGGCAATCGGCATAAGTGCACCGCCGCCGATTCCTTGAATCGCCCGGTAAATAATAAGCTCTGTCATGTTGTTCGCCATCCCGCAAAGGGCCGAACCGATCAGAAAGACAACCAACCCGAATATAAAGAACCGTTTCCGTCCATACATATCGGATAACTTACCGAAGATCGGCGTACCGGCCATAACGGCAACCATGTAGATCGAGGTTACCCAGACGACTTGGTCGAAGCCCTGGAGATCGCGAATAATCGTCGATAAAGCAGTGGCTACAATCGTGTTATCGATGGCGGCCATGAAGATGCCGAGCAGCAGACCGGCCACGACCAATTTAATGTTGCTTTGTTGTGCATTCATGTTAAGGATACTCCTTTTCCATATTCAACTATGTACATATTATTCAAATTTGAATAATTCGGTGGTTATATTGTAGCCGGATTAACAGATGTTGGCAAGATGTTTAATGGCACGGTCTTTCTCTACATTCTGCACAAGAAAAAACAAGGCCAACCCTGATTTACGGGATGACCTTGCGATAATAAGGAGTTAGCTGCCGGAATACCTTCGCGTTAAGTCGCGCTGCCAGCTGTGCCTGTTTAAGACCTAACAGTTCATCTGTGGCGATTTGGGATCCAGCTGCATGAATTCGATCCGGTTGCCGTCCGGGTCCCTGGCCCAGCACTGCCAGTTGAAGTCTTTTCCTTGAACCGGCTCGGCGTCCAGCTTCACGCCCTGATTGCGGAGATGCTCCGCGATGCGCTCGATGTCTTCCACCTCAAGGCAGAGATGGGAGAATCCGACGGGCCGATTTACATGCCCCGGTTTATTTTGCCCGCCGTAAAACAACTCGATAAATTGTCCCTCGCATACCTTAATGTACTCGATCCACGGCTCGCCCTGGTCGTTCGGGATATCAAAAGCACGGGTGAAACCAAGAATATCGCAGTAAAAATGCAGGGACTTCTCCATATCGGCTACGTCAAACGCCAGATGGGCTATTCCTTTAATCATGACGGCATTCCTCCTCGGTATGTATCGAAGCATGAGATAGGATGATTTCTTAAGTCCATTGTAACGCATTCTGTATGCGCTTCCATATAAATTTCCAAATCGGGAAATTAAAACAAAGGAGAGAAAAGGACCGACCTGATACGTTCGCTGAAGAACGGTAAGGGTCAGTCCTTTTGCATATTAGATAGCGGTTTACAAGCATATGGATGAAAGATTGCAGCAAAATGATCGATGTCATGGTTTGCGGTATTTCAAGTAACTAGCTCCCTAACGCCTAATGTGCATCGGAACCTCTTTGCGCCCCTGCTTCATCGGCGAGTGGCATAGAGGACAGGCCTTGCTCTCCCGATTTCGTGTGCCTGCCGGGATACTTGCGTTGACCCGCTGCCAGCCTTTGCAATTGGCGCTGGTGCACAACCACACGTCGACGATCTCTGTCGCGGTGGATGCAGTCTGATGCTGCGAGCTCGGAGCGGAGCCTGAATCTGATCCGATTCGTTGGCTCCTCTGACTGGTTGTGCTCACCGTTGCCCGCCCAGCAGAAGAGGGCAGGGAAGAGCGCTTGGTTGAGGTTGAGGTCTCTATGCGGATCGTGCGTTTAGCCGTAAAGGATGTACGGGTCTTTGACCCGACGACCTTGTTTGGTATACGGTTGCCTTGTTTGCTCTTCTCGTCCGTGACGAATACATCGCGAAAGAAGCGGGAAACCTCCGCTTTTCGTCCCCGGTAAAAGCCCGGCGAACTGACAATCAATTCATCCCGTGCCCTGGTGATAGCGACATAAGCTAATCTGCGCTCCTCTTCCAGTGCATCCAGCGCCTTATCCTCCTTGTCCGACAGCGGACGCTGATCGTCCCTGCGCTCGGCGTCTAAAGCGGACGTATGCGGCAGAATGCCCTCGCTCGCCCCGATCAGGCATACCGAGGGAAACTCCAGCCCTTTGGATTTATGGATCGTCATTAAGCGGACGGCATCGGCCTGCTCGTCCCGTTTCATGGCCGCCATTTCCTTATGAATGACGATCAGCCGATCGACAAATTCAACGAACTCAGCGATATCGCCAAAACGCTTCGCCGAGGCCTCCAATTCATCCAGTCCTTCCTGTATGAATTCCTTATGGAGGGTGATCTCCTGACGTTCGTCTGCTTCCAGAAACTTATCGTAGAATTGCCGCCTCATTTCCTGTACGGCTTGAAGGGGCTCCATCGCCTTTAGACCCTTTATGAGCTTAGTGCGATCTCTAATATTCGCGATCTGGAAGTCCTTCAGGCCGGGAAAGGATAGAAGATGCGATAGAGGCCCCTTCTTGGGGCGCGGAGCATCCTGCTGCCGGATGAACGCCATCCCTTTGTCGCGGTTGATGTACAGCGTATGAAGCATGCCCTCCATCGCCGTGAAATTGCGCCGGTCCAGCGACAGCCGCAGATGATCCATGAGCGGTTTAACGATCCACTGCTCGTAGAACAGTTCTCCGTTCTCGTAATGTATGAACGGAATTTCCCGCATTACGAGCTGCTCGAAGATCGCCCGGCTGTTGTTCGCGGTTCGGTACAGAATCGCATGATCGCGGTACTGTTTTCCGTGCTCCCGGACCTGTTCGGTAATATGGGTCAGCAGCAGCTCCGCTTCTTGGTCGGGATCGCCTGGACGAAGATACAGCGGTACGCTGCTGCTCTTGCGGGTAGAGCGCAGCTGCTTGGGACGGCGGCGTTCATTGACACGGATAATTTCATTCCCCAGCCCGACGATCGACGAGAGGGATCGATAGTTGATATCCAGCGTCACCACCTTGGCCCCGGGAAACGTCTGGTCGAATTCCAGAATGAATTCGTTACGCGCGCCATTGAAGCCATATATCGTCTGGTCATCGTCACCGACAACCATCAGGTTGCGATGCGGGGCGACCATCTTCTTCAGCAGCTCATAGGGCAGCAGCCCGGTATCTTGAAACTCGTCGACCATCACATAATGGTACCGCCTTTGAAGGGAAGCCAGCAATCCGGGATCCTGCGACAGCAGACGGTAGGACAAAACCAGAATATCATCGAAATCCATCTGGCCGTGGTCTTCCTTCCACGCTTCATAGCGGGCGAAAATTTGCCGTTGCTCGACTTCCGCAGGTGTTTTGACAGGCAGCTCGTCAAGTCCGGTCATACTCATCCGATGGGCAGACCAGAGGGATAGCAGTGTCTCGGCTTCGTAGCTGTCCTGCAAGCCCATTTCTCGAAGGATGCGCTTCATAATAAATTGCTGATGCCTAGAGTTACTCAGGATTTCCTGCCTGTAGCCGCGGGTTCGCAGCAAGTATAAGAAGAAGGAATGGAAGGTTCTTGCCGTTACCTTGGCGGTTTCGCTAGCCCGTAACCCGGGAAGCGCCATGATGCGTTCCTTCATCTCGGCTGCCGCTTTGGATGAGAAGGTGACAAGCAGGATGGAAGACGGATCGATCTTCTTGGCCGCAATGAGGTAGCCTGTCCGGCTGACCAACACGGAGGTCTTTCCGGAGCCGGCGCCTGCAAGCGTAAGCAGCGGTCCTTGCGTATGTCGTACAGCTTGGATTTGGGCGCGGTTCAGCAGCAGCCCTTGTGATTCCAAGCCGCGAAAAAAAGCCGCATCCGGGGCGTCATCGCGGATCAGGTCCTGGCTGTTCTCGAAGGAAGCCAGCTTGGCAAACGGAATATCCTGACGCTCGCCGCCGTACGGGCGTTTATAGAAAGGTATGGATGTCATGAATTTCACCAATCATTTCGTATTTCGATTATCGTCCTACCAGTTTACCGGATTCTCGGAAGTCTGGCAAAGCGCAGGATATGGATGAGAGACGTGAGGCGGGTACTTGATAGACTGATCACGTTGACCCATTTCATTTATGGATTGCCCATATATAGTTACACTAGGTTACTTGCGGAATGCAGTAACCTATACTCTATTCCATCGATTTCATAAGTCAGTTCCGGAAGAAACTCCTTGGTAGTTATATTTAGCGTGTTCTGGTCTATCTCGTTGTATCTAACATCTGGAATAAAAATAATAAGCACAAGAATAGAATCCATAAAATCTAATGGCAGCACAACCGCTGATATGAACCAACTTCACATCCGGGGGAGCGTTATATTATTTAAGGAATGTTCTAAGGAAGAGACCATGTTCAAGGAGGAATCTCATGCTGGTTGTTATTGCTATTCTGCAGCTCATCATGATTGGCATTTTGCTGAACATCAACGGCAAGCTGAAGCCGCGGCAGGCGCTAGCAGCGCGGATCATTCATGACCTGAATCATTTACATGAATAATAAAATCCCGGACCCGAATGTAGGAAGTCCGGGAGAGCTGTTCCCCCTATGTGATATTGTACATCGTGCGTAATGCTCCATGTAGCACGGTGTGTAATCCGGGGGAGGCTTGGATGGCTGGGCACCCTTTTTCAATGTCAGCACGCATGTAGAAGCAAACGAATTTCGCTAAAAGATCATCACTCGGTCCAGTTCCACAACCGCACTTCCCCGACCCGCAGTTCCGGCGAGGAGTAGCCTTCCCAGTATTGATCTTCGCTGATGCCATCGTATCCAGTATGCGCAAGTGCTGTTCTTGAACCTGCCGCGGCTGGGTTTCGAGCGTCTTCCGAAGCTCCTTGGCCCTTTGAATACCATCCTCCAGACTCGCCGCAACGCCTTGTTCGTTGGCCAATTGAAGCATCAATTCCTTTGTTGCCAGTTCTCTAAGGAACGCAGCGTCATCAGGGAGGGGCTCGGTGCTATGGCGAGGTTATTCTTATAGGCAGTTAAATGGGTATGCGTGATGGAAGTGGGGCCGACTTGAACCAGCGCCTGTCCGTTCATGTTGTCGTTCATGCGATGATGCTGGCCCGAGCGATTCGAAGCATCCGTGAAGAAGAGTATGATGCTTACCGTCAGAACGCTGGCCACAGCGATACTGAGAATGGCGATAAATTTAAGGTTTATTTTCATACCTGACACCTCTCTTGACAGGGATATACGAACACGAAGTTATAATATAGACGTTTCATCAGCATGAAAGGTTCTAGAACAACGCGAAAAAAACGCCTGAAGGCACAAGATATAAGTGCTTACAGACGCAAAAGTTACATGATGTTGGAATGACAGGCTTCGCGTTACTTACTTACGAAGCAGGCGGGTCTTATGGGCATAGACAATCGCTTTGTCCACGAGAAAAGCAGCGTAGAGGAGCAGGAAGACCGCATAGGGAAATCCGGTGCCGTCCAGGCTGGGAACCAACCATTCAGCGGCTATAAAATACAGCAGCGTCAGCAGCACCGGGAGCTGCCGTTTCAGGTAGTATTTCCAAACCGACCAGATGACGCCGGCTGTCCCGGCAAACAGCATGAGGAGACGGACGGCGTCCAATGCGGATTGCACGACCTTTCTGGCCTCCTCGTTTCCGATCGCAGCCGCATATTTGGAGGTGCGGCCGGCATATATGCTCCGGAAGAGATGAACCAAAGGGTTGCCTTCGATGTATCTCGATTCCAGCCACAGCGAGGCAAGATTCCACGGACCGGACATATACATCAGACGATTGAAAAGCGGGATGTTCAGCCACCATGGAGATAAGATGAGCAAATAACCTGCGCTAATAAGAAGGAGCCCGCCGGTTACGATTTTGACCGGACTGCGGTACTTGATCCAAAAGGCAATGAACAATACAGGATACAGCAGCGCTTGAAGGTTGTAACAAGCCATAAGCGCTGTAAGCGCGCCGGCAGCTGCGTACCAGCCAGCCTGCTTCAATTCTAGCGCTCCGATGACGGCGCAGACCAGAAGAAGCATTAAGGTCTGCATGGTCGTATCCGGCAGGATCAGCCGGACCGCGCCGTAGGCCGGCCAGAACAGCGCGTAGATCAAACATGACAGAAAAGCGATTCGCGTGTTAAACATGTAGCGAGACAGCACAAAAACCAAGTATACGGAAAATGCATGGAAGACGCATTGGAGGAGCTGGTAGGCAATCAGGGCGGCATCCATGCTTCCGAATAAGGCGGTAAGTCCGGCAATCATAAGCGGCACACCGGGCATGACGCTGGAGATATGTTCTTCCTGCTCTCCACCGGGGTGGCTGATCATGGCCGCACTTTGGATATATCGTTCTTCGATCACACTGCTTATGCTCGGGGAACGTTCATGAAGACCGGTAAGAACCAGCAGACATGACATAACCAGAACCGCTGCAATCAGTACCAGCAGCATCCTTCGCTGCACACGGTTTAACGTCCATATGGAAAACAAAGGGTCCACTCCACTCTGTATATAATCTCTAAGTTTAAATCCGTATTCACACGCTTATATTTTAAAGAAAAGACGGTGAAATAAAAAGGCTCCGCCAAAACGGAGCCCATAATTTCAAGTTGCGCTGCAGTGACAAGGTCAGTCCTACTTTTAAAAGCCGCTGTGATACTTATCATTGCTGGATGAACGCTTCTTTGACGTCCCGTCCCGCTGCTTCTCTTCCTGACGCTCCAGTCTGGCGTCTTCCATCGGAATCGGGTCCACATGCTGTTCGCTTTCATGTTTATCGAACAGGCTTTCTTGTTCCGTCGGGTATTGTTCAGGGTGATCCATGTTGCCGGGACCGTTGTGAAGCGGGAGATCCTTTTTCTTGTCATTCACCGTTTCTCACCTCATTCATCGTTATGATACTACCTTTATACCTTATTTGGGGAAGTATCAAACATGAAGAGGTGATAATCGGAGGGGATCGGTCTCTTTAAGATGTCTCCGAACCCGCTGCAGGCTGCTGCTGCGCTTCTGCTTTGAGTCTTAAATAACGAATAAACAGCTCAACAAGCTCTGGATCGAATTGCGTGCCTGAGCAGCGGAGCAATTCCTCAATTCCCTCCTCGAAGGTTTTCGTTTTCTGGTAAGGTCTTTCCGTTGTCATCGCGTCAAAAGAATCGATAATGGTCAGCATCCGGCACAGTTTGGGGATTTGGCTGCCCTTGAAGCCGTGCGGATATCCCCCGCCATCGTATCTTTCATGGTGTAATTCAATGTAAGGAACCAGTTCCTTGAACTTCTCGTTCGTTTCCGCGATGCGTTTACCCCAGCTGACATGCCGTTTGACGGTTTCCCATTCACCGGCCGTGAGCTTGTCCCGTTTGTTCAAGATCCCCCAAGGAATCTCAAGCTTGCCGATATCGTGTATGAGTGCGCCGAGTACAAAAGTGCGCCGCTCCACACTATCGAGCCCGAGCACTTCGCTGATGTCCATGGCATAGCGGAATACCCGTTTGGAGTGTTTGAACGTATCCACATCTTTATACAAAAACAGCTTCAGCTGCTGCTCGATATCACGGACGTCCTCCGCGAAGTCGATCTCGGATTCTTTTTCGGCGCCGCTCCCGTATACGTGTACACTATTCTTGCCCTGCTTCTTGGCATAGTACAGCGCCTGATCGGCAAGCTCGACAAGCTGTGACTTGTCATGGATGTCAATCCGATAGGACGCAACGCCGGCAGAGAAGGAGAGACACCCGGATGGGAATATCTCAACGCCGTCAAAATAGGTATCGTTCAATTTTTTGCGGAGCCTGTTAATGAAGGAACGTGCTTTGTTGTCATCGTAGCCCGGCATGAGAATCGTGAATTCCTCACCGCCGAAACGAGAGGCCACCACTTCAGCCGTTTCGGATTCCACCTTGAGGTAATTGCCGAGAAATCCGAGCAGCATGTCCCCTTTCAGGTGACCGAATTGATCATTGTATTTCTTGAAATCATCGATATCGATCATGGCCAGCGACAATGGCGTCTCATTAGCCTTGGCTTTCTTGATCTCGTCCTCCAGTAAACTTTCGAAATAACTGTGATTATACAGGCTCGTCCGTTGATCCTTGATTGCTTTTTCCTGTACCTCGTTATACATCGTGAACAGCTGTTTAAAGGAATAAGAGAGCATCACACTCAGGCCGATGAATAAGGTGAGGCCGAATACGCCGTTATGTACGATAAGAACGGAGAGGACCAGTGACAGTATGAGTGTGCTCAAATAAACGAGCAGGGTGTCCTTAATGAAGGACTTCAGAATGTCGTATAAAGATCCCCGGTATAACAAGTAATAATAAAATCCAAGCAGAAAAACGTTAATAATGAAATAGACGAGCAGGGCGCCAAGGTAAGCCCCAAAATGATCATTGATGATAGGACCCGATTGCCCTCCTGCTGCCTTGAAAACAAATGAGGAACCAACAATCATGAGTGTGTATATGGAGAAATTGACAAAATGCTTCCAAAAAGGGATCTTTCTGTCATACAGTGCTGTTGCAAGAGTATTAAATAGGATTACCGATAGAGCAAAAGGGGCGCCATATATAAATATGCAAGCTAAATAAACGGAAGAATCCATAGATTGCAAATTACCCTCAGGCGGCAGCTGGAAGGTGAAGTAATTTAATATTAGGGCAGCGCCTAACATTGCGTAAACCCATACCCACTGTGAAGGAGAGTAGTATATGAATTCTCCTTGATGTACTAGTAGAAAGGTTATACAGCCCATAAGTGAAATGAACACAAAGTACAGCTGTCCCGGAAGTTCCCTGGATATCTTAGGACGCTTGAATATGGACATAACGGTTTCTCCTCAATTAAAAAGCATGGTGTATTCTCCACATTTTAAGATAAATTCCGTCGCAAAACAACGAAAAAGATGTAAAAAAACAGGCTGAGCATTCCAGCCTGTTTTTTTTAAGTGTTTATGTTATCCCAATCTGTATCCGGAAGTCAGAGCGACAACAACGGAAGCAACGATGATCGCATTCAATACGATACGGGAATACTTAATTTTATCAGTTTTCTTCATAGTTCTCCCTCCTTTCCAGGTGGTATGATGTATGATTAATTCTGCGGTTCAGCATGTTCAGTCGTATCGGATTTGCGTATTAAGGTTTGAACATTGGCATTCTTCCCGGAAGTCATAAGATGGACAATGTAGAAGAATATCCCGATATTCATGATAATATCTCCGATACTGATTACCTGCGTTCTTGGATAGGGTGGAGATAACGGAATGATGTCACCAAGAAGAGACAGGCGGGTAGAGGCGTCCATTAGATAGTGCTTGGTAGTAGCTGTGGCATCCATTAGCATGTCCACATAAACGGGATCCAGCACGGAGGCTGCGCTCATGGAAACGGGCATTCTGCCACCGTTCACTGCCATGACAAGGAAATTCAGAAAGACACCTGCCAAGATGCTGCCAAAACCTTTCTGATCCCGGTTCATCCAGAGAAAGATCATGCCGGCAACGTAGATGAACATAAAGACGTAGCCGCTTGCGGCTGCCAACCAATCAGAGTTCACTTGAAAGCGGAATATGAGCAGCTGCACAATCAGGAGTATGGGAAAGATTAAGCCGCCCTTCAGACGAATCTTACTGAATTGCTGCAGTCCATGACGGAGTCCGCCACGGAACAGCCCGACAATTAAGCCGAGTATGATGCCGTCAAATACCATGATAGAATTCCTACTTTCATAGTTCATTATCTCTGTAATAAGATAGTTCGACAGCGAATTGGTAATTCCTTCAACAAAAATCAAATTTTATGAAGAAAATTGGAAGGTCCGATAAAAAGCTTGTCCCTTCCTGTATGAAACTAATGAATTATGTACATTATAACAGATTGAGAGGATAAATCTTCCTACTTTTTTCGTGTTTCTGTTGCAGAAAGAAGCAAATTCTTGAGCTTTACATACTTATGAGGGGTATAGTAAGGTTGAATGGTACGACATTATATGATAGGAGGACGACGGCATGAAACAAGTGACGTTGACAGTGGTAGGCATGTCCTGCAACCATTGCGTGAACTCGGTGGAAGGCGCACTGAAGAATGCGGGAGCTTCTGGTAGAGTCGATCTTGCATCCAATACAGTGTCTATCGAATACGACGAAAACAAGGTCAGCCTTGAAGCATTAAAAGAAGCGATTGAAGAGCAAGGCTACGATATCGTGTCCTAACCAGACATTCCCTGGAATAATCCGAAGCCGTGAGCTTTGGCTAAAAATAGAGCCGGCTGCTGAAGGCGAACGACAGCAAGCCGGCTTTTTTGCGCGGTGTCACCTATCGCGTGAACTTGCACTGCTCAAACCGAAGTTTCATAATAGATGGAACAATGCTTTCAGCCTAAGGAGTGGATACCCCGATGAATGATACCATATCGCTTCTGATGAACCATCGATCGATTCGTAAATATTCGGATCAGCCCGTGTCAGAGGAGCAGCTTAGGGCCGTTGTGGCAGCAGGCCAGATGGCATCAACCTCAAGCAACGTCCAGGCATACAGCGTGATTGCCGTTACCTCTCGAGAGAAGAAGCAGCGGTTGGCCGCTTTAGCGGGAAATCAGGCGTATATTGTGGAATGCCCGGTATTTCTGGTGTGGTGCGCGGAGCTGTATCGTTTGAAAAAAAGCGCAGAGGCGCACGCGGTTGATCAAGAGACGTATGAAGATTCGACCGAGAATTTCATCGTGGCCACGGTGGATGCCGCTTTGGCTGCGCAGAATGCCGCGATCGCCGCGGAATCGCTTGGTCTTGGCATCGTGTATATAGGCGGGGTCCGCAACTCCATTGCTGAGTTCTCCGAGGCTTTGGAACTGCCGGAGCTGGTCTATCCGGTATTTGGCATGTGCCTGGGCTACCCGGACCAGGAGCCGGGGCTTCGTCCTCGGCTTCCGGTGGAGGCTGTCCTGCACCGCGACAGCTACAATCGTGCGGCTATAGAAGAAGTGAAGAACTACGATCGTACCTCTTCCGAATACTTGTCCCTGCGTACCCATGGCAAAAACAACACGCCGTGGTCGGCGCTTATGGCTAAACGCCTGGCAGAGCCGGTGAGGCTGCACATGAAGGACTTCCTGAAGGGGAAAGGGTTTATGGGGCGTTAGACATCGACAGAGAGAACGGGTACGGCGCTCTCGTAAATCAAGGACTGGTACGGATGTTCTTATGGGGAAAACTCCGAAGGGGAGCGGCTCTAGGAACTAAGCCCGGCCTCGAAACCAAGCGTAGCCACGGAACCAAGCCCGACCTCGGACCATCCCACATCAGCCGGCCACGGAACCAAGCTCCGCCATGGACCCAACCCCACATCAGCCAGCCTCGGACCATGCCTGGCTGATGTGGGATTGGTGGCGTAGAAGGCGAGGCGTGCACTGTAAGTCTAACCATAGCTTCCAAGCCGCAGGCCGGAACTAGTTGCAGCCACGGCAGTAACAGTATCGGACCTCAGATCCGTTATTTGCGCCATGGCTCATGTTTGCAGGATCTATCGGACACGCGTTCCGTTAAGTAGCTTATAATCCGAAAATGAGAGCCTTATTCTGTGAATAACGGACCTCATGTCCGCCGCCATGTACGACGCTTGAACGCAAGTCATAACACATAAAAAAGGGCTGTCCCAAAAGGTCATGAAATACGGACCAAGGGACAGCCCTTTTTTTCAGCGGTCTCTTTTTATATGGAGATTGCTGACCGGGATGATATGCCGATTTATTTGCCGATGCCCTGCTGACGGTATTGTCCGGGCGTGATCCCTTCAAGCTTCTTGAACATACGATTGAAGTAGGGAGGCTGATATCCGGCGGCCTCCGCAATCTCGTGAATGCGAAGATCGGTGGTCAGCAGCAATTCTTTGCAGCGGTTCATGCGTACGGTTGTCAGATAGTCTATATAATTCGTGCCCGTCATCTGTTTAAACGCTTTGCTCAGCTGGGATACACTGACGCCGGCTTCCATGGCCATGGCATCCAGGGACAAATCCTGCATCCCGTTTTGCTCGATTTGCTCCAGCACGGTTTCGACCAGCGATTTCATGGAGCTGTTGAAGTTCTTTGTTAACTGATCGAGGTAGGGTTCGATAATTTCTTTCTGGAACCAGGTCACGCAGGCCTTCGGATCCCGGAGCAGGGACAGCTCTTCCTGCAGATTGGAGAAATTGTACACCTGATATGGATTTAAGCCAGCCTGCAGCATAGACCGGTGAACGCTCGTGATTAACCGCATGAGGCCATGGTGGACATGCCACTCCGAGCCTCCCCCGGCCTGAAGCGCCGTTACGAAGCGGCTTAGGGAACGCAGCGCATCCCCCTGAAGCCCAAGATTCAAGGTATGAATGAAATCCTGCTCCAATTCCAGCGGGAAGTCGATCCAGTCGGTTTTCTGGGAAAGCACGGTTTCCGCTTCCAGCAGCTGACTGCCTGCATCGAAGGACCGGTAATGCAGCGCCCGCTTGGCCTGTTCGAGAATATGGGGAACATCGGTCCAGGTTGAGCTTGGTCCGCCCAATACGATGGTTGCCGACATGCGGAGCGTATCGCGCAACGCCCGCATGATCTGATCGCACAGCTCCTTCATCAAACGCGATTGTTCATCGGCTTGATGGGAGGCCGGAGCGATCAAGATGACGCCGAAGGAGCCGTCGAAGAAATTGATGGGATGCATATATGCGCTTATGTCCTCTGCCAGCTCCTGGATCACGTTCAGAGCGGCATACGTGAGAAGATGCTGATCGTTTTCTGTCAGAGGTGTCCGATCCTCCCCGTGGGTATGCTGCTGAAGCACGATGGCCGAGAACTGTTTATGGGTAATGTCAAGATCCATCTCTTGCAGCTTGAGCACATATTCGGACTCCGTCAGGTGGGCGGCTTGTCCGCTCAAAAATTGATTGATATAAGCCTCCCTGATCGCGGGCAGGGACCGCTTCCATTGGCTCTGAAGCGTATCATGCGAGAACCGGTACTGCTTCCACTCGTGTTCAATGTAATCAAGCTCATTGTATCGCGCGCTCGGTTTGGCCTGATCGCCGCCAATCATATTCAGCATCTTGCTGATAGGACGATACATGCTCTTAGAGGCAAACCAGCTTACAGCCAGTGATGCCGCAAGCGCAAAAGCAAAGCAAATCAGGATGATATGAGTATACGGCTTCGTTGGAGCAATGATTTTCGATTGCGGCGTGCCGGAAACATAGGTCCAACTTTGCTGCATTTTTTCGAATTGAACGGTATTCACCAGTAATACATCCTGGTCGACCGGAACCTTCAATCGCAGATGATTCGCACTCCGGGCATTCTCCGGTAGCTTCAGCTGTTCCTGAATCGCGCTCATCGCCTTCGGCATGCTGCGGCTCATCCCCGACTCTCCGATGACGTGACCATGGTCGTCCAGCAGGAACGAGAGATTCTCGCTATTGCGAATGACGTGCAGCTTCGACGGATCAATATAGATGACGATCGCGCCGTAGGGCGTATGACCGTTGAAGGGAAGTCGCATGACAAGCGCGTGAGAGGATTTATCCTTGTTAAAAGGCCGCTCCAGGTCGTGGACCCAGAACATGTCCGTATCTCCTTCCATAAGCCTGTTGAAGTTTAACGCATCCTGTTCCTGATCCAGCGTCCGCAGGCCGAGATCAGGCTCCATGATTTTATTTTGCTTTTTGATATAGAGATAGACCTGATCCACCAGCGGATCGGCATTCTCCACCAGGTTCAGAGTATTGAACAGCTCGTTCGTCTCCTCGATATCCGATACAAAGTCCATATCAGACAACGAAGGCTTGAAATGGGGCTTCACCACCATATTGAGGGCGTAGTGGACTAACTGGGTGAATTGCTCGTCTACTTGTCGCGCAGCGTCAACCAGGGCTTCTTCGTTCCGCTGCTGATATTGGTTAATCATATGCTGGTTGCCCACATAAAGGTAAACGGCCGTTATGGCCGAGATGGGGAGGCATGTTAACAAAACGGCAAGCGCGATGCTTCTCCAATACATAATACCTTTGAAAACGGATTCAGGATTCTGTTGCCTCATTACTTTAACCCCCTGTTGGCATAGACAAATCAAAGGCTTGATCGAAGCGAGCCGGTAAAATGATTACATACTATCATAGCGAATGAGTGGATGAGTTGAAAAGATCATATCTTCCTAATCGAGTTCGAGTCAACGTGACCGATTAACCGAATCGGACGTTCGTTTGCCGTGGAAAAAAAGTGCAATACAAGGAAACGAAAGGTTCCACAATGCCGTAGAGACCGAGCTTTCCCTGTGCCGTGCATCGAATGGGAGGGGGATTGGAGCCGACGGAAAAAAAGTGGAATTGCAGGGAATACTGCAACCGTTTACATTAGGACTACATTCCGTGAACGGTATGTTGAACGAGATGACAAGGCTGAAAGTGAGGGAGTATCGATGAAAGCACAAGAAACCGTTCAGTCGGCAAAAGGAAGCGGGAGCCCCCCCATTCCCGTGAAATCCAAAACGAAGTGGGGGAGGATATGGTCGGATGTTGTGCGCGACAAGTATTTGTACGTGCTGGCCTTGCCGGGTCTGATCTTTTTTATCATTTTCAAATATATTCCGATTACGAATCTCGTGATTGCCTTCCAGGAGTATTCTCCGTACTTTGGAGTGCTCGGAAGCCCCTGGGTAGGATTCGAGCATTTCACCCGGTTCTTCTCCAACGATGATTTCTGGATGCTGCTGCGCAATACGCTGGCGATCAGCTTTCTGAGCTTGATTTTCTTTTTCCCGGCACCGATCATTTTAGCTTTGATGCTGAATGAAGTGCGAAATTCCTTCTATAAGCGGACCATTCAGTCTCTGGTGTATATCCCCCATTTTTTATCCTGGGTATTGATCTATGGCCTTACGTACCTTATGTTCTCGCAATCGGAGGGCTTGTTTAATAAGTGGCTCATCTCGATGGATTGGGAGACGATCGATATTCTCTCCAACCCCAACTACTTCTGGGGGATGCTGACGGGACAATCCATTTGGAAGGAAGTCGGGTGGGGGACCATCATCTTTCTCGCGGCCATCGCCGGAGTGGACCCGCAGTTATATGAAGCAGCCGTAATGGACGGCGCGGGTCGGATGAGACGGATGTGGCATATTACCCTGCCCGCGATGCGCAACGTGATTCTGATACTGCTGATCCTCCGTCTGGGAACGATTCTGGATACGGGATTCGAACAGATATATCTGATGATGAATGCACCTGTTACCAATGTAGCTGAAGTGTTCGATACCTATGTATACCGGGTGGGGATTCGTCAGGGAGAGTTCAGCTACAGTACGGCTATCGGATTGTTCAAATCGATTGTCGGCGTCATTTTGGTGGTTACGGCCAACCGGCTGGCGAGGCGTTACGGTCAAGAAAGCTTGTACTAAAGGATGGGTGAAGACAAGGAGGAATAAAAGCATGCATGAGAAAGGATGGAAAACCAGGCTGTTCGGTCTTGTAAATAACGGACTGCTGCTGATCATCGGTTTGGCCACGATATTTCCGATTTATTATACCGTTATTTTATCGTTTACCGATCCGGTGGAGTATTATCAACGAAGCCTGATATTATGGCCGCGGGTATGGACGCTGGATGCTTATAAGCATTTACTCTCCAACGGATTGTTTGTCACCTCGATTTCCGTGAGCGTGTTCCTGGCTACAATCGGCACGCTGCTCAGCCTGCTTGTTACCGGGGGCTTGGCTTATGCGGTGTCCCGCAAACGCCTGCGGTTTCGCAAGGCAATCATGATTATGATCCTAATCACCTTCCTCTTCACGCCGGGATTGGTGCCGCTGTATTTGGTGGTTCGTAATGTGGGTCTCATTGACAGCATCTGGTCGCTTATCCTGCCCAGCTTGACCAGCGCATGGTATGTGCTGCTCATGAAGGGGTTCTTCGACAGCATTCCGGAAAGTCTGGAGGAAGCCGCGATGATTGACGGTTCGAATG
This sequence comes from Paenibacillus sp. MDMC362, assembly GCF_003269305.1. Taxonomy (NCBI): domain Bacteria; kingdom Bacillati; phylum Bacillota; class Bacilli; order Caryophanales; family Paenibacillaceae; genus Paenibacillus; species Paenibacillus sp. MDMC362. Next base: position 147,145 of record NZ_QLYT01000030.1, read on the forward strand.
ATATCGGCGTATTCTGGAGAATTATTTTGCCTCTGTCGCTGCCGGCGCTGGTCGCTTTCGGATTGTTCTTTGCGGTCGGTTATTGGAATACGTATTTCAACGCACTGATGTTTATTAACGACCAGAAGATGTGGCCGCTGCAAGTATTGCTGCAAAATATGCTTGTGGACCCAACGACGATGGGGTCCGGGAGCGGCGGAGGATTCGCCTTCCAAGTGAACCGTCCCGTTCCAACGGAAACGTTGAAGATGGCGGCGGTCGTCATTGCAACCGTGCCGATCATGTTAGTGTATCCATTCCTGCAGAAACACTTCGCCAAAGGAGCGATGGTAGGCTCTGTCAAGGAATGAATCGATATACGTTTATCTGTCATCATGATCAGTCAGGAGAGAGGTATCATTATAAGGGAGGTCTAATGATGAAAAGAATGGAAACCAAGCCGGGGAAGTCGTTTTTAAAAATGTCGGGGGTGCTGCTCTTGGCAAGCTCGCTCTTGCTTAGCGCATGCGGCAGCCGTGACGGAAGTGCACCGAGCGACAACGAAGGCGGAACAGACAGCAGTGAACCTACAAGCATTACGATACAGACCCTGAATTATGCCACCGAATTCATAGACAACACCAATGCACTTTGGAAAGAGCTCGAGAAACGCACCAATACCAAGCTGAATATTACGTGGCTGTCGCCGTCCACGGCCGAAGAGAAGATCAATGTCATGCTTGCATCCGGCGATCTTCCAGAGGTTACTTTCGTGGAGACGTTGCAGAACCCGCAGCTGCAGAAAATGCTGAAGCAGGGGGGTTTCTGGGATCTGACACCGTTTCTTAAAGACTATCCTAATTTAAACCGCGAAGAATTGAAGGAAATGTGGGAAGTCACCAAGGTGGATGGCAAGAACATCGTCATTCCTCGTTATTATCCTAGCTATGGCGGCGGAGTGTTCCCGATGATCCGCAAGGACTGGCTGGATGCCCTTCAGCTGGAAACACCCAAAACGCTGGATGAGTTCCATAACGTATTAAAGGCGTTTAAGGAACAGGATCCGAATGGTAATGGACAGGCTGATGAGATTCCATATGCCGCAAATCCGGGGGCTCTCGCCTATATTTATAATATATTTAATGAGACGCAAGGGGCCTGGAAGCTTCAACCCGATAATACCCTGACTCCGATTATGACGTCGGACGAGTCTAGGGAGGCCATGTTGTGGATCAAACAGGCATACGATGAGGGATTGTTCCCTAAAGACTTCGCTATCATGAAGTTCTCGCAGGTAATGGATACGATGCGAAGCGCCAAGGCAGGGGTAGGGGGCATGTCCATGAACCATGCCTGGGTGACCGGCGAAGCTGTTAAAGGCGTTGATCCCAAGGCCGATCTGATGCCGCTTGCTTACTTGGAGAATACAAACGGGGTGAAGTATACGCCTTCAGGATCGCCGTATTATGGAGTATACCTGATCCCGAAGAAAGTGCCGGAGGCAAAAGTGAAGAAGATCCTCGAGTTTTTCGACTATGGTTATAGTCAGGAAGGCAATGAAATGTTGACTTACGGAATCGAAGGGGTCCATTACAACGTGGAGAACGGGAAGAAGGTTGCAACGCCGCAGGCCGCCGTGGATAAGACGGGTGACGGCAACTTGAACAATATGATTCACCTCGTCAGCGATGATATGGCTATCAGCGCGGTAGGGATGCCGGATGAAGTATATGAGCGGAACGTAGAGATCGTCACAGAGCGCAAGACGGTCAAGGTTCCGAACCCCTCGGGAGAGCTGTATTCGGAAGCCTACAACAAATACTATCCCGAGCTTTCCAAGAAAGTGGAGGATATGCGGGTCATGGTCATCACGGGCAAAGAACCGGTTGAATCATACGATAAACTGATCGAAACGATCAAGAGTGATCCGAAGATGAAGGAAATTACAGACGAGATGTCAAAGGCATATCAGGAGAAGTACGTTAAATAATGGAACCCAAAACCACAATGCTGCGGTTGGCATTGTGGTTTTTTTGGCGTGAATAACAGGAATAAGCCCTCCATGTCATATTTCTGATGTCTAACATTAAACATCCTATAATTTTACATTAAAGCATAAAATATTACATGAGGGGAGGATATAAAGTCATGGAAACGAAGGAAGGCATAAAGTTTAATATCGAGCAAGAACGGCATAAGCTTCATAAGATGAAGCAGCGGTATCGTGACTTTAATCATCCCAAAGTCCTCAGACAATCGATCGTGCTTGATGAGTTGATTAATCAATATAACCGATTTCTTCTTAAAGAGAACAAGCCGATTGCCTAAGCAACCGACTTGACCTGCATGAAGATTCTTTTTTATAGACCGTATAGTCTCGCGGCGTTCTCATATAAAATCCGGCGGGCCTCAAGTATGGACAGCCCCTTAAGCTCAGCCCATGCCGAAGCTACAGAAGCTGTCAACCGAGGATGGGTCATCTGTCCGGTGAACGGACCTTCGAAGGGCCAAGGCCCATCGGTTTCGGTCATGACGAGATGAGCCGGATACCTGCGTGCCATAGCGCGAATTTCTTCCTCATAGAGGATGTCGGGCGTAAAGGAAATATAGTATCCGTTATCCGCCATCCGCTGCAAGGTGTCACCGGAGCCCTTAAACCAATGAAAATGGGCACGAGTGACGCCGTATTTTTCGAGCAAATCACATGCGATATCCGCATCTTCATATACAGCGTGCAGAATCACCGGTTTATGATGTTTCTTAGCAAAAGCTATAAATTGCTCCAACAGATAGGCGTAAGGGCGGTTATCCCAAGGTCGGCCTTCCGATTCAGCCTCCAGCCTGGCGTAATAGGGGAGACCCACCTCTCCTACGGCAATCATCTCATTAGCATGCTCTGCCATCCAATCCAGCAGCTCTTCGGTTTCGTCAGAGGAGGGGAGGGGCTGCTCCGGATGATAACCGAAAGCCGGCCGCACCATCGGTTCGTACTGCCTGGCCAGCTCCAGATTTCGCTTGCAGGAAGCCAGATGCATGGAGACAGAGATGACGGATTGAACCTCATGATGGCGGATATCCGCGAGAATCGCTTGTTGATCGGATAACGAATAACTGTCCAGATGAATATGAGTGTCGATCAGGGGGAAATTCGCTTTACTCGGCATGAATGATTTCATCGTGACATCACCTCGCTTGCAAGCTTCCACGAAGCGCTTTGCCCCTCATGGATGTATGTATTACGCTGGCCTTCATCGGTCAGCGCTTGTGCTGTTCTTCCCGCATGATGGCGGAAATATCGGTTTTTAATGCGATAAAGGACGGATCCATCAGGATGTTTTCCCGGCGCGGACGGGAGAAAGGGACTTCTACCCGTTTCAGGATGGTTCCGGGCCGTGCTGACAAGATATAGATGCTGTCCGAGAGGAGCAGCGCCTCCTCGATATGGTGGGTAATCATCAGCACCGAACGGCGCGTATCCTCCCAGATATCGAGCAGCCAGCGCTGCATATCGCTGCGCGTTAACGCATCCAATGCACTGAACGGTTCGTCCAGGCACATAACTTCCTGCGGACTCATCAGTGCGCGCAGAAAAGCTGCTCGCTGCTGCATTCCGCCAGAGAGGGTGTGCGGATATGCTTTTTCGAAGCCGCTGAGTCCGGCACGTTCCATCCAGCTGCGGGCATGTTCCCTGGCAGCGGCTTTCGAGGTGCCTCTCAGCTCCTCGGGAAGGAGCACATTGTCCTCCACCGTACGCCAAGGGAACAGGGCCGGCTGTTGAGGCATGTAGGCGATGCGGCCTTTTTCCCCGGTCACGTCCTGATCGTCCATGAGGACAGTGCCCGCATCCGGAGCTGTTAACCCCCCAATGATATGGAAGAGCGTGCTCTTTCCGCTGCCTGAAGGACCGATTAAGGAGACGAATTCCCCGGGCTGTACTTGAAGCGAAAGGCCATCCAGAACATGCACTTCGCTGCGCCGGTCACGGAAGGTTTTTCGAAGGCTGCGAACCTCGAGGGCAGGTGCGGTTGAGACCGAAGCAGCCGACGGGTCAGCTCCGTCCTGGACCGTCAGGGGTACTTGATGTGTCATATCGACAAATGGCCTCCTATCATATAAGATTCGAAACGTCTATTCATGGGATTTAACCTTTTCGATTCCAGCGGATGAGCCGCTTCTCCAGCAGGGTGATCAGCAGCACCATCAGCAGGCTGAGCAGGACGATGACCAGGATGGCAACAAATACCCGATCCGTGCGGTAGCCGGATTTTTGCAGCATCATGTAGTGGCCGATTCCCCGGTCCGATCCGATCCATTCCCCGATAACCGCACCCATGACCGAATAGGTGGCCGCAATTCGAATCCCGGAGAAGATGGAAGGAAGCGCATGCGGCAGCTCCAGCTTGCTGAAAATTTGCCACGAGGAAGCCCCCGCCATCTGCATGTAATTCATCATGGTTCGGTCAGTACGGGCCAGTCCGTCCAGGGCCGCAACAGCGACGGGGAAGAAGCAGACCAGCGTAATCACGATAACCTTGGGCAGCATGCCGAAGCCGAACCATATCATGAGAAGCGGGGCAAGGGCGATTGTCGGCACATTCTGGCTAAGAATAAGAAGCGGATAAAGAGCGGTTTTGAGAAAAGGCACCATGTGCAGTGCCAGCGAGATGACTAGTCCGATCGCCGTACCGATCATAAATCCGATCAGGGTTAATTGCAGGGTGGCCGCTGTATGCTGGAAGAGACCGGAAGCTCCGGTAACGGCCTCATGCCCGATGGCCGTCGGCGCAGGCAGAATAAAAGGTTCAATGTCGAATATGGATACTGCGGCCTGCCATACCGCCAAAAAGAAGAGGACCGCCACAACGGGCGGCCAAACCGAACTCCACCAGCTTCTCATGGACGGTATTTCTCAGTCAGCTTATCCATGCTGATGCCGCTGGGATGATGGGCGATTCTGACTTGGGATATGATGCTGGGACTTCCCGCATTCACCAGCGCTTCATGCATGCGCTCAACGATCTTGAGCAGCTCGGCGAGCTCTCCTTCCATGGTCGTTTCGAGTGCATGAACCTCGTATTTCACGCCTGATTCCTGAATGACCTTAATCGCTTCATCTACATAAGGGATGCTGTCGGCCCCGTTTGGCGTTCTCGGTATCACTTGAATGCTCAAGAGCGTATTCGCCATGTAAACTCATCCTTTCGTGCAAGCTATATTGTAATGGAAGAGAGACAGCCTTCCGCAAACGTCGTCTCTCTTCTTTTTAAATAGAAATAACCTTATGGCTGCTCCGGTAAAAAATCATTGGTGAATGCGCGGTCAGCGTCAAGCTCTTTCTCCAGCAGCTTACGCTCAAACATCCAGTCTGCATATCCCGACCATACTTCGGCTTTTTGTTCACCCCAGCGGGATGCATCATCCTGATAACGGGGGCTCAGCCATTTTTGGCTGGCGAGAACCAGTTCGGCATCCAGGTCAGGAACCGCCTTCGACAGCAGGGCTGCCGCATCTTCTGGATGTTGAATCGCATAGTCGTATCCTTTTGAAGTCGCCCGCATGAACGCTTTGATAAGCTCGGGGTCCTCCTGAATCAGCTTCTCGTTCGTCACGATAACCGGCGTGTAATAATCAAGCTGCTCGGAGTAGTCCTTCACATAAATCATGTCAAGCGGTTCATTGCGAAGCTCGGCTTCAATACCTGTCCAAGCATAGAAGATCCAGGCAAAATCAATGTCGCGTTTGACGGCCGTAAAATAATCGGCATCGCCCATATTGACCATTTTCACCTTGCTGACATCGGCGCCATCGATCTCCATGATGGATTTCATGACGGCTTCCTCCACAGGCGAGCCCCAGCCGCCATAGGATTTTCCTTCAAAATCGCCTGCTTTCGCGATGCCTTTGTCCTTAGGGGCGGCAAAGCCGGACGTATTATGCTGAATGATCGCTGCAATGGAAACGAGCGGCAATCCTTGGGTTCTGGCCAGCGTTACGCCCTCCTGATAGCTGATGCCAAACGGCACGTTACCGGATGCGACCAGCGTATCCGTTCCGCCTGCTCCCGGCTGGACGATCTGGACATTAAGCCCTTCTTCCTCATAATACCCAAGCTCCTTCGCTGCATACAGGCCGGTGTGATTCGTATTGGCGGACCAATCGAGCATCAGCTGAACGTCACGGAGTTTTCCGGGGGTCTGACTGCCTTCGCCTTCGGCACCTGTCTTCTTGTTCTGTCCGCTTGTACCGCATCCGGACGCGACCATAAGCAGGACGCAAGCGAGAAGCAGCGGAATCCATCTTCCCTTCTTCATCGTTTCTTCTCTCCTTTGAGTTCTCTTTCTATTACCTCGCAACTCCACAAAAAAACGCCCTGATGATATCAGGACGCATGACGGCGTAAGTGTATACCACGGCAAATAAAAAGCTGCCGCAAACATGGGCTTCCTACGCTGGCATTACCCAGATCAGGTGTAAGGGTCAGTATCATATCGGATACACTCTCAGCCGGCCAAATCCAGCTCCCCCGGTATTTATGAAGTTTTGATCATTACATCCGCTATTATAGTCCTAACACACCAGACCTGTCTAGTTCGAAGGAGCGCGAGCGAGGCAGGTCTTTGCTCAGAACACTTGCCATGGGAAGGATTAATTAATCCTATGAACCTTTCACGGAATAAAGGATTTGAATAAGGCTTCTATATTGAGGTTATCGCTGGAAGAACTCAATCCATTCCCCTTCGGGACCATGCACGAAGAAATAACGGAAACCATTCGGGAGCGTCACGATTTCCTCGTCCAAGTGAGGAACGTCAAGTCCTTGAACCCGGGCATATTCCTCTTCAATGTTATCCGTGCTGACTGCAAAATGATGAACGGTGCCCTCCGCAGGCAGCGAGTTGCTGTATCCCTGAATAAGCTCGACTTCCGTCTCGTTGCTGCCGTTAAAACCGAGGAATGCCAGCTGGATGACGCCATTCGTATGGGTTAGGCGATCCTTTAGTTCTAGTCCGACTACGGATGTATAGAAGGCGATTGTAGCTTCTATGTCCCGGACAACAATACCAACATGATCCAATCGTTTCTGTGACATGGTTCAACTCCCTTTCCGATCTATCTATATGAGATATGACTGAAATATTATCACATAATCCCTATACGTCAAGTGGGAGTTGTGTTTAGGGTGGGGCTGATAAAGATGATTTTTCTTTCATTTCCTCATCTTTACTTTTGGGTGGGTAAAAAGTATCATGAGAAATAGAGAGATTAATTCAAAAGACCTAACATACGAAAGCGATCCAGCTTACCTTTTGGCCGAGGAGGAATGCTTATGAGTCCAACTCCAGCAGATCATCTGTGGATTCGACTCGCCATGATATATGCATTCATTCAAATCATGATTGCTCTGTGGATGCCTGAGGCTTTATCGCTTCAGCGTGTTCTAGTCATAATTCCTCCTGTAGCCGCCTCCGTTTATTTAATGCGGATTAGTCGGCGTTATGAGGTTCATCTTCGCAGGTTTTGGCTTATTGTTAGTCTCGGATTGATGGGGGATGCAGCGGCACGAATCATTCATGCTTGTTATGTTTGGTTTGGAAAAGAGAGCGCTTTCTCATCGATCCTAACCCATTTGTTCTGGGGACTTGAACTCATTCTGTTCGCAAGCTCTCTCATTTATTTATTCCGGCATGTTCAAGGTTCGCTTCGGGGACTCCGGTTTATGCTGGATATCGTGATTGTTGGCATTGCCGTCATGACGGTAGGGTGGGAATATTTCATCAAGCCTGAGCTTCAGGGTCTGGCCCATGAGGCAATATGGGGAAACCTTTGGGTGGACATGCTGTATCCCCTGTGTGCAATGGTACTTATCTTTTTTACGCTGGTGTTATATTTTAATACCGGACTGTTAGGGAAATGGGCGGCCATTCTGTTATGTCTCGGCGGAAGCACTTATATTGCCGGGGATGTTCTGTACATCTATCTCGTTGATCTTTTGGATATCGAGCTTCGCTCCTACCTGCATCCACTCTATACGATATCGGTATTATTCATTAGTTTCGCAGGTGGGCAGTCCGCTCCTGATTCCCGTAAACCGTCCGTTGGCGAGCGGGAGCCGCGCTCAGTCGGAAACCTGGTCGTAAGGTATCTGCTTCCCTACAGCGTGCTTGGCGGGATGGTTGCCCTTATGGCGCTGCGGTTTGGAGGATGGACTGGACTGTTTACCGGTCTATCCCTGTGCGTGATCCTGATTCTATTCAGGCAGATTTTAATCCAGTTCGAGAACGACCGTTTGTTTGACCGACTGCATGAAAGTCTGATGCAGAGTGAAGCCCTGGCACATCGTGATGATCTCACGGGGCTGTATAATCGCCGTTATTTTAATGCAAGGCTGGCGAGCTCGCTGAAGGAGGCGGACCGCGCAGGTTCCCGCGTAGGCTTGCTGTATATGGATATGAACCGTTTCAAACGAGTCAATGACCGATACGGCCACCGTGCCGGCGATCTGTTGATTCGAAAGGTTGCAGACCGGCTTCAATCCCTTGAATCTAAGGGAGTTTTGGTTTCCCGTTTAGGAGGAGACGAATTCACCGTTATGATCCATCCGGCTGGTGAGGATCAGGAGCTGATCTGGATGGCGGAGGAGATCTGGACGATGCTTAGCGAGCCATACGAATTGGAAGGGCATGAAGTCCGAACCACGCCGAGTATCGGCATTGCGGTTTATCCGGATCATGCCAGAAATGACCAGGAGCTGATTGGTCGCGCCGATGCCGCGATGTATGCGGCGAAGGAACGGAACGCCCCTTGGCATTTTGATGTGGAGCGGACGATGCTGCTGCAGCTTTTGGATCAAAAGCTTGAGTAGATCAAGCATGACCATCGTATTGATAGTGCGTTGTTACAAGCAATAAAAGTCGATTTTTGTAGAATTTAGCGTAATCATTGCACGAATCTTGCGCATTTCTCTTAAAATAGGTCATAACTTCGATATAAAATCCATAAAATGCAAAGAAATCATATTCAAAATGCCGATAAGAAGCATAGTGAGAGCTAGCTTGCCAAGGAGGACGAACATGATTTGCGACAATTGCAGCACCTTTGAACCGATTGAGGACCAGGGGACCATTCATATAAAGCCTGCAAGTGGTGAGCTTATTCAGTTGCTGGCAGTGAACGGCTACGCGGTACAAGAGAACAATGAGGGTTGTGCTGTAAACTACAAGGTACGTGCGGACCTGATCTCCATGATAAAGTGTCTGCAGCCCCTTCCGCTGAAGATTCGTCAAGAGCTGTCCTTCTGTGTTACCGGTGGAGAAGCTCCGCAAATCCGGCATTCTTGGACCCCTATGCAGAAGTTCGAACTGCAGATGGAGCATTACGATATGGTAAGTATCATTTTACATAAGCAGTTCACGAGCTATATGCAGCCCATCGTGGATTCATCTGAGCAGATCTTTGCCTACGAGTTTCTCCTTCGTCCGGTAGAGTGGGGAGCCAGGTTCCAGCCGTATGAGCTGTTTGAGACAGCCCGTAAAACCGGATTGCATGCATTCCTGGACCGGGCGGCACGAACCAGTGCCATCGAGACCAGTGCCGAGTGGCTTCCCATCGGCGTTAAGCGATTCGTGAACTTCCTGCCATCCTCCATATATGATGCGCAGATGTGTCTAAGCCACACCTTTCATACCATAGACAGGCTCCACCTGGATCCGAGGGATTTCGTATTTGAGGTCGTGGAAACCGAGAAGATTGATGATGTTGAGCATTTGCAATCGATTTTCGAGGTGTATCGCAGTCATGGAATCTCGGTAGCCATGGATGACGTTGGTGCAGGTTATTCCACATTGGAGCAGATGATTAAGCTTAAGCCGGATTATGTCAAGATCGACCGGAGTCTGATCGATCATTGCGATCGCAATCCCGCACAGCAGGAGCAGCTCAAAGTGATCACGAACAAGGCTCATGATTTTGGGGCCATGGTGCTGGCAGAAGGCATTGAAAGAAGGGAGGAGTTTCATTTTTGCCGAGAAATCGGGATCGAGCTCTCGCAGGGGTATCTGTTTGGGAAGCCATCTGAACGGCCTCCGCGTGATCCTCATTCTCAACTCATCTATTCATAGCATACATAATCGGTATTTCCCCCGCTATCGGGATGCGGAGCTTTGCAGTTTGTCACAGCCTTTGGCTGAGTTCAGACATTCTAGAGGCTTGGCGTGGTTGAAAACGGGTCTTTTAAGAAGGAGTGATGATGCCCTGAAGGAGCCCGTACTCTGTAAAAACAAGAGCCCTGGAACGTTCTCCAGGGCTCTTGTTTTTATATAACTCGGTTGTTTTTGTAGACGTATGCCTGTTATCTTGCGGCTTTGACCTCTCCAAATCCGTCGATGCTGTACTCCTTGCCATTCACGTTCAGGACAGCCGGCGTATCTGTTTCGTTGACAATGATGGTTTCCTTGCCTTTGACGTTGACCTTCAAGCGGGAACCGCGGAACATCACCTTGAAGGAGAAGGAAGACCAGTGACCAGGAATGAATGGATTCAAATGCAATACGCCGTCCTTCACGCGCAAGCCGCCGAAGCCATGCACAACGGACATCCAGGTTCCTGCCATACTGGTTGTATGACAGCCGTCCTCGGTATCGTTGTTATAGTTGTCCAAATCCAGTCGAGCTGTACGGAGGTACATCTCGTACGCCTTCTCCTGGTACCCAAGCTCGCACGCGAGAATGGAGTGTACGCAAGGCGAGAGGGAGGACTCATGCACCGTGAACGGTTCATAGAAGTCGAAGTTGCGTTTTTTCGTAGCCAAGTCGTACTGGTCGCCAAGGAAGAACAATCCTTGCAGCACGTCAGCCTGCTTAATGTATACCGAGCGCAGAATGCGGTCCCAGGACCAGTTCTGGTTCAGGGGCAGGTGGGCTGGATCCAATTCCTTCACCGGGACCAGCTCCTTGTTGAGGAAACCGTCCTGCTGCAGGAAGACGCCGAGCTCCTCGTCTACCGGGTAGTACATTTTGCTGATGATATCCTGCCATTTGGCCGTTTCGACATCCTGCAGCCCCAGCTTCGCCGTAAGCTCGGCATAGCGGGAATTCTCGTTCTCTTTCAAATATTCGAGCACGTCAAGCGTGTATTCCATCGTCCAGCTGGCGATGCGGTTAGTATACCAGTTGTTGTTCACGTTGTTCTCGTACTCGTTCGGACCGGTGACCCCGAGCATCATGTACTGATCCTTCGCCGGCACGTAATTCACGCGCTCTTCCCAGAAGCGGGAAATTTCGACGAGCACTTCCAGGCCGTATTGGCCGAGGTAAGAGAAGTCGCCCGTATAATTGACATAGTTATAGATGGCATAGGCAATCGCGCCGTTACGGTGGATTTCTTCAAACGTAATTTCCCACTCGTTATGGCATTCCTCGCCGTTCATCGTCACCATTGGATAGAGGGCGCCTTTGGTAAAGCCGAGCTTCTTGGCGTTTTCCTTCGCTTTTTCCAGGTGTTTATAACGATAGATCAGCAGGTTGCGCGAAATGCTGGCGTCCGCGGTGCTCAGGTAGAACGGCAGGCAATAAGCCTCGGTATCCCAGTAGGTGCTGCCGCCGTATTTTTCCCCGGTAAAGCCCTTCGGCCCGATGTTCAGACGGTCGTCTTCGCCGCTGTAGGTTTGGTTCAGCTGGAAGATGTTGAAGCGGATCGCTTGCTGGGCCGCCACATCGCCTTCAATGACAATATCGCTTTCCTTCCATTTGTCGCCCCACGCATCCGCCTGCTCCTTCAGCAGCAGCTCAAATCCGGTTTCGACCGCCGGCTCCAGCACAGCACGAGCGGCATCCACCAATTCGCCGAATCCATGATTGCGGGATGTGACGTTGGCTACATATTTATAGATGGTGATGGCTTCGCCTTCGGACACGGATACGTTTACGCGGTTCGCCGCATACTTCTCTTTTTCCACCAGTTCGGCCTGAAGATCCAGCTTCGCGCCGTTCTTAAGGATGCTGTATGACATGACGGAGGTCACATGGAAATCGAGTTTCTTGGTCTTTACGGTTAATGCGGCCGAGCCTTGAGCGGCTTCCTTAAATACCTCCAGCCAGAATTTCTCGTCATAGTTGGAATCTTTGTTCTTCACATCGCCATCGAGATAAGGCGTAACCGTAAGCTCTCCAGCAAAATTAAGCGGGGTTACGGCATATCGGATGGCACCGATCTCGTGGCGTACAATGCTGACAAAACGGACAGCTTCAACCTTGAGCTCCTTGCCGTTTTCCATGACGGCGGTAAAGCTGCGGGAGAGGAAGCCTTCCTTCATATTCAGCTCGCGCACAAAATCCTTCACCGTGCATTTGGCCAGATCCAGCGGCGTACCGTCGATTTCAATGCCGATGCCAATCCAGTTGGTACTGTTCAGCACTTTGGCAAAATATTCGGGATAACCGTTCTTCCACCAGCCTACACGGGTTTTATCCGGATAATACACGCCGGCCATATAACTGCCTTGCAGGGAGGAACCGCTGTAGGATTCCTCGAAGTTGGCGCGCTGGCCCATAAATCCGTTACCGATACTGAAGATACTCTCCGAGATCTCATGCGTGCGAGGATCAAAGCCCTCCTCAATAATTGACCATTCATCAAGCTTTAAATATTGTTTCACAATCATCGGCTCCTTTGTTTTTAGGAAAAATGGTTGCAGTTCTATATGGGATTTAAACTACCTGATGCCGTAAGTCTCATTCGCTTACAACTCCAGCAGACGATCCACCGTGAATCCTTCCAGGGAGGGAAGAACGATGTTGGCGCGCCCCAAGGTTTCAGGCGATCCGATGCCGACGCTCCGCATTCCCGCGCGGATGGCGGCTTCGATTCCAGCCTCGGCATCCTCGAATACAACGCAGGCGTCAGGCCGGGCGCCAAGCTCGCGGGCTCCCAGCGTAAAAACCTCGGGATCCGGTTTCGCTTGGGCAGTCTTCGTTCCATCGATGATAGCGTCGAAGTAAGGAGTCAGGCCGGTATTGTTCAGGATCAGCATCGCGTTCTTGCTGGCGGAGCCCAGCGCAACCTTGATGCCGCGGTCCTTCAGCGCTTGGATAAATTCGAGGGCTCCAGGCAAAATCTCGGATTTGTCCATGTTGGAAATATACTCGACATACCAAGCATTCTTCTTCTCGGCTAGTGCCAGCTTCGCGTCTTCATCGAGCGTGATTCCGCCAACCTCAAGCAGAATATCGAGGGAAGCCATGCGGCTTACACCCTTCAGGCGTTCATTGTCCTGCTCCGTAAATTCAAAGCCAAGCTCTCCGGCAAGACGCTTCCAGGCAATGTAGTGATACTTGGCGGTGTCCACCAGCACGCCGTCAAGATCAAATAAACAAGCGGATAGGGTTGACATGATCATCCTCCTTAATGAATTAGTGCAAACGTTTGAACCAAGCTGCAAAAATAAAGGAAGCACCACGATGCTTCTTTATTTTGATAATACTTCGTGTATTCCGCCATGGTTATCCAAACCTTAAGATTTCGGCGGCGAAAACATCGAGGATTCGCGGATCATCAACCGGTGCGGAATGATATAGCGGTGCGGCAGTATCGTGTTGTCATTGTTACGAATGGTCTGGATCAGCGCTTGGGAAGCGGTATAACCCAGGTTGTAAATACCGATATCCACGCTGCTCAGCGGCGGGGTCGATAGTTCGGTCAATGAAATATTGTTGAAACTGATAATGGATACATCTTCGGGAACCTTATACCCCAGTTCGTGCAGCCCCCGCAGCACGCCGAAGGATACAATATCGTCAACAATGACAAGCGCCGTCGGACGTTCAGGCAGGTTCATGAAAAAGGACATGGCGCGATAGCCGCTCTCCTGAAGGAACTCGCCTTCGACAATCCATTCCTTTCTCATCTCCAGACCGGCATCGGCAAGCGCTTTGCCATAGCCTTTCATCCGGTCCTGAGAGACGATCAGGTTAGGCGGGCCGCTGACAAAGCCGATCCGTTGATGTCCAAGGGAGATCAGATGCTTGGTTGCATCATAGGCCGCCTGCACATTATCGGTATCGACCGATAACAGGTCCGGGTACTTCTCGCTCCGGCCGACAAGCACGAACGGATAGTTGTTGGACTTGAGAAAATCGACCACCTGATCGTCCTGCCTGGAGTAAAGCAAAATGGCGCCGTCGACGCGGCGACCGTTAAGCAGCCGGGATACGGCTTCGACTTCTTCCTTCTCGTTGCCGCCCGAACTGAGAACGACGTCGTATCCGGAGCGGTTCGCTTGGGTGACGATCCCGCGGATCAGTTCCATGAAGAATAAGTTGAGGAACAATTCTTCCGCTGGTTTCGGCAGAATCACGCATATGCTTTCCGTCGTCTTGGAAACCAGGCTCTTGGCCATAATATTGGGATGGTAGCCCATTTCCTCCATGATCTCTTTCACCTTCCGCGAGGTTTCGCGGCTGATCCTAGGATGATTGGAAAGCACCCGTGAGACGGTGGAGGGGGATACGCCCGCTCGTTTTGCGACATCTTTAATCGTTACAGACATAATAGGACCTCCAGTGGAACCGTTTGCGTTTTTTTGAAAATAAGAAAGCGACTACTGGAGTTCTCTCTAATATCCAGAAGAGTAACTTCCGCTAATCGCGGACCGTTCTTCTTTATTTAATTGTGGGTCCGTCAGGCCCTGAGTATACATGATACCTATTGATTTAAAGCCATATTGATCCTGTTTGTTAAACGGTTTCACACTGCTATATTAACGTTAATCGATAGGCTTGTAAATACGTATCCAAGTCAGTCCAGCGCAAATATTTCACAAATACATCAAAAATGAAGCAAGAATTAGAAAACGGGAGAAAGTGCGGTATTATAGTCAGAAAAGCCCGGAAAACAACTTAAAACGGCATTGTGCAAACGATTTAACAAAACGGAGGAGCTGGTTATGATATCGTTGGGTGAAAAAGTGGCCGCACTGACAATATTAAGATGGAACTAATGTTAAACTCTATTATGTAACCGTTTTACTGGAAAAACTAGGCAGTTTAGGATTCAAACGTTTGCGCTGTCGCTGTTGAGATTCTTCCAAAAAAATGTTCAAAGTTTTTTGGTTAGATAGTTTGATATCAAATCACTGGCAGCTATACATGGAAGCCGTCCTTAGAATCATGGAGTGGTTACAAAGACGATAATGCTTTTGAACTAACGGAAAAACTAACAAAATAAAAGGAATATCATGATAAAACCCCTTTATTACCTTTAATCCGGTATGCAAAAGAATGCTTTTTTTATATAAGCTTATATGCATAGTTCTGGATAGGATTATAAATATATGAAAAGGGGTTTTTATGCATGGACGCTAACACATCCCTCCCAATCAAAAGGGAGTTACATTCCATCTCTTCCGAACGCCTTCCGTGGGCCGGGCTGCTTGCATTAGCCATGGCTGGATTTATTTGCATCCTCACGGAGAGCCTGCCTGCGGGTCTGCTGCCCCAAATTGCAAAAGACCTTGGGATCACAGAGGCCTTAACCGGACAGTTGGTCACTCTTTATGCCATTGGGTCACTTGTTGCTGCCATTCCCTTAACTTCGGCTACACGTGGATGGAGGCGCCGACCTCTTCTGCTGGTATGCATCAGCGGTTTTCTTGTCTTTAACAGCGTTACCGCCTTATCCTCGGATTATATACTGACGCTTGCTGCCCGTTTCCTGGCCGGGGTATCTGCAGGTGTGTTATGGGGAATGACAGCAGGTTATGCACGTCGGATGGTCCCGAATTCATTAAAAGGCAAAGCAATGGCCGTGGCTATGGTTGGGACACCGCTGGCATTAGCCCTCGGTGTCCCAATCGGCAGTTTTCTCAGTTCTTATGTCGGCTGGCGCCTCATCTTCGGTACTGTATCTCTTCTGACCGTTGCTTTAATCGTATGGGTACTCTGGAAAGTGCCGGATTTTGCCGGAGAGCCGGCCGGTGAACGTCTTCCGCTGCATAAGGTGTTTTTGATCCCGGGGGTTAGGCCTATCCTGTTTGTTGTTCTGGCCTGGATCCTGGCTCATAATATCCTGTACACCTATATTTCCCCCTACCTAACCCAGACCGCCTTTGCTAACAGAGTAGATTTGATTTTGCTCATTTTCGGCATCACTTCCATTGTGGGGATTTGGGTGACCGGAATGCTCGTCGACCGGTTGTTGAGGGGATTGGTTCTCATCAGCATGGCGGCATTCGCCCTGGCGTCTGTAGTGATGGGAATAGGTATTCATCAACCTGCGATTATTATCCTTGGAATTATGATCTGGGGACTTACGTTTGGCGGGGCTGCCACACTGCTGCAAACTGCCATTGCTCAAGCCGGGGGCAAGAGCGCTGACGTAGCCCAATCGATGCTGGTTACAGCATGGAATCTGGCGATTGGCGGAGGGGGCATCGTCGGCGGCATCCTTCTTGAGCTGTTTGGGGCTGGATCCCTTCCCGGCTCGCTGTTTATCCTGCTGATTCCCGCTTTGCTCGTAGCCATACGTGCTCATAAATATGGATTTCCCAGAGGAAATTAACAGGAAGGCCGTTATGGATATAAGAAAAGAGGAGTTCACATGATGTGGACTCCTCTTCTGCTTTTCATTTTGAAGAGAGCAATCTTATTCTGCATGTACCAGCAAATTCGGTCCTTCCATGAGATTCTTATGTGCAATAGGAGAAGACATGGTAATTAAGGTCATATAGGTGCCGTACGGATCGCACTTGTTCTCAAACTCTTCCAGTCCCTGGATGGAGTCGGTCAGGATTTTCAGCAAATAATTGTACTCCCCACTGATCCGATAACATTCCACGACTTCAGGTGACAAACGGCAGAAATCCAGGAAGGGATAACAATCCCGTGTCCGAAAAAGAACATATGCCGTGCTCTGCTTACCCACTTTGGATGGGGAGATCACGGTACGATATTCCTCGATAACCCCTTTTTCCTCCATTCGCTTGACTCGTTCAGTAACAGCGGGCTGAGATAATCCAACCAGCTTGCCTAATTCGGTCATGGATAATCTCGCCTGGTTCTCCAAGTGAAACAGAATATGCTGATCAATTTCGTCCATAGAACCCACTCCTTTAATCTATAAGGTATGATCATGAATTACCTTAGCTATATTCGCTAATTGATTATAATACCTTTAATGTCTTATGTGATACAAGATAAATCATTTATATAATAAACACAGTCACAATAATTAATCAAGCACATCATCTAGCACATCATCTTAAGAGAGGAAGATAGGAATGGAAAGAGAAAATATGACGACATTGCATAGTTATGTGGATGAAGCAATCGACCGCGCTCTAAGCGAAAAAAGAATTGTGGGAACGGTTGTACAGGTTGCAGTGGGAGGGCAGCTGATATACAACCGAGCTGCTGGTTTCGCGGACAGGGAACATAAACGCACCATGTCGGAAAACGCTCTGTTTCGGCTTGCTTCCGTCACCAAACCCATTGTATCGACAGCAGCTCTGGCATTGATCTCACAAGGAAAGCTGAGTCTGAATGATTCGGTGACCCGCTGGTTACCTGCATTCCGGCCCAAGCTTCCCAATGGTGAGTACGCTTCAATAACGGTTCATCAGTTGATGACACACACCGCTGGATTGACTTACCGTTTCTTCCAGGAAGACCAAGGAACCTATGAACTTGCAGGCATATCGGACGGGATGGATTTGGCTGGAATCAGTTTGGAAGAGAATCTCCAAAGGCTAGCTTCTGCTCCTCTTCTGTATGAGCCAGGAAACATGTGGAGGTATTCCATTGCAACGGATGTACTCGGAGCCGTTATCGAAAAGGTCACTGGAATGTCATTAAAAGAGGCTGTTCAAATGCTCGTTACTCATCCACTTCACATGACGGACACTGATTTTGTTGCCGTGGATCCGGATCGGTTGACCGCCGCATACGCGGATGGGCCTGAAGAACCGCGCCTTCTCCATGATGAGTTGGAGCAGGTTCCTTTTATTGAAGGTACAGCCGGTTTCCGGCTTGCACCCAACCGCGCGAATGATACTTCTGCTTATTCATCGGGTGGAGCGGGTATGGTTGGAAGTACTGGAGATTTTCTGACTTTACTTGAGACACTGCGGCAAGGAGGAAAGCCTATCCTTACGGAAGCCGTTGCCGCTGAGATGTCCACCAATCAAATCGGTGAGCTCGTGATGCCGTATTGGCCGGGAAGAGGGTTTGGCCTTGGTTTTACGGTACTTAAAGACGCTATTGCAGCTGCTACACCGGAATCACCAGGTACGTGGCGAATGGGTGGAACCTACGGCCATTCCTGGTTTGTTGATCCAAGGGAAGAACTTAGTGTTGCAGCATTCACTAATACGGCACTTGAAGGGATGTCAGGCCAATATACTACCGATATCTGTGATGCCATCTACGCAGGCATTCGTGAAAGCAAAGAGGCTGCAAGAACCTAAATACGAAAACCGCCCAATAAATCATTGGGCGGTTTTATGTTGTACGAAGCAACTCCTACTGTCTGTTCCCGCTTAAGCTTCTCTTTTGGAGAAGGTAGATCCCGGCAACCAGGATAAACCACACCGGAGTGACAAACAGCGCCACACGTGTATCTTCTGCCAATGCCAGAACAACCAGCACAAACGCCAGGAAAGCCAAAATCAAATAGTTCGAAAATGGATAGAGCGGTAGCCTGAAACGACTCCGACTAGCCAGTTCCGGCTGGGTACGGCGGTATTTCAGGTGACAGATCACCATGATCCCCCAGACGAAGATAAAGCAAACGGTCGAAACACTTGTAATTAGTGTAAACACGCCCTCGGGCATCACATAATTCAAAATAATCGCAACCAGGATGACCAGCGAGGAGAAAAATAGTGCATTGGAAGGTACCTTTCTGCCATTCAGACGCCCCAACGACTCGGGTGCATTACGATCCTTGGCCATCGAGAACACCATACGGCTTGTACTAAAAATGGCACTGTTGCACGCCGAAGCTGCGGATGTCAGCACCACGAAATTCACAATGCCGGCGGCAGTCGCAATACCTACGGCTGCAAACACCTGCACAAAGGGACTTTCGCTCGGCACTATCGCTTTCCACGGGTAGATGCTCATAATTATCAGCAGTGCTCCAACATAGAAGAGCAGCACACGGATGGGGATCTGGTTAATGGCTTTGGGAATAACCTTCTCCGGATTCTCCGTTTCCCCCGCTGTCAGTCCCACCAGTTCCATGCCGACAAAGGCGAACACGACCATCTGAAACGAAATGATGAAACCATGCATTCCATTCGGAAACCATCCCCCATGACTCCACAGATTGGAGAAGCTTGCTGTCCCCTGATCCGTAGTAAAGCCTTTAAATATCATATATAAACCGACAACAATGAGCGCCAGAATGGCAATGACTTTAATTAAAGCAAACCAAAATTCCATTTCACCAAACAGCTTGACCGTTGCCAGATTCATGACCAGTAAAATGATAAGTGCAATTAAACCGGGCATCCATTGCGGTACATTGGGAAACCAGAACTGCATATACATGCCGACCGCGGTAATGTCCGCCATAGCGATGGAGATCCAGCAAAACCAATAGGTCCAGCCGGTCATGAACGCTGCCATATTTCCCAAGTAATCACGGACAAAATCCACAAAGGAATGATACTGCAGGTTGCTTAATAACAGCTCCCCCAATGCACGCATGATCAAAAACAAAACAATACCTGTAATGATATAGGCCAGCAGTATGGACGGTCCGGTCAGTTGAATCGTCTTCCCCGCTCCCAGAAAGAGGCCTGTCCCAATCGCACCCCCAATTGCCATGAGCTGGACATGCCTGTTTTTTAACCCCCGTGTTAATGTTTCTTCTTGCATGGTAAACCACCACTCTCTTTCTGCAATTGCTCTCTAAGTTGCTGACACTTGTACACAACCCATAATATAATAGTCTGACCAGAATACCTATCCTTCATTTCATTTTAGTCAGCATGTCGTGGTGGACTGTAGATATAATGTAGTGCATGGAAGGGGTGGCTCGGTGAAGATAAGCTGCGAGCAAATAGGGGGTAACAACGTGATACGTTCTACATGGGGAAAACGAAGGGGGCTGCCTCTTTGGCTTGCCGCCATTGCGCTTACGGGAAGTCTGCTGGCAGGCTGCAGCGGCACAGCGGCTCCATCGCAAGAGGAGGTTAAGCCGCCGGCAGCCCCGGAAACGAAACAGCCGGATTCGAAAGCGCCCGCAACAATGGAGACAGCGGAGGTGGATGAGCAGTCCTCCGACGTCTATTATGAGATTTTTGTACGCTCATTCTATGATTCCGATGGGGATGGGATCGGTGACTTACAAGGCGTCATTGAGAAGCTGGATTATCTGAATGACGGAAATCCGGAAACTTCAGAGGATCTTGGCGTGACGGGGATTTGGCTGATGCCGATTAATCCTTCGCCGAGCTATCACGGCTATGATGTGACTGACTATCGTTCCATCCACCCGGACTACGGAACCCTTAATGACTTTAAGACGCTGCTTGCCGAAGCGGATAAGCGCGGAATCAAGATTATTATGGATTTGGTAGTCAATCACACAAGCACGGAGCATGCCTGGTTTCAGCAGGCTGCGAAAGACAAAGCTTCGGCAACCCGCGATTGGTACATATGGGCCGAGGATCAAGGGAGGACTCCTTCAGGAGCCAGCGCCGCAGGCAGCGACTCGCCATGGCATGAGATCAACGGGGCCCATTATATGGGCACGTTCTGGGGCGGGATGCCGGACCTGAACTTCGATCATCCCAAGGTTCGCGAAGAGATGAAGGATATCGGGAAGTTCTGGCTGGAGCTCGGTGTCGATGGATTCCGAATTGATGCAGCCAAACATATTTATGAAGATCTGATGACCGATAAAGGCGAAGCGACAACGGCTAAGAATACAGCATGGTGGCAGGAATTCCGGGCGAGTATGAATGAAGTGAATCCGGACGCTTATATTGTCGGGGAGATTTGGGATAACTCCGCTGCGGTCATTGCACCGTATCTGGATAACGCGTTTGATTCCGGGTTTAACTTTAGCTTAGGCGAGAGCATCATCGGGGCCGCGATGAATGAAAAGGATAACAATCTGGCCTTCACCCTGGAGCGGATTTATGGCTTGTTCAGCCAAGTATCGGGCGGCAAGTTTACGGATGCCGCGTTCTTGACGAATCATGACATGAACCGTGTCATGTCGCAGTTGAAGGACGATGAGAACCACGCCAAGATGGCCGCCGGCATTCTGCTGACCATGCCGGGCAATCCGTTTATGTATTACGGAGAAGAGATCGGGATGAAGGGAGCGAAGCCGGACGAACAAATCCGAGAGCCGATGATCTGGTCCAATACGGGCAGCGATAAGGGGCAGACGACCTGGGAGCCGCTTAAGCATAACCGCGGCGATCAGGTGCAGGGCGTGGAACAGCAGACGGGAGACCCGGATTCTCTGCTGTCCCGTTACCGCACGCTGATCCGCTGGCGGAATGATATGCCTGCGCTGAACAGCGGAACGATTGAATCCTTTGCTTCCGGCAATGGGCAGGTGATGGCTTATATCCGCCGTTCCCAAGACAACAAAGCCCTTGTTGTCCATAACCTGTCAAGCGAAGAGCAGACGGTCGATTTGGCAGCAAAGAGCGGGGAATCGCCGTTCCCATCCTTGTCGAAAACAACGGATGATAGAGCGGCATTAGACGGCAATGGTTTAACACTGCCGCCTTATACAACCGTCATATTGGAGTAGGCAGCTGTTTCTCTATTGAGTGGAACACAAAAAGACCGCGAGCCCCCTTGGAAGGAGGGGGGCTCGCGGTCTTTTTGCCGTTAGGATGCCTTCGCATGAGTCAAAAAAGGCCTGGATGTCTAGCCTTGAAACTGCCGTAAATATCTGGCCGTTAGGGAGTGCGGGCTCTTCAGCAGATCGGCCGGTTTGCCGGAGAACAGAACATTCCCGCCGTCATGTCCCGCGCCGGGCCCCATGTCGATGATCCAATCCGCTTGGCTGATGATGTCCAGGTTATGCTCAATCACAATGACCGTGCTGTTCTGAGCGACAAGTCGGTTGATGATGGACATCAGCCGCTCACAGTCGGACAGGTGAAGGCCAGTCGAAGGTTCATCGAGCACATAAATTTCACCTTGCTTATCGAGCTCTGCCGCCAGCTTCACCCGCTGCCGTTCCCCACCCGACAGCGTGCTTAAGGGCTGGCCGAGCGTCAAGTAACCCAGTCCAACATGCTGAATGCGCCGAAGCGCGGCCGCGATACCTTGCTCCTTGAAATAATCCAGCGCTTCGTCGGTGGTCATGGCGAGCACATCACTGATGTTTTTACCGCGAAGTTGATAGCCCAGAACGTCATCATGAAAGCGGCGGCCCCGGCAGGCTTCGCAAACCGTAACCAGACTGTCCATAAAAGCCAGATCCATCGTAATCGTGCCGGAGCCGTTACACACCGGACAAGCCCCCTTGGCATTAAAGCTGAACAGGGATGGACTTACCCGATTCTCGTCGGCGAACAGCTTGCGGATGGCATCAAAAATGCCGGTAAACGTCGCGATATTGGAGCGGTTGGATGCCTGGATCATGTCCTGATTGATAATGATGGCCTCCGGATAAACGTTCGGCAGCACCTGGTTAATGAGCGTGCTTTTGCCTGACCCGGCAACGCCTGTAACCACTGTCAACACCCCGGCCGGAATGTTCACGGATACCTGCTTCAGATTGTGAAGGGAGGCGTCTATGATGCGCAGCCATCCGGCCGACTCCCGGACCGCGGACTTTAAGCGTGCGCGTTGAGAGAGATATTTACCTGTCAGGGTGTTGGCGTGCCGCAACCCTTCCGGGTCCCCCTCATACACGTGTTCCATAGGGTTGCACATCATGAGGGCTCCTTTCTTGTATCGCTTTGACCTTGACACGGCAATAGCATATCTTATAAACATGACAATTATTGTCTAGTTATAACGTGTGAGGAGGGTATTATGTCAAAAGCGAAACAGCTTATGGATGTCATCATGTATGTCAATGCCAAAAGGAGCTTTACCGCTCAGGAAGTGGCCGATGAATTCGGCGTTTCCGTTCGCACGGCGCACCGGTATCTAACCGAGATCAGCGACATGGGCGTTCCCTTATATACGGAGCAAGGGCGGCACGGGGGATACCGTACATTGAAGAGCCGCGTTCTTCCGCCGATCCTGTTCGATGAAGATGAAGTGTTTGCTATATTTTTTGCTGTTCAAGCCTTGAAGCGTTATACCTCGTTGCCGTTTGAGCTGAATATCGGCTCTGCCTCCCGCAAGCTGCTGGCCGGATTTCCGGAGGATACCAAAATGATGATCAGCCGCCTGGAATCGGTGCTGACATTCTGGAGTCCAAGCAGAACCGCAGGGTTCCCTTATCTAAAAGACGTCATTGAAGCCGCTCTTCATCAGCGGGCTATACGGATCAGCTATCGTTCCAAATCGGGTACGAGCGACCGGGAAGTGATGCCAATCGGCGTTTATGCCCAGGATGGTTTATGGTATATGCCCGCGGTTGAGCATGGGAAGGAAGGGGTGCGCCTGTTCCGCATGGACCGAATGGAATCTTTAGCTATGACCGATACCACCTATAAGGCGGACATTAGCATGCAAGAATGGCTCGAGGACTACCCCATTCGGGAGCCGGTTCGGTTGTATGCAGAGCTGACTAGGGAAGGGGCGAGACAGTGCGAGAGCATTCCGTGGCTGGAGAACGAGGTAGCCATGCAAGATGAGCACCGGGGCATTGTGGATACAACCATCGATGGCAATGATCTTGAATATGTCGCTCAAATCTTCCTGCGTCTGGGTATGGAAGCGAAAGTCATTGAACCTCCGGAGATCGTCGATATGCTGAGGGAGAAGGCAAGGCAGCTGAGCCTGCATTACGGATTGCCGGGTTAGCGAATCTGATGCCTGCACGCCGGGTATCCCATGATACAATGACAAATGATGGATCAATGCACGAGAAAGGAAGATGGATCATGAGCGCATGCATTCTATATATCGAGGATGACCGGGAGATTGGCGGGTGGGTCAGTGAGTTTCTCAAGGACAAGGGGTATGAGGTGCGATGGCTGCTCAGCGGAGAGAAGGCCGTAGGGGAAGCAGCTTCGTGTGCGGTCGTTGTTCTGGATGTTATGCTTCCGGGACTTGACGGCTTTACAGTTGGGCAGCGTCTCAAAAAGGCTTATCCCGGTCTGCCCATCCTGATGCTGTCGGCTCGAACCTCCATTGACGATAAGCTGCAGGGGCTTGAGTTCGCCGATGATTACTTGACGAAGCCCTTCCACCCGGACGAGCTGGCCGCCCGTCTCGAGGTGCTTCTGCGTCGATCCGTCGTTAAATCCGCGGAGCCCGTAAGAGTGAAACACTTATCGGTATACGAAGCCGAGAATCGGATCGTGAACGAGGATACCGGCGAGGAGACGCTGTTGACCGGTAAACAGCATCAAATCTTTATGTACCTGCTCCAGCACCAGGGACGTGTCATGACCAAGGAGCAAATATATGAGTCGGTCTGGGGAGAGTCATATATCGAAGGGGACAAGACGCTGATGGTCCACATCCGGTATCTGCGCGAGAAGCTGGAGCGGGATCCCGCCAACCCGGAGATTATTGAGACGGTCCGCGGGCTTGGTTATCGGGTGAGAGCATGAGATGGAGAAAGAAGCAGGGAAGGTTCCGCAATTCGCTGACCAACCGGTATTTGCTATTGATTCTGATGGCCATGATCTTCATGCCGATCATGTTTCCATTAGCGTCGATTTTTTACTGGTTCGTGAACGATACCTTCTCGGACCGTCCGCCGACCCCTGCAGGGAAATATACCAGCGGTGCCGCGTTAGAGAGATTGTGGCACGAGGAAGCAGCCGGATTAAGCGAAACTTCGCCGGAGGCCATTGAGCAGAAGCTGATTTCGATACGACAGGAGTATCCGGAGATCTCCATGTTCTGGGTGGATGGCGACAATGAGACCAGGCTGCAGCTGCCGGTGCAGCCTGACCTGCCAGAGGTATGGAGCGCGCTCTATACCGTGCAATTTATGAAAAACTCTCTGGATAGCGACCCTTTCACCTCCGTGGCTTTTATTGGGGGAGAGGGATCGGGAGAAGGATTCATGGTCATGCAGCTCCCGAGAAAATACCTGAATGTCCAGCAGCCCATTGCGAGCGAAACGGCGCTGTACGGGGTGTTCACAGCTTCGATGTCCGGCCTGTTCATTCTGGTCTCCTGGCTGTTCTTCGTGCGCATTCGCAAGCGGCTGCTGCGGCTTCGTACGGCTATGAAGTCGTCCCATACGGTGACGGGCATACCGCAGCCGGTTGCGTTAACCAAGTATGACGAGATTGGACAGCTGGAAGAGGGCTATAACGATATGGTCATCCAGTTGGAAGAGGGGCAGCGCCGCCAGCGCGAGGAAGAAGAGCTGCGCAAATCCCTGATCGCCAATCTGTCTCATGATCTGAGAACCCCCTTGACGGTGATTCGAAGCCATATTTTCTCCATGGAACGGGAGCCGCTGAGCCCGAAGGGGAAAGAATCGCTGTCACTCATTGAATCGAAAATCGCGGATTTAGGCGGCCTGATCGACAACCTGTTGTCCTACAACCTGCTAACCAGCGGCAGAGTGCAGCTGAACATGGAGCCAACCGACGTTCTGCGAATCGTCAAGGAAAGCGCAGCGGCCTGGTACCCCGTGTGGGAGAAGGCGGGAATCGAACCCGATATCCAGGTGCGCGACGAGCCGCTGAGCTGGAACGTGGACGTGCTGTGGTTCCGGCGACTTCTTGATAATCTGTTTCAAAATGTCGTCCGCCACGCCTATTCCGGGCAGTACATCGGAATACATACCGAGGAGAGAGAGGGGCTTGAGGGCGTGCTTGTCATTTCGGATCACGGACCTGGAATCGAAAGCGACTCCGGCAACAAGGGCACGGGCATCGGCCTGGCCATCGTGGATCACCTGACAAGGGAAATGGGACTTGGATGCCATGTGGTGAGCTCGGATGAGGGAACGAGGATCAGCATCTGGAAGCGGTGAGGAATCAGGGGGGGCATGCTGGCGAAGAGCGAGATCGTTTCTAGCGGAAGTTATATGCAATTCAAGTAGCCTATCTCAGTTATGGGCAGTAAGGCTAGTATGTGAAGGATTTAAACCACCCAAGCAGTTTTTAGAAAGTTATTTCGAACCGTCGGATATACGAGAAGGAACCG
Organism: Paenibacillus sp. MDMC362; assembly: GCF_003269305.1. Lineage (NCBI taxonomy): Bacteria > Bacillati > Bacillota > Bacilli > Caryophanales > Paenibacillaceae > Paenibacillus > Paenibacillus sp. MDMC362. Next base: position 173,385 of record NZ_QLYT01000030.1, read on the forward strand.
GAATTTGCCGGTTCCTTTTTTGGTTGGGAATATACATAAGCGTGCGTGTTTCGAGGTATATTTGGAATGGCAGTCAACCCTATGTGATTTAAAAAGTGACGGGGTAGGCATTTATGGTTTAAGGTACGATGATTGTACTCTCAAGTTTAAACCTGAACTTCTACGTGTACACCAGCGGAGGAGACGGAATCGTTGCTGGAGAAGCGAAGCGTTCGCCTTTAAATCCGGGAAACCACCCTTGGGCAAATTCCAGTTTCCTGGATTTAACAGCGATCGGAAGAACGATCCGGCACCGGAGCGGCCTTTGCTGCACGAAGCTACTCTATCAGCCTGCCAGCTTTTTTAAAGTAAATTTAAACTTGAGACCGACCGGCATTTAACCTTGGACAGGTAGGATATTACCTGAGGTGATGAACGTGACGGAACTCGTCATTCAAACAAAAGGCTTATATAAAATATACAAAAAACGCGCAGCAGTCGTAGATTTGAACCTGGAGATCGCACGCGGCGACATTTATGGCTTCCTTGGACCGAACGGCGCCGGGAAAACGACGACCATCCGCATGCTGCTCGGACTCATTCAACCGACTCGCGGCGCGATTCATTTGTTTGGCAAGGATTTGAAAAGTGAAAAAATGGACATTTTGCGCCGGACCGGATCGCTCGTGGAGTATCCTTCGTATTACGGCCATTTGACGGCCGTTGAGAATCTGGAAGCGATTCGCCGGATCACCGGCGGGCCGAAGTCCCGCATCGCGGAAGTGCTGGAGATCGTCTCCTTGACGAAGGAGGCCAAGCGCCCGGTCAAGGGATATTCGCTTGGGATGAAGCAGCGTCTTGGCATCGCCGCTGCCCTGCTGAACCATCCGGAGCTGCTCATTCTGGACGAGCCGACCAACGGCCTGGATCCATCCGGCATACATGAAATCCGGGAGCTGATCAAGAATATGCCGCGCCAATACGGCATTACCGTGCTGGTATCCAGTCACCTGCTGGGCGAGGTCGAGCAGATGGCGGACAAAGTCGGCATTATCCGTGAAGGAAGGATGGTGTTCCAGGATACGATCGACAATCTGGTATCCACGGCTTCCAGCGGTTTCCGTCTGTCGGTGTCCGAGCCGGAGCTAGCACTCGGTTTGGCACTGGACCTGGGCTGTGAAGGAGTTCTGCGTAATCAGATGCTGGAACTGGAAAGCATGCAGGACGCGAAGATTGCGCTGCTCGTGAAGCGGCTCGTGGAGAATCAGCACGCGGTGTACCGGGTGGAAGAGCAGCGGAGATCGCTCGAGGATATCTTCATGCAGATCGTAGGGGAGGGAAGCCGGGTATGATGTTCCGTGCGCTTTCCGCCGATTGGCTGAAGATCCGGGGCAAGGGCATTTGGTTTCTCGCTGCGCTCGGTCCCATCGGGCTGGCAGCGATGCAAGGGCTGAACTTCGGACTTCGCTATGATTACCTGATGAAATCCTACGCGGCCGATCCCTGGGGCGGGCTGCTGGAGAACGTGCTGTTTTTTGTGCCGATTGCCCTCTTTCTTGGGATCACGCTGGTCTGCTCGCTGATGGCCAACGTGGAGCATCAGCTGAGCTCGTGGAAACAGCTGCTGGCATTGCCTATTTCCAGAACGGCGGTATTCAGCGCCAAGTTCGTACAGGCCTTCCTCATTCTCTGCGTATCCTGTCTCCTTCTGTCGATTAGTACCGCCGTGCTTGGCATCATACTGGGGATGGGAGCAGATCAAATGCCTTATCTGAATCTGCTGCGCATCGGTTTTGTGCAATTATTTGCTGCGCTTCCGATGCTGGCCTTTCAGCTGTGGATGTCATTGACGCTCAAGAACCAGGGTATCGCGGTTGGAATCGGGATTACCGCCTCCGTCGTATCGATGTTTGCCATGCAATTCCCCGATTGGATGCCGCTAAAGTGGCCGCTGCTGGCTTACATGGGGCCGGGAGAAGTCAAGGTCATCGGAGCGGGTTTGCTCCTGGGCGCGGTTATAACGTGCGTTGGCCTGATTCATTTTAACCGAAAGGATGTGGACTAAGATGACATCCTACAGAAGAGCGGTGTCCGCAGAGTGGCTAAAATTGTCGAAATCAAAGCTATGGCCGCAAATTATCTTGTGTGCGATCCTGGTCATGCTGCTTGGCATATTAAATGGAAAGCCTGAGGAGCTTGCGCCATGGGAGTATTTGATCAGCATTATGATCATCCTGCATGCGATGCTGCTGCTCCCGATTCTCACGGGGATATTTAGTGCCATGGTGTGTCGGTATGAGCATTCGGGCGGGGGATGGAAGCAGCTTCTCGTCTTGCCGGTTTCACGCGGAACCGTCTATTTTGCGAAGTTTTCGGTGGTAGCCATGCTGCTGGCCGTCGTCCAGTTACTGTTCATGGGAGCCGTGCTGGGAGCCGGCTTGATCCACAAGGTGGATGCCCCGATACCGTGGGAAATGCTGCTGCGTTGCCTGCTTGGCGGTTGGGTTGCTTGCTTGCCGCTTGCCGCGCTGCAGCTTGGAGTCTCCACGGCCTGGAGCAGCTTTGCCGCTCCGCTGGCATTGAACGTTGTATTTACCATACCGAACATGCTGGTGGCCAACTCGCAGACGTATGCCCCTTACTATCCGTGGACGCAGCCGTTTCTGGCGATGATGCCGGCGGGTCAAGCCGATTTCGGCGCATTCAACCTGCCGTTCGAAAGCCTCATGACCGTCGTGGTTGGCGGGTTTCTACTGTTCTTTCTCACGGGATTCGTCTATTTTCAGCGGAAAGAAGTGTAAGGCATTCAGAAATGGAAAAAACCGGTTATGCATGACAAGAGCTGCCCCGGGCCCTTTTGGCCTGTTGGAGCAGCTCTTTTTTATTTTCCTAATGTGTAACGAACCCTTGGTTTCGCTATTGAGGCAAATCCACCCACACATAAGGGGTGTCAGCGGCCTTCAATCCATACTCGATAACCGTGATGACGGCGACCGTTTCTGCCGGGTTGACGGCAGGCTTGCCCGTTTCGAAGAAATTCACCAGATTCTCGATGAACAAGTTGAAAAAATTCGAATGGGCGGTGACCTGCTTGAAGCCCCCGTCGCCATTCTTTATCCCTAAGGTAAATGGACAATTATCGCCAAGATGATTAACGGTGGCCTGCCGTCCGTTCCCGAAATCGATCAGCAGGGCAGGGGAGTCAGGCGTGCCGATATACATCACCCGCTTCGGGCTTGCCCCCATCAGGCTGACGATCGGCTCGATTTGATGGATCGAATAATTGGCGAAGGCACCCGGTCCCCAGCTGCTGATCGTTTGAATATCGCTTCGATCCAGCTCACGGTATTCGCTGGCAAAACGCAGGGCGGACGTCGAATACATCGGCGTTCCATGCTTTGCCGCCAGGTCGAACAGGCGGATAGCCGTTTCGCGGTCAGGCGCGAACGTTTTATCGATATAGGTCGGCTTGCCGGATTGCAGCGGCAGCTGGGACAGCTCCTCATGGAATTCCGGGTTATCCGGGGACAGCACGATCAGGTAATCACTGCGCTCCACCACCTCTTCGATTGTGGGCAGCAGCTCAATGCCAAACTCCTGGCTCCAGGCAGCGTTCGTGAGCCCGTTTTCTTTGTCTCTTTTGCCGTAGGCGTACACGACCTTCATGGCATGTTCCGATGCCTGTTCAATCCACCCGGGATATTTATTCGCGTGGAATTGGTCCAGATGCAGGTCGATGAATCCGATTTTTTTCATGATAAAAGGGCCTCCCTGGCGTTCGGACTATAGGTTAAAGGCTGTTCTGGGCAACGGGCTGCAGCGAAACCTCCGCGCCTTGGTCGGACGAGTCGTAAATCGCCTGGATGATCTGGGAGGAGAGGATGACCGTATCGATGTGCGAAGGCTGCTTCTCCCCGGTTTGAATGCAGCGGATGAACCCGTCAATCTCATTCTGGAACATGCTGCCGAGATTGAATTTCGGCGTGGTTTCAATCAATGCGCCGTCCTCCGTTGTGTAGAAGGTGAAGTCCGCGCCGTACTTCAGCCGGATGCCGCCTTTGTCGCCGAGGAAGTCGATGAACATTTCTTCGGCGCCGATATTTTGCGCCCAAGCTCCGTTCAAGGAAATGGTCGGGCCTTCGGTGCGGACGAGAGCCGTGACAAAATCGTCGACGTCATACGTGCCGTCATATTTCGGCGGACCTGCCCACATTTTGAGGAAGGTGTAATTCTCCATGTCCTTGCCCAGCTTGCAGTAGGCCTGCCCGGAGACGGTCTTCGGCTTCGGATCGCCCGTGCAGTACATCACGACATCGAGGAAGTGAACGCCCCAATCGATCAGCGCGCCGCCGCCGGCAATGGCTTTGGTCGTGAAGGCACCGCCGAGTCCCGGGATCGAGCGGTGGGAACGGAAGCTGGCATATACGTGATACAGCTCGCCGAGATCGCCGTTTTGGATCATTTTTCGGATTCTGTTTACGCTTTCATTGTAACGGTTGACCACCCCGATATTGAGCGTTTTGCCCGTTTCGTGCTGAACCTTCTGCATTTCCAGCGCTTCCGCGTAGGTACGGGCTGCCGGTTTTTCGCATAATACATGCTTACCTGCCCGCAGGCAATCGATGGCGATGGAAGCATGAACGTCATTCGGCGTACAGATCGATACCGCGTCGACCTCAGGGTCGTTCAGGATGTGGTTGTAATCTTCGATGGCTTGGCCGCATTCGTATTTCGCGACGGCGGCATCGGCCCGATCCTTCACGATATCGCAGAAGTATTTGATCTCGGCGTCTTCGTTGGCCATGTAGGCGGGGATATGGGCACTGTTCGCAATCGTGCCGCAGCCAATCACGGCAATTGTAATTTTGTTCATCGGTTCTCCTCCAAAATCGTGGATTAATGATGCTGTGAAGACATGGGCCTGTCGCTTGATTCTTCGTTATTGCTTGCCACGAGTATAGCATGTGAACGAACCGATCGATTTCACTATCGTGTTTATTTATTGGATTATCGTACCGGGGGTGCTAGTCCACGGTTTTAAAAGCGTTCTTTTTATAGTAGGCAGGAGTCGTTCCCGTATATTTCTTGAAGATGCGGCAGAAGTAGGGAAGCTCGTTAAACCCGACCTTGAAGCATACATCGGTTACCGTGAGCTCGGGCTCCGTCAGCAGCCGCATGGCCATCCGTATCCGATAGTTGGCCAAGTACTGGCTGAAGGTCCAGCCGGTCACTTCCTTGAACCGTCGGCAAAAGTTCGTCCGGGACATCATCGTCCGCGCGCAGAGATCCTCCAGCCATAGAGGCTGGTCGTAATGGTCGTGAATATATTGGACGGATTCCAAAATCGGCTCGCGGTACGGGGCGCTGCCCGCGGTTACCGCTGTATGCTTGCCTTGCTCGGCATGCTCGCGGTTCACGATGGCCAGCAGCTTCAGCAGATTGGCCTTCAGCAGAATATCGAAGAATGGGCCACGGCCTCCGAACTCGTTCAGCATTTCGGTCAGGAGCTCCTTTACGGCGAGGTCGCTGCCGCCGGTCAAGGTGATTTTGAGCGGGACGCGGTCTTCGGTCGTGACAAAAGGCTTGATGAAGGAAAGGTCGAACAGCTGCGGCTCGGCCGGCATTCCCTCCAATCGTTCGTTAATGAAGGCTGGCATGAATTCGCACCCGAGCACCTCCAGTTCTTTCCCCGGGACCATCTCCACGCGATGGACGCTGTAAGGAGGGAGCACGAATATATTGCCCTGGACCATCCGGTATTTTTGCCCATAGAGCGTATGGATGAATTCGCCTTTGCTGACATACCAGATCTGCAGATAGTCATGCATATGATCGGATAAGCTCCCGAATTTTTCGGTAATGCGGTACATTTTGCAGGGCAGGCCATTCGCCATCTCCAGCTCCGACGTAAAGTAGGCGATTCCTCTTCGGGTGCATTCGGCGATATCCGGTTCCAGCCAGTGAATAGCCATCGTTTTTTCCTCCTCACGTACGTTTCGATCCTGTTATTCATAGCATAACTGATTAAGGACATGAAGGAAGAGAAAAAGCAGAAAAAAGTGAGCTGTTTATACGCATCTTGTCCATTGAATGGGATGAGGATGCCCTTAATAAAGAGGTAAACAAGTGTATTCTTTTGGCTCGGCGAGGGGCATGATTTAGAGAGTGAGACCTTCCATGTGCTGTTTCCCGTTGATGGCGCGATTCAAAATAACTAAAGATCAAATCCCCTTTAAGCGTGCGAAGTTCAAGTTTCGTACGGCAAAGAGCCGAGGTCTCCTGAAACACAGGAACAACCTCGGCTCTTTTTGCGTTACGGGCAAAACTCCTTCAGCATCTGCTCCTTCACTTCTTCAATGGGGAAGTGCTGGGGATAGGTGGATATCATCAGCATGATGCCCTGAAGGGTAGAAGAAAAGTACAAGGAGCGCTTGCGCGGCTCGGGAACCCCGAGGCTTTCGAATATGCGGCACTGCACCTCAAATTGCCGTGCAGCCTCTTCCACAAGACGCTTGCTGTAGGGAAACAGCTCTTGATCCGCTTCGGGCTGGGTTTGCAGATGCAAGTAAAAACGGAATACTTCCGGCTGCCGATCGACGTTGTCGATGGCCTGCTCCAAAATATATTTCAGCTGATCTGCAGGTGCTTGGAGCGAAGCGGCATTCTCTATGACTTCGGCAACGCCTGCGATTCGCTCCTCGACCATAGCGGCAAGCAGTCCTTCCTTGCCTGAAAAATAGTTATAGAGCAGCCCTTTGGAAATGCCGGCTTGCTTGGCTACATCACTAATGGAAGTGGCATGGTAGCCCTGATGGATAAACAAATCCATGGCGGCTTCCAAAATCTTCTCTTTCGCCATCTGGCGTATGCGTTCGTTCTCGCTGGGTGAGCGTGGCATAAAATCTTCATTCCTTCACGAAAGAATACCTAATCAATCTCCAATCATTTACAGCGCTTGATGAGATTTATTTTAGTATTGAATGAATGATTGGTCAATATTAAAACTGAATCGGATCTTAAGTTGCTTCTCGGAGCTGGAAGCGCATTGTGAATTTTACTGTGAATTAATTCACTAATAATGATTGTGAATTATGTTACAATCGAAAAAAATAGCTTTGCGGATGAGGAGGAACGGACGATGGCTCGTTATTTTAACGGTAAAGAAGTGGAACTGTTGGCTCCTGCCGGAACATTCGAGATATTCAAAACCGTCATTGACGCAAACTGCGATGCCGTATATTTCGGGGGACCATCCTTGAACATGCGCATGATGCGCAAGGGCTATAACTTAAGTTATGAGGAAGTCAAGGAAGCCGTCCAGTTGGCCCATGAGCGTGGTAAACGTGCCTACATTACAGTGAACAACCTGATGGATGAGGAGGATCTGGAGGAAGCGAAGCGTTATTTCGCCTTTTTGAACGAGATTGGTCCGGATGCCATTATCGCGCAGGATCTGGCCGTATTTCCTCTGATTCAGGAGATGAACTATAACAATATTCCGGTTCACTCCTCGGTCATGATGAATGTGCACAATCTGGAGATGATTGAAGCCGTCAAAGCATGGGGTGTTTCCCGCATCGTGGCTTCGCGGGAGATGGACCTGAAGACGGCGGAGGTGCTGCACACTAGGAGCGGAATGGAGTTCGAGTATTTTGTGCACGGCGATATGTGCACCGTTCACGGCGCTAACTGCCTGTACAGCTCCATGCTGTTCGGCAACAGCTCCAACCGGGGACGATGCATGAAGCCCTGCCGCTGGGATTATCGGGTGAAAAAAGACGGCTACCTCTATCCTACCGAATACCCGCTTGCGGCAAAAGATATGTATATGTACGAGCATATTCCGGAGCTGATCAAGTCCGGCATTGCCAGCTTTAAAATTGAAGGACGTATGAGAGACATCGAATTTTTACTGATGGTCGTTAATTCTTACGGAGATGCCATAGATCGTTACATTGCGGATCCGCTGGGCTTTAACCGCAAAGACGGGGCGGATACGCTGCATAAAAACCGGAAGCGCGATTTCACGACCGCTTATGCCTTTGGCAAGCCGGGACTAGCGTTCATCAATCGCCGTTATGAAGGAACAGGCAAGTTTTACAGTACGGGGAAGGTGTTCAGCACGCCTACCGCGGAACGCGAGATGAAGGAGGAGCGGGTGCTCCAGGTGAAGGAATCGCTTCGTCATGCGAAGCGGGAGCAGCCGGGCACGTCGATTCCGCAAATTACGGTGCATGTCAACTCGGTAGAGCAGGCCCGAGCGGCAATAGAAGAAGGGGCGGACGTCATCTACCTGACAGGCGACGTGTTCCAGCCGGATCGTCCTTTCGGCCGTGAGGATATCGAAGCTTTGACGGCGGATAAAGGGAATGCCAAAATGATTCTTGGCATGCCGCGCATGATGAATGAGCTGCATATGGAGCAGTACCATCATTTCCTCGCCGAGGGGAAACAGCATAAGTTTTATGGCCTGGATGGCTTGCTTGCCTCCAACATCGGTGCCATGCACAAGTTTCAATCTCTAGGGCTGCCGATGATTGCCGATTTCAGCCTCAATATATACAACCATATGGCGGCTTCGTTTTATCAGAAGCATTTTGGCATATCCAGAATCATTCCGTCCCTTGAGCTTCAGCTCCATGATTTGACGAAATTGCTGCGTCATCCGGAGATTCCCCTCGAGGTCATCGTCCATGGATCGCCCATCGCCATGTATCTGGAGCATGACCTGTACGCCAATGCGGCAGAGTTTGAGCCCATAGCTGAAGAGGATAATCGGTTCGTGGATAACCGTTATCTCGTACTGCTTACGGATAAAGGGGAGAACCCTGTATACCGGGATGCTGCAGGGCGTAACCACTTGGCACTGGCAAAAGAGCTTTGCTTCATGCCGTTCTTGAAGGAGCTGCACGAAGCGGGCGTGAATCACTTCCGCATTGAAGGCAAGACGTATACGACGGAGCAGCTTCGCGGCCTGGTGCGGATATATCGTCAAGCTGCCCTGAACCTGGACTCATGCGGCAGGCTGTATCAAGACATGACACCGATCTATGCCGGTTATACACTGGGTTCGCTCCAATTCGGCCATGCCATAGAAAACAATTCAAAGAGGTGAATATCCATGACGCATGCAGATCAGACGTTTATCGGTCCGGAAGCTATCGTGACAAAGCGTCGGGAGTACGGCTACCTTTGCACGGCCAATTTCTATAAAAATCCGCCCCAGATCATCAGCGGCAAGATGCATAAACTTTACGGGCATGATGGCAAAGCGTATGTCGACTTCTTTACGGGGGTGTCGGTTGTCGCCTGCGGCCACTGCAATGAAGCCATTACGGCAAGAACGGTCGAACAGCTGCAGACGCTGCAGCATACGTCAACCATTTACCTTACCCAGCCGATGGCAGATCTGGCGGAGCGGTTGGCAAACGGCGTTTTGCCTGGCAACCTAAAGCGAACGTTCTTCGTAAACAGCGGCTCCGAAGCGAATGAAGGCGCGCTGCTTGTCGCCCGTCTGCACACGAAACGCCGCCATTTTCTGGCGCTGGAATACGGCCTTCATGGACGCACCTTCCTGACCATGAACGTGACCGGCATCCCGATGTGGCGTGCCGATGATTTCCTGGACCATGAGGTGGCTACTTTTATTCCTCGTCCCTATGATCCTGCCATGGATCAGGATGCTGCCGCTCGCCGTTCCCTGGATGCGTTGGCGAGTGTGCTCGCTGCGAAGGGAGACACCTTCGCCGCCATGATCGTAGAGCCGATCCAAGGCAACGGGGGAATGATCGTGCCGCCGGATTGGTATTTCCGTGAGCTGAAGGCGATGCTGGAGGAGCATGGCATTCTCCTGATTGCCGACGAAATTCAGACGGGCTGCGGCCGCACGGGACGCATGTTCGCGATCGAGCATTACGGTATCGTGCCTGATATTCTTACCATGGCGAAGGCACTAGGCAATGGCGTGCCGATCGGCGCCTTTTCCACGACGGACGAGATCGCCGCCAGTCTGAATCGGCCTTCCGCCTCGACTTTTGGCGGCAACCCGGTATCATCCGCCACGGCGCTTGCCGTCTTGGATTACATCGAACAGCAGGGCCTGGTTGAGCGTTCCCGGCGCGTTGGCGGGCGGCTCATCGAAGGTTTGAGGGAGCTGCAAGGCCGATATGAGTTTATCGCCGATGTCCGAGGCAAGGGCTTTATGGCCGGGGCCGAAATCCGTGGAGCGACCGAAGAGGAAAGCGCAGCATGGACGGATATCATTCTGGAGCGCATGAAGGAAGAAGGATTTATTATCGGCAAAAATGGGGTGGGAAGAAACGTGCTGGCTTTCCAGCCGGCCATGATGATTCCGGAGGAAGATATCGAGGCCATGCTCTGTGCCTTGGATAAGGTGCTGGCAGGGTTATCCCAAACGTAAACGAATGAGGTTGAATCCATATGCAGATGATGTATAAAGTCGTTCATAAGACCAAAATGTTCGGAGAACTGGTGATGTTCTCCCACACGCTGTTCTCGCTGCCCTTCGCCATCATTTCCATGATCTGGGCCGCGGGCGGCGTACCGTCATGGCATGTCATGCTGTGGTCGTTGATTGCGCTGGTTGCCGCACGCAATGGGGCCAATGCCTTCAACCGCATCGCCGATTTAGAGTTTGATGCCGCTAACCCGCGGACGGCGAACCGTCATATGCCAAGAAAGCTCCTGCTGCCTCGTGAGGTGTACGTATTTGTGGTCGTTAACTTTGCCATCTTTATTCTCGCGGCAGGAATGCTGAACCCGCTCTGCCTGGAGCTCTCACCGGCAGCGATCGTGTTGATCTGTACGTACTCGTATACGAAGCGCTTCACCTGGCTGTGCCATCTGTATCTGGGCTTTACGATCGCTTCGGCTCCGATCGGGGCATGGTTTGCCGTAACGGGGCAATTCGCTTTCATTCCGTTTATCATCGGTACCGTCGTCATGCTGTGGATTGCAGGCTTTGATATCATCTATGCCACGCAGGATATCGAATTCGACCGCAGCACCGGCTTGTGGAGCATTCCCCGGGCGTTTGGGTTAGAGGGCGGACTGCTCATTTCCAGAATGCTGCACGGGATTATGGTCATCCTGTTGGTTTCCCTTTACTTTATCCAAGGCTTAGGCTGGCTCTACTTGGCGGGAATTGCCGTTTCGGTGATGCTGCTTGCCGTGGAGCATCGAATCATCAAGCCTTCCAGCCGCAGGCGGATGCACCTTGCCTCCTACAACCTGAATCAGGTGATTAGCTTGACGATTCTGCTCTTTACTTTGGCCGATCAATTTGTGCTCGGATAAAAAAACTCCCTTCGACTGCCGGCCCGCTACTCGGGCATATGGCATTCAAAGGGAGTTTGGTTTTATTGCCCGGCTTTCAAGATCGCAAAGCCGTACGCAGGCAGCTTCACGGTCAGCTGGCCTTGCTTCGCGCTAAGGCCTTCGCCGTTCCACAGGTTCGTCCATTGCTGGTCCTGCACAGGGACGGTTATCGTGTTGCCCGCCTTGTCGTTGTTGACGGCAATGAGGATCGTTTCATTGTCGTCCTCGCGCAGGTAAGCGATTTTGCCTCCGTTCTTCTCGGCCTTCAAAAATTTGAAGGTTCCCGTGCGGAGAGCGGAATGTTCTTTGCGGAGCTGAATGAGCGTTTGGTAGAAATGGAACAGGTCCTTGTCATGCTTGGACTCGTCCCATTCCATGCATTTGCGGCAGCCCGGATCGTGTCCGCCGTCCATGCCGATTTCGTCGCCGTAATAGATGCAAGGCGTGCCGAAATACGTGAACTGGAACATCGCGGCCAGTTTCATCAGGCGTTTGTCGCCGTTCGCCTGCGTTAACAGTCTTGCGGTGTCATGGCTGTCCAGCAGGTTGAACATCACTTCGCTGGCTTGTCTCGGATAGCCGGCAAGCTGCTTGCCGAGCATGAACGAGAACTTCTCGGCATCGGCGGTACGGTTGATAAAGAAGTCCAGTACGGCATTCGTGAACGGGTAGTTCATGACGGCGTCAAACTGGTCGCCTTCCAGCCAGATGGAGGATTCATGCCACACTTCGCCAAGGATGTAAGCATCCGGGTTGGCTTTTTTCACGACTTGACGGAATTCGCGCCAGAAGCTGTGTCCCACCTCGTTGGCTACATCCAAGCGCCAGCCGTCGATGCCCGTTTCCTTGATCCAGTACTCGGCAGCCTTAAGCAGATAAGCCCGGACTTCCGGATTCTCCGTGTTCAGCTTCGGCATCAGCGGCTCGAAGGCAAAGGTATCGTAAGTCGGAATGCCATCCACCACTTCCAGCGGCAGGGAGCGAACGTAGAACCAATCCTTATATTTGGAGTTCATGCCGTTCTTCTGCACGTCAACGAACGGGGCAAACGTTCTGCCGGAATGATTGAAGACTGCATCCAGCAATACGCGGATCCCGCGCGCGTGGCACAGATCGACCAGTTTCTTCAGCGTGTCCTTGTCGCCGAACTGGGGATCGATTTCCATATAGTCTTCGGTATCGTATTTATGGTTTGTTGTTGCCGTGAACAGCGGCGTGAAATAAATCGCGTTGACGCCGAGCTCGCTTAAATGGTCAAGATGGTCGATAACTCCCTGAAGGTCACCGCCGAAGAAGTTCTTCGGCGTCGGTTCGGCACTGCCCCAAGGCAAAGTGCCATCCGGGTCATTGCTTGTATCCCCATTCGCGAAGCGTTCCGGGAAGATTTGATAGAAAATCGCGTCTTTGACCCATGCAGGCGGGTGGAAAACGTCATCCGGATTGATGAACGGGTATTCGAACAGGCGGTCCGGATTGGCCGGAGGCTCCGTCAGGAAATCGTATTCGGTCATCCAGCGCTTTTCGTCGCCCTGCTGGAGCAGGAAGCCGTATTTCAAACGGCGGTATGGCGGGGTTGCTTCGCACTCCCAATAATCGAACATTTCATCCGAGGACAGCTTGGTCATCGGAATATATTCCATCGTTTGATCCCACAGGTACTTGTCGCCTGCGAGGGCGTACACTTCGGTAAGGTCGTCTTTTTTGGTGCGGATTCTGAGATGGATGGTCGTGCCGTTATAAGCGTAGGACCAGTTTTTGCGCGGACGGTGATAGATGGCTTCCAAGAACATCGATAATTCCTCCTTAATTAGGTAAATTAAAAAAAGGCACAGCCAGGACTATGAATAGCCGAGGTTGTACCTTTGCAAGATAACATTGCCTTTAAATTATGAGGTTTGGATCTGGTTGCTTATGAATTCATTAGCTGATTAAAAATATACCACGCGCTCTGAGCGTATTCAAGTCCCAAGTCGAAGTCGCTGATCTTAGCCTGCAACGAGGCGGACAGGATGCGGATTTTCGAGCGGGATACCGCCGGGCGGTGCAGGTCGCAAGGAAAGAGCGGGCATTTGTTGTATAATATAGCGACAAGGACAAGCCTGACAGTGACAGATACGTATTATAGGAGGACAGTCATATGCAATACGACGATCAGATGAAAAACCGGATCAAGCGGATTGAAGGACAGCTTCGCGGCATCTTGAAGATGATGGAGGAGAACAAGGACTGCAGGGAGGTCATCACCCAGCTATCCGCTTCGCGGACGGCGATCGACCGAACCATTGGCGTTGTCGTCAGCTCCAATCTGGTGGATTGTGTACGGAAGGCCGAAGAGAATGGCGAGGATACGGAGAAGCTTGTGCAGGATGCCGTTAATTTGCTCGTTAAGAGCAGATAAAGGATTAGGCACCGAACGCGAAAGCACCGCTTGTTAAGGAGGGAGCTTTAGGGCTAGGAAATTTGTAAACGGACAAAATGGGTAAGGATAGGATGACGGTTTTTTTAAAAGGAGGGACTCAGATGTCTGTGAACGAACAAATTATACTAGCCAAAAGGCCGCAAGGCATGCCGGAGGAGTCGGATTTTATATTGGAGGAGCAGCCTTTGCCCGTTCCGCAAGCTGGGGAGGTCCTGGTACGGACCGTGTACTTGTCGGTGGATCCGTATATGCGGGGCAGAATGAGCGATGCCAAGAGTTATGCGAAACCCTACGAAGTAGGGCAGGTTATCGCTGGAGGCGCAGTAGGGCAGGTCATGGAATCGACGGATCCGACCTATCGGACAGGCGATTATGTTGCGGGAACATGGGGCTGGCAGCGCTTTTCCGCCGTGCGGACCGGGACGCTGCGTAAGGTTAATCCGGATCTGGCACCTGTATCGACCGCCTTGGGCGTGCTGGGGATGACCGGTTTGACTGCCTATTTCGGACTGCTGGATATCGGTCAGCCGAAGGAAGGCGAGACCGTAGTGATATCGGGTGCCGCAGGCGCCGTTGGCATGATTGTCGGGCAGATTGCCAAGATCAAAGGGACCCGGGTGATCGGTATTGCAGGTTCTGACGAGAAAACCAATTACTTGACGGAGAAGCTGGGGTTTGATGCAGCGATCAATTACCGGAACGAAGATCTGGCATCGTCTTTAGCGGAAACTTGCCCGAATGGGGTGGACGTCTATTTTGACAATGTCGGCGGTGAGGTTTCGGATGCGGTGCTCCGTCTGATCAACAAAAATGCACGGATTCCGATTTGCGGCCAAATCGCACTCTATAACCTGGAAAAACCCGATACGGGCCCGAGAATTCAGAGCCTGCTGTTGACCAATACGGCACTGATGAAGGGCTTTCTGGTCGGCGACTATGCCAGTCGGTACAATGAGGCATTGCATGAGCTGGCCGAATGGCTGAGGGATGGCAACATTCAGTACGCCGAACATATCGTCGATGGTTTCGAGAAGACCATTGAGGCGTTTTTGGGGCTCTTCTCCGGGGAGAATCTGGGGAAACAGCTGGTGAAGGTAAGCGAGGAGCAGAGTTAGTTTTTTGATATGACGGATTGTAATATGAAGTGCGACACCTACTGGAACTAAATAAAAAAGAGCCCAT